>DAHXNE010000100.1 GCA_027366635.1 Gammaproteobacteria bacterium | reverse complement strand
GCGAACATCTGGCCGCCGGCTGCCCTCGCGAGCTCACCGGAGTCGAGATCGCGGGCAGCGATGCGCGCGCCCTGGATGCCGAGATCAGCGCCTGCGTCAGCGCGCTGATCGGACATTCGATGACGGTCGATGAGCGTATCGAGCGGCGGCTGTGCGAGATCAGTCAGGCGTTGGTCGGTAAACAGGCCGAGGCCAACGCGCCGGTGGCGGCCTATTGCGAGCGGCTCAACCGGCTGGTCAGCGCGGTGTTGACTCAGACCCGCGCCGGCCGCGCCTGAGGCACGGCCGGCGCACGAAATTACAACAGCGGGACCATCAGCAGCGCCACGATGTTGATGATTTTGATCAGCGGGTTGATCGCCGGTCCGGCGGTGTCCTTGTAGGGATCCCCGACCGTATCGCCGGTGACCGCGGCCTTGTGCGCCTCCGAGCCCTTGCCGCCGAAGTTGCCTTCCTCGATGTACTTCTTGGCGTTGTCCCAGGCGCCGCCGCCGGTGGTCATGGACACCGCCACGAACAGGCCGGTCACGATGGTGCCGATCAGCAGGCCGCCGAGCGCGCGGATTCCTGCGCCGGGCCCCATCAGGTGGTTCATCACCACCACCAGGACGATGGGCATCAGGATCGGCAGCAGCGAGGGCAGGATCATCTCGCGTATCGCCGCCCGGGTGAGCAGGTCGACCGCGCGCGAATAGTCCGGCTTCGCCTTGCCTTCCATGATGCCCTTGATCTCGCGGAACTGCCGGCGCACTTCGTTGACTACCGCGCCGGCGGCCCGACCCACCGCCTCCATGGCGAGGGCGGCGAACAGATACGGCACCATCCCGCCGATGAACAGGCCGATGATCACCGCCGGATCCGACAGCGAGAAGGCGACGAGCTTGCCCGCGGCCTTCAGGTAGTGGGTGTAGTCGGCGAACAGCACCAGCGCGGCGAGGGCCGCCGAGCCGATGGCATAACCCTTGGTCACCGCTTTGGTGGTGTTGCCGACCGCATCGAGCGGGTCGGTGATGTCGCGTACCTCTTTCGGCAGCCCGGCCATCTCGGCGATGCCGCCGGCGTTGTCGGTGATCGGCCCATAGGCGTCCAACGCCACGATCATTCCGGTCATCGACAGCATGGCGGTGGCGGCCACGGCAATGCCGTACAGGCCCACGCCGTGCACCGCGCCGAGTTGGTAGGAGCCCCAGATGGCCAGGCAGATCGCCACCACCGGCGCCGCCGTCGCCTTCATCGAGACGCCCAGCCCGGCGATGATGTTGGTCGCGTGACCGGTCTGCGACGCCGCCGCCACCTTGCGCACCGGGCTGAACTCCGTGGACGTGTAATACTCGGTGATCACGATCAGTGCGCCGGTCAGGGCGAGGCCGATGAGCGAACAGCCGTAGAGCGCCAGGCCGCCGGCGGGCATCAGCGATCGGGTGATGAAGTAAAAGCCGATCGCGGAGACCAGTCCGGCCACGACGACACCCTTGTACAGGGCCGTCATGATCTTGCCGCCCTCGCGGGTCGAGACGAAGAAGGTGCCGACGATGGACGACACGATCGACATGGCGCCGAGGGCGAGCGGATACACCACGGCGTCGATCCCGCCGACCTTGGTGCCGAACAGCAGTCCGCCGAGCACCATTGTGGCCACGACGATCACCGCATAGGTCTCGAAGAGGTCGGCGGCCATGCCGGCGCAGTCACCGACATTGTCACCGACGTTGTCGGCGATGACCGCCGGGTTGCGCGGGTCGTCCTCGGGAATGCCGGCTTCCACTTTACCGACCAGGTCGGCGCCGACGTCGGCTCCCTTGGTGAAGATGCCGCCGCCGAGGCGCGCGAAGATCGAGATCAGCGAGCCGCCGAAAGCGACCCCGACGATGGCGTGCAGCGCCTGCTGCACGCCGATGAGATGGCGCAGAACCATGAAGTAGCCGGCGACGCCGAGCAGCCCCAGGCCGGCGACCAGCATGCCGGTGACGGCGCCGCCGCGGAAGGCGACCGACAGAGCGGCGTTGAGGCCCTCCGTGGCGGCCTGCGCGGTCCGCACGTTCGCCCGTACGGAGATGTTCATGCCGATGTAGCCGGCCGCGCCCGACAGCAGCGCACCGACGGCGAATCCACCGGCGGTGGGCCAGCCCAGGAAGATACCGAGGATCACGAACACCACGACGCCCACCAGCAGGATGGTGCTGTACTGGCGATTGAGGTAGGCCTTGGCGCCGGTGTGCACGGCCGCTGCGATCTCCTGCATGCGCGCATTGCCCGCCGGCAGGCGAATGATCGCCGCGGTCGAAATCACCCCGTACACGATGGCAAGTACACCGGCCGCGATCGCGGCCCAGAGCCACAGGTTGACACTCATTAGTTCGTCTCCCCCCAAAAAAAACGTGCAAAGTCCGCAAACTATAGCAAATCAGCCGCTCGCGGCGGCCGCCCGCATGCCCGGGGCCACCGGATCATATCTGGTAGGTCGTCTTCAGCTTGCGGCGCACCGGCGCGCCCTTGATGCGGACATAATCGGGCAGTCCGTCCCGGTAAGGCGGGTAGGCTTCGCCGGCGATCAACGGCTGCAGGTAGCGGCGGCATGCGGCGGTGATGCCGAATCCGTCCGCGGCGATGTACTCGCGCGGAACCTTCTTTTCGCGGTTCGCAACCTCGGCAAGCGGTACGTGACCGATGGTCCACTGGTAGGGTTTGGAGCGCTTGCGCACGATGGTGGGCATTATCGCGTTGTGACCGGCGAGGGCGAGCTCCACGGCCGCCTTGCCGACCGCATAAGCCTGTTCCACGTCGACCTTGGAGGCCACGTGACGCGCCGCGCGCTGCAGGTAGTCGGCCACGGCCCAGTGATATTTGTAGCCGTGCCGCTGTCGGATCATGTCCGCGACCACCGGCGCGACTCCCCCGAGCTGCGCATGGCCGAATGCGTCGCGGGTGCCGGCTTGCGCCAGAAATCGCCCATCGGGGTATGCGGCACCCTCCGACACGACTATGACGCAGTAGCCGTGCTCCGTAACACACTGCTTGACCCGCTCGAGAAAGGGTTCGGGCTCGAAGGGGATCTCGGGAAACAGGATGATGTGCGGCGCCTCGCCCGGCTTGCGGCCGGCGAGTCCGGCGGCCGCGGCGATCCAGCCGGCGTGCCGGCCCATCACCTCGAACACGAACACCCGGGTGGAGGTGCGCGCCATCGAGGCCACGTCGAGCGCCGCCTCGCGAGTCGAGACAGCCACGTACTTCGCCACCGAGCCGAAGCCCGGACAGCAGTCGGTGTGCGGCAGGTCGTTGTCGACGGTCTTCGGCACACCGACGCAGATCACCGGGTAGCCGAGCGATTCGCCGATTTGCGAGACCTTCAGGGCGGTGTCCATCGAGTCATTGCCGCCGTTGTAGAAGAAGTAGCCGATGTCGTGGGCGCGGAATACTTCGATCAACCGCTCGTACTCGGCGCGATTGTGCTCGATGCTCTTTAACTTGAAGCGCGCCGAGCCGAACGCTCCGCCGGGGGTGTGGCGCAGGCCGCGGATCGCGGCGGCGCTTTCGCGCCCGACGTCGATCAGATCCTCGGTGAGCGCGCCGACGATGCCGTCGCGCCCGGCGTACACCTTGCCGATCTGCCGGGTTCGGCGCAGCGCGGTCTCGATGACACCGCACGCCGAGGCATTGATCACGGCTGAGACACCGCCCGATTGGGCGTAGCAGGCGTTTCGCTTTCCGGAATTTTTCATCACGGGGCCCCGCGCTCGTCAATGACTGAGTCGCCTTCAAGGATAGCGCAGCGCCGGACGGCGTGTGCTGCGTTTGACCCGTCCGCGACGCCCCGGTATGGTGGAAAACCTTTAATGCTGAAGACTGTACTGTTCATGCGCATCGTCCTGTTGGGGGCTCCAGGCTCAGGTAAGGGTACGCAGTCGCAGCGGCTGGTCGAGCGGCAGCGCATTCCGCAGGTCTCCACCGGGGATCTGCTGCGCGCCGCCGTCGCCCAGGGCACGCCGCTCGGTGTTCAGGCCAAGGCGGCCATGACCGCCGGCCTGCTGGTCGAGGACTCGATCGTGCTCGGCATGATCCGCGAGCGTCTGGGCGAGCCCGACACGGAGCGTGGCTTCATTCTCGATGGATTCCCGCGCAACCTCGCTCAGGCCCGCGCGCTCGACGCACTGCTTCGGCAGATCGGTCAGCCGCTCGATGTCGTCGTGCAACTGCAAGTGGACTACGCGGAGCTGTTTCGACGCATTGCCGGACGGCGCACGTGCGGTGACTGCGGCCGGGTGGTCAATCTGCTCACGACCCCGCGCGAGGCGCTGGAGCAGGAGCTGTGTCCGAAGACCGGCAAGCCGCATCGGCTGTTCCAGCGGCCGGATGACAACGAGGCTACCGTGGCGGAGCGCCTGCGGGTCTACGACCAGCAGACCTCGCCGTTGATCGAGTACTACGCTGGGCAGGGGTTGCTGCGCGGCATCGACGCTCAAGGGGACGTGGCGGAAGTGTCACGCCGCCTGGAGGCCGTGCTGCCCGGGTAAGCGCCTCAACGCGCCGCCAGCAGACGCTCTCCGACCACCTCGCGGCGCCAGCCGCGCAGCACCGCGGTGTCGTCCCGGCCGTCGAGGAGCTGCTCGAGGTCGCGGCGCGTCGCCAGCACTTCGGGACTCAAGCCCAGCTCGGCGGCCGCGTCCCGAAGCACCGTGCCCAGTTGCTTCAGCTGGGCGTTGCGCAGCGGGTCGGGCCTTGGCCGGCTCACCGGCGGGGGCGGATCGGGAATCTCCGCCGCCTGCACGCGCGCGAGTATTTCTGCGCCGCACCGCTCGATGAGGCCCGCCGGCATGCCCGGCAGGGCGCTGAGCGCCAGCGGTGTGCGCGGGACGCGCAGCACGATCGCCCGCAGCAACTCATCGTCTAGAATCCAGCCCCGCGGCCGATCGCGCTCGAGCGCCCGTCGCTCGCGCCAGGCGGCGAGCGAGCGCAGTAGACGCTGCCGTCCCGGATCGAGTCCGCTGCAGCCTTTCAATCGCCGCCAGGCCTGCTCCGGATCGACCGTGAGTGTCGCGGGGTCCTCGAGCGCGGCGAACTCCTCGGCGAGCCACGCCAGGCGACCGAGCCGCTCGATCCGCTCTTGCAGCGCCTCCTTGAGTGCCAACAGATGGCGCACGTCATCGAGCGCGTACTCGATCTGGTCGGCCGACAACGGCCGGCGCGACCAGTCCGCGCGCGTGTGCGCCTTGGCCAGCTCGACGCCGAGCAGACGCCGGACCAGCTCGGCATAGCCGATTTGGGCGCTCTCGCCGGTCAACGCGGCGGCGATCTGCGTATCGAACAGCGGCCGCACCAGCCCGAGGGCCGGAAGCAGCACCTCGAGATCCTGGCGCGAGGCATGCAGAATCTTCACCGCCGGTGGCGCGCTCAGCGTGGCACGCAACGGCGCGAGGTCCGTCACCGCCAGAGGATCGACGCATACGGCCGCTCCGGTCCACGCCAGCTGCAACAGACACAGCTGCGCGTGATAAGTGCGCTCGCGCAGGAATTCGGTATCGAGTCCGATGACTGTCTGTGACGCGAGCCGGTCGGCGATCTCGGCGAGCTGTTCGGGAGTGGTGATTGGGTGCACGGTGCGGCGATCGGTACAATGGGTCTTATTATGCATGTTCACGTTCTCGGTGCCTGCGGCACGTTCATGGGCGGTGTGGCGGCGCTGGCAGGTTCGGCCGGCTATCGGGTGACCGGCTCGGACCGCAACGTCTACCCGCCGATGAGCACGCAGCTCGCCGCGCTTGGCATCGAGCTCATCGAAGGCTACGAGGCCGGGCAGCTCGATCCGCGGCCGGACGTGGTGGTGGTCGGCAATGTGATGCGGCGCGGGATGCCGGTGGTCGAGGCGCTGCTGAATGCGGGCATCCCCTATATGTCGGGTCCGGAATGGCTGGCGCGTGAGCTGCTGCGCGAGCGCTGGGTGCTGGCCGTGGCCGGCACCCACGGCAAGACCACCACCAGCAGCATGCTCGCGTGGATCCTGGAGCATGCCGGACTCGCGCCGGGCTTTCTCATCGGCGGCGTGCCGGCCGATTTCGGCACCAGCGCGCGACTCGGCGCCGGCGCATTTTTCGTGATCGAGGCGGACGAATACGACACGGCGTTCTTCGACAAGCGCGCCAAGTTCGTTCACTACCGGCCGCGCACGGCGATCCTCAACAACCTGGAATACGACCATGCGGACATCTATCCCGACGTGGCCGCGATCCAACGGCAGTTCCACCAGCTCGTGCGTACCGTGCCCGGCGCCGGGCGCATCGTCTGGCATGCCGGTGATGTGAATCTGCGCGAGGCACTGCAGATGGGATGTTGGACACCGCTCGAGGGCTTCGCGCGTGACGCTGGGCCCGACGCTTGCTGGAGCGCGCGCCCCACTAGCGCGGCGAGTGATTACTCGGCCTTCGAAGTCCTCGAGCGGGGCGAGTCCCGCGGCACCGTGCAGTGGGATCTCATCGGGGCGCACAACATGGAAAATGCGTTGGCGGCGCTGGCTGCGGCGCGTCATGCGGGCGTGCCGGCGGCCCGGGCCATCGACGCCCTCGGATCGTTCCGGGGCGTGGCGCGGCGCATGCAGCTGCGCGGCGAAGTCAATGGTGTGCGTGTGTACGATGACTTCGCGCATCACCCCACGGCCATCGCCACCACCCTCGATGGTCTGCGGCGCAGAGTCGGCGCGGCCCGCATCGTCGCGGTGCTCGAGCCGCGCTCGAACACGATGCGCATGGGCGTGCATCGCGACGTGCTGGCCGGATCACTGGCGCAGGCCGATGAGGTCTGGTTGTACATACCGCCGGACCTCGGCTGGGATGCCGCGCCGGTGCTGGCCGCCCTGCATGGCCGGGCGCATGCTCGCGGCGACGTGGCTGCGCTGGCGCGCGATCTGGCCGCCTCCACCCATCCGGGCGATCACGTGCTCATCATGAGCAACGGCGGCTTCGGTGGCCTGCACGAGCAACTGCTGCGCGAGCTCGGTAGCGTGTCGAGCGGGGCCGGCTGAGCGGAACGGGACTGATCGTCGGCCAGGCGGCTAGGCGGTGGCGCCATCCGGGGCGCGCGTGCGGGCGGAGTAGAAGCGCGCCAGTCCCCAGCCCAACACCACGGCCCAGGCGAGCACGAGCCAGCCGGTGAACCCGTCGTGGTGGCTGAGCAGGAAGCTCAGCGGCGAGGTGATGTTGGGCCGTGAGAGCCCGTGCACGACCAGCATCACCCAGACCCAGCCGGCGTGCAGCCCCATGCTGGCGGAGGTGTTGCCGGTGATCGAGCGGACTTTCGCGAGCACGACCCCGACCGCGGTCAGGCACAGGAACGCGTCGGCGTTGCCGAGCGGGTTCTCGAAGGCGCGCAGTGTGCCTTGCAGCACCGCCACGCCGCTCCACGGCGTGACGGAGGCCGGTGGTATGTGCGCCACGCCGAGGAAGTGCGTCGCCGCGTAGATGATCGAGGTCAGTATGATCGCGAGCAGCGTGCCGGATTCGCGTTGAATGCCGGCGAACATCACGCCACGCAGCGCCGTTTCCTCGATCAATGCGACCGCCACGCCGCTCAGCAGCCGCTTGCCGATCAACGCGGCCAGCGCTGCGGCGCCGTAGCGCGCCGCCGGCTGCCAGTCGAGCAGGCCGAGCGCCGCCATGCTCGCCACGACCAGCGCCATGGTGAGCGTGCCGATCACCAGGGCGATACCGTACTCGCGCAGATAGACCCGGCGCGGGGCGCCGAATCCCAGGCTGACCCGGTCCCCGAGCCGCAGGCGGCGTGCGACCAGCAGAAAGCCGATCAGGAATCCGAGCATCCCGATCCGCTCGCCGATGCGCTGAAAGGGGAAATTGAAATGCGGATGCAGCAGCAGCCAGGCCGGATAGGTGAAGACGGCCATACAAGCGAGGCTGAAGGCGATCAGGAGCATGAACCAGGCAAATACG
The DNA here is from genome assembly GCA_027366635.1 of Gammaproteobacteria bacterium. GTDB lineage: Bacteria > Pseudomonadota > Gammaproteobacteria > Steroidobacterales > Steroidobacteraceae > 13-2-20CM-66-19. The sequence goes on along the minus strand of DAHXNE010000100.1, from coordinate 48,664 downwards.
CGCATCGTGCGGGGTATCCTCGAGTGCGGAGGGCGCACTGTACGGGCGGTGCGCCCCGGTGGGCAAATCTGGCGCAATTCGCAGGCAAATCGGCTGGTCGATGCGTGCGCGAGGCGAGACACTGCCGCCGACGCCACAGCCGCCGAAGGAAGATCCCATGATGCCAGCGCGACCGATCGATATTCTGAACGCGCTCATTCAGGGGCTCGATCCGCACACCGGCGAGCCGCTCGCGCCCGACTCGGCGCTGAACCGCGCCGAGGTTCTGCGTGCGCTGCTGGCCGCGGCCGCAGCCCTCGAGCAGTCGAGGGTCCGCGCGCAGCGGCGCGCGCAGCTGCCGGAAAATGTCGGACGCCCGTGGAGCGAGGCGGAAGTGGCGCAACTGGTTGCCGGCTTGCGCGCGGGCGAGACGCCCGCGGCGCTCGCCGAGAAGCACCGGCGCACGCTGCGAGCGATCGAGGCCAGGCTCGAGCGCATGGGGCTGCTGCGGCCGGATCAGCGGCAGACGCGCGGCGGCTTTAGCGGCGTGTCGGAGGCGGCGCCGGCGCTGCGTACCGGGCGGGGTCGCGGCGCGCGTGCGGCCGCGGGGCGCGCCGGACGGAGCGGGCGCCCATGAGGCTCCCGTGAATTGGGCGAACTCCCCGGGCGCGGTGGATTTCGGGGCTGGCGCTTCTGGTAAGCTGCCGCAATCGCGGCTGCGGCAACAATCGGCCGATGGCGCGCGACGATCTCAATGCGGATTGAAAAAACGAGTAATGAGCGAGCTTGCCAGCAAGGCGCGTACGGGGGTGCGACGGATCGCGGCCAAGATCCTCGGCGAGTACCCGCCGCCGCAGCTGCGCCACGTCGATGAGTTGCTGGCCGGGCTGAGCGCCGCGGGCGCGGCCGCCGGAGACTGGGGGCCGCTCGCGGCCTCGATCTGCGCCGCATTGCGCGGCAGCGGCCCGGATCGCTTCCTACGCCTGCGCCCGATCGCCAAGACCGTCCATCCACGCATCCGCAGTCACTCGGGCGACTATCTGCGCCATGTGCTCGCCTCGGCGCGGTGTTCGCCGGGGTTGCAGCGGGCACTGACCGAGTCGCCGGTCGGCCAGCCGCTGGTCCACCCGTATTATCCGTTGAGCAGTCCGCTGCTGGTGCAGCACGGCTATCACCTGATCCGACTGCTCGAGGCCACCGACATCGATCTGGCGGCGCTGCGGCTGGTGGTGGATTTCGGCGCCGGATACGGCAGCTTCTTCCGGCTGCTGCGCAACGTCGGCTACCGCGACCCGTACCTGATCTGGGATATCCCGGTGATGTGCGCGTTGCAGAGGTTCTATCTGCGCAACGTCTTTCCCGAGGGCGACTCGGGCGGGCCGCCGTCCAATCTGTCCTGGCTCGTCTCCGGCGATGCGCAGACGCCGGCGGTGTGCGCCGCGCGGGCGGCCGAGCGCGGCTCTGCGCTGTTCGTGGCGACCTGGTCGCTCAGCGAGACACCGCTGGCGGTGCGCGAGACCGTGGCGCCGATTCTGGAGAATTTCGATTACGTGTTGTGCGCCTACCAGCGCGCCTTCGGCGGTATCGACAACACCGAGTACTTCGCCGCGCTGGCGCGGCGGCTCCCGCGCATGCGCTGGCTGCACGCCGAGTGCCCCATCTTCCACAACAACTTCTACCTCATCGGCGCGCGCGCCGGCGCGGCGTAACGCCGCGCGCGGCGCCCTCATGACCGCAACCGTCATCTACGATCCGGTGTGCGCCCGGCCGTACGACAGCGACACGCCGCATCGTGAGGCGATGGGCGGCACCGAGGCAACGGTGGTGCGGATCGCCGCCGGACTCGGCGCGCGCGTGGTGCAGCACAACCGTACGCAGTCGAACGGCCCGTACCAGACTCCCGAGCGCGACCCGACCGTCGGTTGCGTGATCGTCAATCGCGATTCGCGCGCGCTCGACACCGTGCGCCGCCTGTACCCGAACGCGCGGGTGTTTCTCTGGCTGCACGACCGGATGCGACCGGGCTCGAGGCGGGCCCAATGGCTGGCCTCGACCCGCGAGCTGCTGAGCGCGCTCGATGTCCGCGTCATCTGCGTGTCCGACACGCAGCGCGCCGCGGTCGAGGCGACACTGCGCTGGATGGGCGCGCCAGCCGGCATTCATGCCCGGACGATATACAACCCGATCGACGCGGCGTTGCAGCCGGATGGCTCGCCGATCGACGCGCGCAAGCTGGTGTTCCTGTCCTCGCCGAACAAGGGGCTGAAGTTCACGCTCGATGCGTTTCGCGCGCTGCGCCGCCGGATGCCGGACCTGGAGCTGGTCGTGGGCAATCCGGGCTACAAGACGCGCCGCTGGGCGCCGATCGAGGGCGTGCGCGATCTCGGGCCGCTGCCGCAGGCGCGCATGCACGAGGAGGTGCGCACGGCGTTGTGCACCTTCTGTCCGAATTTCGTGGTGCCAGAGACCTTCGGGCTGGTCTTTGCCGAATCCAACGCGCTCGGCACGCCCGTGCTGACCTGCGACTGCGGCGCGGCGCGCGAGATCATCGCCGATGCTCGCCAGGTGGTGCCGATCAGCGGCGCACAGCGGCTCTATGAGGGGCTGCTCGGCGGCTGCACGCCGCGCTGGCGCGCGTTGCCCGCGCGGATGGCCGCCATGCTGGGACTGTTCGATGCCTACGCCCAGCGCATTCGAGCCTGGCGGGCCGGTGAGCGGCCGGTGACGGCGCCGGATCCGCGATTTCGCCTGCCGGCCGTGCTCGAGCGCTGGCGCGTGGAGCTCGCGCTCTGAGGGCTCGGCGGGCGCTGCGGCGGCGTCCGCGGGCGCATGGGATGTGCGCGCCGTCGCCTTGCTCCTGGCCGCGGGCCTGCGTCACAATCCCCGCTCCTCTGCAGAGGCTCCTGCCGTACTCGTGCCGCGAACCCGCCGATGACCGACGTGACGTTGTCCGCCGCTGCGCGCGCGCCGCTGAGCCCGTTCGTGTTCCGGTTCGGCCGGATCGGCGACATGGTCATGTTGACGGCGGTGCTGCGTGCGCTGCATTGCCGGTTCGGCGCTCCCTGCCATGTCGTTGGAATGGATGCGTGGATACACGACATGTACCAGGGGCACGCGGACGTGGCGGCGTGCTGGCACGTGCCGCGCAAGGCGCCCTTCGTGCTCGGTCGCGCCTGGCCGGCGGTGTTGCGGGCGTTGCGCCGCAGCGCGCCGGGCCCGGTGTACGTGTTCGAGCACCATCGCCGGCAGGTGCCGCGGATCCGGCGACTGCTGGCCCTGGGCGGAATCGATCCGCGCCGCTGCCTGTTCATCGACGAGGAGCCCGGTACCGAGCGGCTGTGGCTCGAGTGCCTGTTGGAGTTTGCCGCGCGCACGCCGGAGTCGGTGCCGGCGGCCGCGTACCCGGAGCCCGCGGCGCCCGGCCTCTGGCGGCCGCACCTTCACGTCGCGCAGTCCGAGCGCGGCGCGGCGCGCGACTGGCTCGCCCGTTACGGCTGGCGCGGCGAGCCGCTCGTGCTCGTGCAGCCCGGCAACCATCGCACCATGGGCCGGCGGCGCATGCGTCACTGGGCCAGCTGTGACGACAAGGCGTGGCCGCTCGAGCACTGGATCGAGCTGCTGCAGGGCATTCGCGCCGCCCTGCCCGAGGCGCTGATCGCGTTGCGGGGCGCGCCGGCCGAAGCGACCCTGCTCGAGCAGATCCGCGCAGCGGCGGGGGTTGCCCGGGTGGTGGTGGCCCCGTGCGGGCTGCGGCGGCTGTTTGCCCTGTGCGAGCTGGCCCAGAGCATGATCTCGATCGATACCGGGCCGGCGCATGCCGCGGCGGCGCTCGGCGCGCCGCTGGTGGTGCTTTACGGGATCCAGTCATCGCGGGTCTGGCTGCCGCGCAGCGGCGCGGACTCGCCGGTCCTCGCGCTCGAGGCCGAGCGCGTCGAGCGGATCTGCCCGCAGACCGTGCTCGCGGCCTGGCGTTCGCTGCCGGGGGAGCGCGCGACGGATGCGCCGCGTTAGATGAGTGCCGTGATCCCCCCGGCCCGAGCGCTGCAGCCCGTCGTGACGCTGTTCGGGCGGGTGGGCGACATGATCATGCTGACCTCGGCGTTGAGCGTGCTGCACGATCGCTTCGGGCGCCCGTGTCAGGTGGTGGGCGCCGGCCCGTGGAATCGCGAGCTCTATCGGGGAAATCCCGATGTGGAGCGCTGCTGGACGCTGCCGCGGCATCTGCCCTTGCCGGTGACCGGGGCATGGCTGGCGGTGCTGGGCGCGTTGCGGCGCAGTGCGCCCGGTCCGGTCTACATCGCCGAGACCATGCCGCGCCAGAGCGCGCGCATCCGCCGCCTGCTGCGGCTGGGCGGCATCGATCCGCGGCGTTGTGAGTTCCTCGAGGGAGGCCCCGCCGACGGGGAGCACTACGTCGATGCGCTGTTGCGGCTCGTCGCGCGCACGCCACCGATCCTGGCGGCGGCGGACTATCCGCTGCCCCGAGCGGCCCGGGCGCCGCGGCTGTTCACGCTCGAAGCGGAGCGCGCGCAGCGGGACGCCCTGCTGCGCGCGCGCGGTTGGAACGACCGGCCGCTCGTGCTGATCCAACCGGGCACGGCGCGCACCCTCAGCGCCCGCAGCCGCAAGCGATGGCGGCGCGACAACGACCGCTCGTGGCCGCTCGAGCGCTGGCGCGAGCTGTTGCACGCGGTGCGCGCGCGGCATCCGCAGGCCGTGCTCATCCTGCGCGGCGCGCTGAGCGAGTTGCCGCTGCTGCGCGCGATGCGCGCGGCCATCGGGCTTGCGGATCTGGAAGTCCTCGGGCTCGGCCTGCGCGCCAGCTTCGCGCTGATGGAGGTGGCCGAGAGCATGATCACCATGGATACGGGCATGGCCCACGCCGCCGCGGCATGCGGCCTGCCGGTGGCCGTGATCATGGGCTCGAACCCGCAGTCACGCGTGCTGCCGCGCGCCGCCGCGCCGGCCCTGGTGATCGGCGTCGGCGGCCCGCCGGCCACGATGCGCGCCGATCAGATTCCGTGCGCGGCGGTATTCGACGCCTGGTGCGCGCTGCCGGCTCGCCGCGCCGGCTGAGCCGCCGGGCGGCTCAGAAGTCGTGCGATAGATACAGCGACCAGGTGTCGATGGTGTAGTAGGTGTCGAGGTGATAATGCGCGGTACGCAGATCACCCAGACGCTGAGCCGAGACGACGCTGCGGAAGTCGAGGCCGACGTTCCAGCCGCGATACGCGTGCAGCCACTCCAGGCCGGTACCCAGATATAGGCCGTAGGCCGGAGTGGGGGCCGAGTAGCGCGCCGCGCCGACGAAGGCATGGACGGCGATCGGCCAGTCGAAACGGTAGCGATAGTCGACCATGCGCAGCCCGAGCAGCAGCCGGCCGTTGATCGAGTCCAGATCGACCCCGACGCCGATATCCTGGTGCGCCGAGATCCGCCGCCGTGCGCCGATGGTCACGGCGGGGCTGTATGCCCAGGGCTTGTAGTAGCGGATGGTGGCCGCGCCGTTCGGCCTGTACACCAGCGTGCGGTAGTAGTTGGCGCCCACGTTGACGAACAGATCGTCGCCCTTGGGCCGCTTGCCGGTGAAGGCGGACACCGGATCGTAGTGGCTGAACAGCGCCTCCCCGTCGCGCAGGAAGCCTTCGACCATGATGTAGTGGTGGCCGAAGATGTCCCGGCCGCCGCCGATCTCGGCGCCCACCGCGTAGCCGTGCCAGGGATACGAGTAGCTGAGCGACCCCAGGTACTCGGTCTTGTAGGGGTAGGTGGCGTACACGGTCTGTGCCTCGTTGGCCAGCTCGCGCAGGCGCAGCTGCAGGTAGCCGCCGAAGGGCGGCGTCCAGCCGACGCGCACCATGTTGCTCTGGCCGCCGACCTCGTTGGCGAACGTGCTGGCGGTGGCGGGCACGCGCTGATCGCCGAACCAGTTGCCGATGCTCTGATAGTCGTTGGTGATGCCGTATTGATAGCCGGTCTGCACGTTGGTCACGCTGTGCACGTACCAGGTGGGCGACCACGAGTTGAACTCGTACGTCAGATCGAAGGGCCCGAGGTGCGCGAAGTCGATGCCGGCTGAGATGTCGGGCTTGCCGAACAGATAGCTCCTGCCCATCGAGGTGTCGTTGGCGGCGTACTCGAAGTACACCGAGAACGGCTCGGGGCCGGGAAAGATGAAGTCGCTGGTGACGGACGCCTCCTGCTTGGCGACCACGTGCGTGCCGGAGTTGAAGCCCGTGGTCTGCGCCTTGGTCGGATCGATGAACGCCTGCATGATGTCGCTCAGCGACTCGCCGCCGGCCGCGCCGCCGCCCCAGATCATCACCCGCTGTATCCCGAGCGACCAGCCGCTCACCGGCTGGATCCCGACCATGATGCCGCCCATCTTGGGGTAGCCATGGGTGAACGTGCCGTTGGTGAGCTCGATGTGCTGCTGCTCCGACATGCGCGCGACGAACAGCTGGTATTGCAGGCCGAGCCGGGTGAGCGGCAGGGTGTTCGACAGCGTGATCGACGGCATGGTCGGCGCTTCGGTGCTGATCAGCATCGAGCTGTCGGTGAGCGGCGACCACCAGTGGTCGCGCCAGCCGATATCGAGCTGCGCCCAGTCGAAGCCGAGACTGAGCATCGTGCCGGTCGGGGTGAAGCGGCCCTGGTAGCCGACGCCGCCGACGTTGAGCAGCATGTAGGGGTTGGGTTGGATGTAGGCCGCGCCCGAGACCTGGTAGGGGCTCTGCGCGCGCCGGCCATGCTGGTTCGGCAGCGTCGTGTTGGACTTGCCGGCGGTCGCGGCCAGCGACACGCTGGTGAACTCCACGCCGGTGCCGTGCATGTAGCGGCGCAGGTACTTGCGCACCCGCTCGCACAGCGGCCGATCGACGCGGCACGCCTTGGGCAGCGCCCGCAGCACCAGCGCCGCCGGAATCGGCCGGACCAACACCGGTTGGTCCCCCAGGATCAGCACCCGGTCGATCGCGTTCTGGACGGCGGGGTCCAGGTTCAGGGGCAGGTAGGGCGAGACGCCGCCGGCGAATGCGCTGCCGCACAGCATCATGACGCCCAGGAGCGACAGTCCCCAAATCAACGGTCGGCGGGTCATTCCGTTCTCGCGCTTCTGTTTGCTTCGTCCAGGCGGCGCAAAGTAACCATCGGCGGGGGAAAGATCAATGGCGGCGCGGCGCCGCGGCGCGCGGTCGGCGCGTTCCGGGCATGCGGATCGGCTCTGGAGCAGAACAGAGGAGACGCCGAGCGCCGTGAAGAGCCGTCGTCGGGCGCGGCGCCGGCGGTACGCTCCGGCTCGGATCGCGCCGGCTAGGCGGCGCCGATCGAGCCGCGGCGGGCGCCGGCCTTCACCCACGCCAGCTCGGTGGCGATCGAGCCGTCGCCGCGCAACTCCAGGGTGCGGTACGCCGCCGGCAGCGGGTCGAGCTCGAATCGCTCGGTGCGCGGCCGGAATTGCGCGCACGTCGAGGGCGTGGCCAGCAGGCGGACGCGGTTGCGCAGCGCATCGAAGCTCTGGTGAACGTGGCCCCAGAGGATGCCCCGAACGCCGGGATACTTGTCGATGACGGCGAAGAAGGCCTCGGGGTTGGCGAGCCCCACCTGGTCGAGCCAGCGGCTGCCCATCGGCACCGGATGATGATGCAGGCAGACCAATACGTGCCGATCGCCGGCCTGCTCGAGTGCCGCGGCGAGCGCCGCCAGGCTCCCCGGGCTCAGCGCGCCGCCGGCCTGGCCGGCCACGACACTGTCGAGCAGCACCAGGCGCCAGCGGCCGATATCGACGTGCCCGCCCGTTACGAACGGGGGCTTGGCGAGCGCGCGGCGCATTGCGCCTGGGTCGTCATGATTGCCCGGCACACAGAGTACCGGTAGCCCGAGCGTCGCAAATAGCTGCTGGAATTGGGCGTAACCGGCCGGATCGTCGTTCACGATGTCGCCCGTGACCAGCAGCGCATCGGGCGGCCAGTCCTCCCCGCGCGCGTGCGCGAGCGCGCCGGCAGCGGATGCGAGCGTGTGGATGCCGCGCAGACGGCCGGTTTCGGCGCCGAACAGGTGCAGATCGGTGAATTGAATGAGACGTACGCTGCTCATCGGGGCAGCCTAGCAAAATCGCCTTAACACGCAGTGAACTGAGTCGCGAGCCGGGGCGCCGGTTCGGCCGGTGGCGGCGTCCGCGATCGGGGTCACGGCCGTCTCGGCACCGCATATAAAGCGGTGCGGCGATTGAGCATTGCGGCCGGCTGGGGGACAATGCCCCCCCTTTTTATGTCATGCGGTCGCGGCGCGTCCGTCACCGGGCCGATTGCGGCTCGGGGGCCGCATGAAAGGTGCGCGCACAGCGAGAACCGGCCAGCGCCGTCCGCGCCCGCTCGAGGCCGCTGCGCGGATGCCTTTCGCGGTGCGCGGGCCTGCCGCTCGCAATGGCGGACCTCGCTCAGGCGTCGAGGGGCGTTTTCCTGCAGCGCAATCGGCGCAATGCGCCGCGGTTCGGGGGTCGGCATCGGCGCCGAGTGGCGGTGGGGACCGGCGCTACGCTATCTTGGCGGGGCTATGCCGGCGCAGAGGGAGGTGTGATCGGCATTGACCGGTTCGGCGCCTGCGGCAATAGCGCCGAGGCGATGGCACGGTTTGGGCTCACCGCCCGGCGCGTCGGGTGCGCGGTTGGCGAGCTGCTCGATACGGTAAATTGAAAATCGGTAAGGGGATCTGCTCATGGCAATCAAAGTAGGAATCAACGGTTACGGCCGCATCGGCCGCAACGTGCTGCGTGCCCTGTACGAGGGCCAGCGAACCGGCGAGTTGCGCATCGTCGCGGTCAACGATCTGGGCGACGCCAAGATCAATGCGCACCTGACGCAGTACGACACTGTGCACGGGCGTTTCCCCGGTGAGGTGAAGGTGGACGGCGACTCGCTGGTGGTCAACGGCGATCGGATCCGCGTGCTCGCCGAGCGCGACCCGGCCAAGCTGCCCTGGGGCAGCCTTGGGGTCGACTACGTGTTCGAGTGCACCGGATTGTTCACGAGCAAGGCCAAGGCCTCGGCGCACCTGAGCGCCGGCGCCAAGAAGGTCGTGATCTCCGCCCCGGGCGGCGATGACGTCGATGCGACTGTGGTCTACGGCGTCAACCACGGCGTGCTCTCGGGCAAGCACACCGTGATCTCCAACGCCTCGTGCACGACCAACTGCCTGGCGCCGGTCGCGAAAGTGCTCAACGACGCCGTCGGCATCAGCGCCGGCATCATGACCACGATACATTCCTACACCAACGACCAGGTGCTCACCGACGTCTATCACAAGGACCTGCGCCGGGCGCGCTCGGCGACGCAGTCGCAGATCCCGACCAAGACCGGGGCGGCTGCGGCCGTCGGCTTGGTGCTGCCGGAGCTCAAGGGGCTGCTGGACGGATTCTCGGTGCGCGTGCCGACCATCAACGTCTCGATCGTGGATCTGACGTTCACGGCCAAGCGCGCCACCACCGTCGAGGAGATCAATAACGTGATGCGCGATGCCGCCGCCGGCGGCTTGAACGGGGTGTTGGCCTACAACACCGCGCCGCTCGTGTCGATCGACTTCAACCACGATGCGCATTCGTCGATCTTTGATGCAACCCTCACCAAGGTGATCGCCGGCACGCTGGTCAAGGTGTGCGCCTGGTACGACAACGAGTGGGGATTCTCGAACCGGATGATCGACACGGCCCTCGCCTGGTCGAAGACATCATGAAGATCCGGCGGATGGCGGACACGGACCTGCGCGGCAAGCGGGTCCTGATCCGTGAAGACCTCAATGTGCCGGTCAAGGACGGGGTGATCTCGAGCGATGCGCGCATCCGGGCGGCGCTGCCCACCATCCGTTACGCGCTCGATCAGAACGCCCAGGTGTTTATCCTGTCGCACCTCGGCCGCCCCAAGGAGGGCGAGTTCGACCCGCAGCTGTCGTTGCAGCCGGTGGCCACGCGCCTCTCGGAGCTGCTCGGCAAGCCCGTGCCCCTGAGGCGCGACTGGTTGGATGGGTTGGAATGCCCGGCGGGCAGCGCGGTGCTGTGCGAGAACGTGCGCTTCAACAAGGGCGAGAAAAAGGATGACGAGGCGCTGGCGCGCAAGATGGCCGGGCTGTGCGATGTGTTCGTCATGGACGCGTTCGGGACCGCGCACCGCGCCGAAGCCAGTACGCACGGTATCGTGCGCCACGCCAAGGTCGCCTGCGCCGGTCCGCTGCTGGTCGGTGAGCTCGAGGCGCTGGAGCGGGCGCTGGAGCGTCCGGCGCGGCCGCTGGTGGCGATCGTCGCCGGCTCGAAGGTGTCGACCAAACTGACCGTGCTCGAGTCCCTGCTCGCCAAGGTCGACAAGCTCATCGTTGGCGGCGGGATCGCCAACACCTTCCTGGCCGCGACCGGCCTGCCGGTCGGCAAGTCGCTCTACGAGGCGGACCTGCTCGAGGTGGCGCGGCGGCTGATGGAACAGGCGCGGGCGCGCGGCGCGCAGATTCCGCTGCCGACCGACGTCGTGGTGGCCAAGGAATTCGCGGCGACGGCGCACGCCGACGTGCGATCGATTCACGACGTCGGTGCGGACGAGATGATCCTGGACATCGGACCGGATACCGCCGAGCGGTTCAGCGTCCTGCTGCAGTCCGCCGGTACCATCATCTGGAACGGACCGGTGGGGGTGTTCGAGTTCGAGCAGTTCGGCGAGGGCACGCGCGCCGTTGCCCAGGCGATCGCCCGCAGCAAGGCGTTCTCTCTGGCCGGCGGCGGCGACACGCTGGCCGCGATCGAGAAATACCGGGTCGAGGACGGCATTTCGTATATCTCGACCGGCGGCGGGGCATTTCTGGAATTCGTAGAAGGCAAGAAGCTGCCCGCGGTGGCGGCCCTCGAGGAGCGCGCAGGCGACTGACATCATGCTGAGACGAACAAAAATCGTGGCGACTCTCGGGCCGGCCACCGACGACGTGGGGGTGCTGACCGAAATGGTGCGCGCCGGTCTGGATGTGGCGCGACTGAACGCCTCGCACGGCAGCGTCGATGACCGGCGGCGCCGGCTGGCACTGGTGCGCGAAGCGGCGAACCGCGCCAACAAGTGCGTGGGTGTGCTGCTCGACCTGGCGGGACCGAAGATCCGCATCGAGGGCTTCCGCGAAGGCAAGGTGCTGCTGGAGGAGGGGCGGCCGTTCATGCTCGATACCGCGCTCGATTCCAAAGCCGGCACGGTGGAAGGCGTGGGAGTCGCCTACAAGGATCTGCCGAAGGACGTGCGGGCCGGTGACGCGCTGCTGCTGGCCGACGGGCAGATCGTCCTCGACGTCGAGCGGGTCGATGGCACGCGCATTCACACCCACGTGCGCATCGGCGGTGAGCTTTCCGATCGCAAGGGACTCAATCGGCAGGGCGGCGGCATCTCCGCTCCGGCCCTGTCCGACAAGGATAAGGACGACATCCGGTTCGCCGCCCAGGAAAACATCGATTACATCGCGGTGTCCTTCTGCCGCGACGCGGACGACATCGAGCAGGCCCGAACCCTGGCGCGCCGCGCCGGCCGCGACGCCGGGATCGTCGCCAAGATCGAGCGCCAGGAGGCGATCACCAATCTGCCGTCCCTCGTCGAAGCGTCCGACGTCGTGATGGTGGCGCGTGGCGACCTTGGCGTCGAGATGGGCTATGCCGAGCTGTCCGGCTTGCAGAAGACCATCATTCGCCAGTCGCGGCTGAAGAACCGGGTGGTGATCACCGCGACGCAAATGATGGAATCGATGATTCAGAACCCGATTCCCACGCGTGCCGAGGTCAGCGACGTCGCCAATGCCGTGCTGGACGGGACCGATGCGGTCATGCTGTCGGCTGAATCGGCCACCGGACGCTACCCGGTGCGGGCCGTGGAGGCGATGGCGCAGGTCATCGAGGGTGCCGAGAAATACGAGCTGTCGCTCGGTTTCGAGCAGCACCGGACCCAGGGACTGTTCGGCGACAGCGAGGAGGCCATCGCCATGGCGGTGATGTATGCCGCCAATCACATGAAGGTACGCGCCATCGTCGCGCTGACCGAGTCGGGGTCGACGCCGCTGTGGATGTCGCGCATCCGCTCGGACATACCGATCTATGCCTTCACCCGCCACGAGTCGACGCGCCGCCGCGTGACGATGCTCCGTGGTGTCTATCCGGTGATCTTCGACGTGACGCACGCGAAGTCCACCGGACAGCTTTACGACACGCTGTTCACCCGACTGTTGGAGCTGAAGCTGGTCGAGCGCAAGGATCTGGTGATCATCACCAAGGGCGAGCAGTCGGGCGTGCAGGGCGGCACGAACTCGCTGCAGATCCTCCAGGTGGCCTAGGAAACTGTCGAGGTCATGAGGCGCCGACGGCGGTTCGCGTAGCGGCCGGCCTTGCGCCGAGATTATGGAGCCGGCCGCCGATATCTCATCCCGCGATCCGCCCGGTGCGCGGCGTCGTCCGGTCCTGGCCCTGGTGCTGACCGGCGGCGGGGCGCGGTCCGCATACCAGGTGGGCGTGCTGCGCGCGCTGGCGGAGATCCTGCCGCGGGCGCGCAATCCCTTCCAGATCATCGTCGGCACTTCGGCGGGGGCGGTGGCCGCGAGCGTGCTCGCCGCCGAGGCGCACATGTGGCGCCAGGGCGTCGCGGGGCTGTTGCGGGTGTGGTCGAACTTCCGCACCGGCCAGGTCTTCCACGTCGACGCGCCGCACATGGTGCGCTCGGGGCTGCACTGGGTGCTGTCGCTGATCTCGAGCGGCCTGATCCTCTCGCCGCCGAAATCGTTGCTTGAAACCGATCCGCTGAACGCGCTGCTCGCCAGGGAAATCGACTGCAACGGCATCCGCCGCAGCATCGCGCGCGGCCATCTGCGCGCCTGCGCGCTGTGCGCCACGGGCTACGCCAATGGCCAGTCGGTGGCGTTTTTCGACGGCGTGCCGGAGCTGTCCGAGTGGACCCGCGCCCAGCACATCGGCCGCCGCAGCGAGCTGTCGCAGGCGACCATCCAGGCGAGCATCGCCATCCCGCTGCTATTCACGCCCGTGAAGCTCGGCGCGGAATACTTCGGCGACGGCTCGATGCGCCAGATCAACCCGTTGAGCCCGGCCGTTCATCTCGGCGCGGATCGGCTGCTCATCCTCGGCGTGCGCTCGCCGCAGCGCTCCGGAGTCGACTCTGCGCGGCCGGCCACGACGCCGACCCCCGGGGAGGTGCTCGGCTTCATGCTCGATACGCTGTTCACCGATCAGATCTACGGCGATCTCGAGCATATCGACCGGATGAACCAGCTGGTGCGCGCGGCGCCGCAGGCTCCCGGGCTGCGTGCCGTCGAGACGCTCATGATCGCCCCGAGCATTGATCCGAGCGAGATCGCGGCCCGCCACGTCGCCGCCATGCCGCCCGGTCTGCGCGCGCTGCTGCGCGTGCTCGGCAGTCGGCCCGAGGTGCCCGGTCACCAGCTGACCAGCTATCTGGCCTTCGAGGCACCGTACACGCGCGCGCTGATCGAGCTCGGCTATCAGGATGCGATGCGCTCGCGCACGACCCTGCGAGCGTTCGCCACGGGTGAGCGCCTGCAACCGGCCGCGAGCGCGCCAGGCGTGACGCAGCTTACCTGAGGGACGCGGCCGCCGCGCCTGCCGGTGTCGCGAGCGCGGTGTGGCGCACTCTGACCTGCGGGTGTGTCGGCTGCAGCCGCCCGGCCAATCGCTCGACGATATACACCGAGCGGTGTTGACCCCCGGTGCAGCCGATCGCCACAGTCAGGTAACCGCGGTGGCTGGCCTCGAATTCAGGGATGCGTGCGCGCACGAATCGCTCGATGTCCTCGACGAGTCGGCTCGCCTCGGTGTGCGTCTCGAGGAAGGCGATGACTTGCGGATCGCGCCCGCTCAGCGGGCGAAGCCGCGGCTCCCAGTACGGATTCGGCAGGGACCGGGCGTCGAACACGAAATCCGCATCGCCCGGGATGCCGTGCTTGAAGCCGAACGACTCGAATGTGATCGAGAGCCGGTCGGTGCGCGGCACGCCGGCCCTCTCGGCGATCACATCGCGCAGCGCATGCATACCCATGTGCGAGGTATCGATGAGCAGATCCGCCGCATGGGCAATCGGCTCGAGCAGACCGCGTTCGAGCGACAGCGCCGTGCGCAGATCGAGACTGCCCCGGCCCATGGGGTGCGTGCGGCGCGTCTCGGCGAAGCGCCGCAGCAGGACCTCGTCGGTCGCGGTGAGGAAGATCAGCTCGCAATCGATGCCGCTGCGGCGCAGCTCGTCAATGAGTCGCGGCACGGTGCTGATCTCCGCCGCCGTGTTGCGCGCATCGACGCCCACCGCCACACGCCGGTACGTCTCCCCGGGGTTGCGCACGGCGTGGGCGATAAAGGGTGTCAGCAGCGCCGCCGGGATGTTGTCGATGCAGTAGAAATCGAGATCCTCGAGCATCCGCAACGCCACGCTCTTGCCCGAGCCGGACAGGCCGCTCAAGACAATGATGCGCACCGGGGTTCCGCTGCCGGCGCGCTCAGGCGCGCAGCGCTCGTCCCTCGAGCGCGTGGTGGTCGGTCAGTTTCTCCTTGTGTTTCTTGACGCACCGGTCCAGCTTGTCCGCGAGCAGATCGATGGCCGCGTACATGTTCTCCTCGATCGAATCGACGTGAATGGAACTGCCACTGACCAGCAGCGTTGCCTCGGCCTTCTGTCGCAGCTTCTCCACGCTCAACACGCAGTGCACGTTGATGACCTGCTCGAAGTGCCGTTCGATGCGCTCGAGCTTCTTTTCCACGTACCCGCGCAGGGCTGGGGTGATCTCGATGTTCTGGCCGGTGACATTGAGCTGCATGTTCCTCTCCTCTCGCGTGCGAGACCGGTTGTCGAGCCAAGGGCGCTCATCATTGCGCCGCTCCCGAGCGCTTGCGTTCGCTCGAGGACGGGATGTTCATCGCCTCTCGGTACTTGGCGACGGTGCGGCGCGCCACCAGGATGCCCTCGGCGGAGAGCAGCTCGGCGATGCGCCCGTCGCTGAGCGGTGCGAGCGGATCCTCGTCTTTGACCAGTTTCCTGATCTTGGCGCGTATCGCCGTCGAGGAAGTGCCCGAACCGTCGGCGCTTTCAATCTGACTCGAAAAGAAGTAGCGAAGTTCGAACACCCCGCGCGGCGTGTGCATGTATTTTCCGGAGGTCACGCGCGAGATGGTCGACTCGTGCATGCCGATCGCCTCGGCAATGTCCTTGAGGATCATCGGACGCATGTGCTCGTCGCCGTGCTCGAGGAATGAGACCTGGCGCTCGACGATCGACCGGGCAACCTTGATCAGCGTGTCGTGGCGGATTTCCAGGCTCTTCAGCAGCCAGCGCGCCTCTTGCAACTGCGCGCGCAGCGTGGCGTGGCCGGCGCTGCGGCCGAGCAGGCTCGCATAGCTGTGATTGAGGCGAACTCGCGGCAAAGTCGCCGAATTGATCTCCACGCTCCAACCGCGCTCGGTGCGCCGCACGAATACGTCCGGCACGACGTACTCGGGCGCACCCGTGCTCACGGTAGAGCCCGGTCGCGGGTGACAGGAGCGCACCAGCGCCAGGGCCTCGGCGAGGTCCTCATCGCTCGCGCGCAGCTCACGCTTCAGCGCGGAGAGCTCCCGGCACGCCAGACGCTCCAGATGCCGCCGGGCGATCTCGAGCGCGGTCGCCAGGCCCGGGGTGTCCGGGTCGAGCTGACGCAGTTGCAGCTCGATGCACTCGCCGATGCTGCGTGCGCCGACGCCGGGCGGATCGAGGGCCTGCACACCGCTCAGCACCGATGCGACCTCGCTCGCCGTGCAGTGCACTTCGGGTTTGAGCGTCTCGGCGATCTCCTCCATTGACTCCGTCACGTAGCCGTCGTCACTGATGGCATCGACGATCGCGCGCGCGATGGCGAGTTCGCGCGGCTGGAGTTTGGCCAGCTCCAGCTGCCAGAGGAGATATTCCTGGAGGGATTGCCCGGCGTCGTCCGCGAATTCCTGGATCCGATCCAGATCATCCCCGCTCCAGGGGGAGTCAGCCGTCGCGGCGCTCTGGCCGCCCCAGTCGTCCTCCAGGACTTCAACGCTCTCGGGGCTTTCGGCAGCCTCGGCGCGCTCCTCGACCGGCGCACTCGACTCGCCCGCCTCGAGCGCCTCGCCGTCTGCGCTCGTGCCGTCTTCGCTCTCACCGTCCTCGAGCGGCTCGAGCATGACGTTGGTCTCGAGCAGCTCACGGATGTGCGCCTGGAGCTCCAGCGCGGGCAGCTGCAGAAGCCGAATCGCCTGCTGCAGCTGCGGGGTCATGGTCAGTTGCTGACCCAGCTTGAGCTGCAGAGAGGGTTTCAGCATGGCGGCATGGGAGATTGTTGCGGCGTTCCTGTCCTGGTGGAAAATACGGATGCTCGGTCGCCCGCTCGGAGCGCAGGCGGGCCCCTCAAAGACGGAACGACTCGCCCAAGTACACCTCACGGACCTGGGGATTGGCAAGAATTTCTTCGGCGTTTCCGGCCGCGATCACAGTTCCCTGATTGACGATGTACGCGCGGCTGCAGACCCCCAGGGTCTCGCGCACATTGTGATCCGTGATGAGCACGCCGATCCCTCGGCTGGTGAGCTCGCCAATGATGCGCTGGATGTCGAGCACCGACAGCGGATCGACGCCGGCGAAGGGCTCGTCCAGAAGCATGAACCGCGGCTCGGCCGCCAGCGCGCGGGCGATCTCCACGCGCCGGCGCTCGCCGCCGGAGAGTGACAGCCCGAGGCTGCGCCGCACATGTCCGATGCGCAGCTCATCGAGCAGTTCCTCGAGGCGCTGCTCGCGGGCAGCCCGGTCCAGATCGGCTCGTCTCTCGAGGATCGCGAGCACGTTGTTTTCCACCGACAGGCGGCGGAAGACGGACGCCTCCTGTGGCAGGTAGCCTAGACCGAGCTCGGCCCGCCGATGCATCGGCAGCGCGGTGATGTCCCGATCCCCGAGATGGATCCGTCCGGCGTCGCAACGCACCAGACCCACCATCATGTAAAAGGCGGTGGTCTTGCCGGCGCCATTGGGGCCCAGCAGCCCGACGACCTCCCCGGGGGCCACCTCGAAATTCATTCCACGGACGACTTCGCGGGACCGGTATCGCTTTTTCAGGCCGGTGGCCTTGAGCGACATCAGGGCGACCTTCCGGGCGGCCGCGGGCGCCGTTTCGCCGGGGCAGGAGTCTTGCTCGCCGGGGCAGGCACCTTGCTCGCCGGGGCAGGCACCTTGCTCGCTGGGGCAGGCACCTTGCTCGCCGGCAAAGTCCGCGGTCCGATGGAGATGTGGACGCGCTTGCCCGGTCCCGCCGAGCTCGCCTCGATGCGGTCCTTGAGGATGTTGTATCGGATCTGCGGACCGCTGATCTGGTTGCGGCCGTCGCTGAGCCATGCGTCGCGATTGAGCTCCACGGTGCCCGCCGTCACGTCGTAGACGATTTGGTCGGCGTGACCTTCGGTGAGCCGGCGGGGCGCCTGGCCATCCTGGCTGAAATGCGCGGGATTTCCGCTGACGGTGACCTCGGTGATGCGCTGATTGTGCACCTCCACGACGGCTTTGTCAGAGCTCAGGTTGCCATGCGGAGGCGCGTGTACACGCACCTTGCCGACGAGAGTCCATTGGCCATTGGGCTCGCCGATACCGATCGCGCGCGCCCGGTCGGCGAACACTGTGACCTTGCCTTGTGAAATCTTGATGTTCTGGAACACGCCCGTTTGCGCCTTGTAGTTGATCTCCGAGGACGCCGCATCGAACGTGTACGTCTGACCCGGCATGATCGGCGGCCGCGCGGCGCCCAGCCCGGCCAGCGCCGTGGCGAGCAGCGCGAATCTAGTGCGACGGCGTAACGATGGCATGGATCTGGGATTCTAACTGGAGGCGATGGGTCTTCAAGTTCACGATCAGGCCTTTGGCGTTGAGCTGCTGCCCGGCCCAAAGCAGTGTCACCGGGTCGGCGGTGCTCACCCGGTCGGTGTGGCTGTCGAAGGTCAAGGCGTCGGTACGGATCAGGATGGGCGCGTGCGCGCCCTGCACCGCGGCGGTGACGTGGACGTTGCCCGCCAGCTCCACCTGGCCGCTGCCGCGCTTGATGTCGCCCCGTTCAGCGGTCGCCAGCCATTTATTGCCACTCGGATCGAGGAAGGTCAGGTCCACCCGGGTCAGCTGCACGCTGTCGTGGCGCGGCAGCTCGCGGATCAGCGCGGCATTGACGGTATAGAGTGGCAGCCCGTTCGAGCCGGTTTCCCACAGCTGCGCATCACGCGCCGAATATCCGTCGTTCGCGTCGCTGCGCGACACGGTCGTCGTTTGCGGCATGCCCCCCTGCCGCGCCAGCAGCAGCAGCGAGCCGATGGCTACCGCCACCACCGTCAGGAACGCGAATATTCGGTAGATCACGTAGATCACGCCGAGTTCAAGTCGGGTGCCGGCCGGCAAGCAGCTGGTCGCAGACCTCGCGCACCGCTCCGTGTCCGCCCGGCAGAACGGTCACGACGTGGGCGGCGCGTCGTGCCTCTTCGTGTGCATCGGCCACCGCAAATGCCAGGCCGACCGTGTGCATCATCGGCACGTCGGGCGTGTCGTCGCCGATGCAGGCGCATTCGCCGGGCTCGATGGCCAGGCGCATGCACAGATGTTGCAATGCCGTCTGCTTGTCCGCCACGCCCTGGAACACATGCCGTATGCCGAGCTCGCGACAGCGCTGGCGCGTCATCGGCGAGCGCCGCCCGGAAATGACCGCCACCACCATGCCCGCCGCGCATAGCTGCTTCAGCCCGGCGCCGTCACGGACGTGAAATACTTTTAACGCCTCGCCCCGTGGACCGTAGTACAGGCGACCGTCGGTGAGGACTCCGTCGACGTCGAGCACCAACAGCCGAATGCGCGCGGTATCTGTGCTCACACAACCCCGGCGCGGAACAGATCGTGTACGTTCAGCGCCCCGATCAGGCGCCCCGCGGCGTCGGCGACCGGTAGCGCCGTGATGCGGAACAGCTCCATGCGATGCACCGCTTCCGCGGCCAGTTCCTGTGGGCCAATCGTTTTGCACGGTGCCGTCATCACCTCGCGCATAGTGGCACAGTGGACGTCGATCTGGCGATCGAGCGCACGGCGCAGATCGCCGTCGGTGAAGACTCCGATCACAACATCATCGCTGCCAGTGATCACCGTCATGCCAAGGCCTTTGCGCGACATCTCGAGCAGTCCCTCGGCCAGCTTCGCCTCCGGCCGCACCCTCGGTATCGCCTGTCCGGTGCGCATCAGCTGCTCAACGCGCAGCAGCAGCTGTCGCCCGAGCATGCCGCCGGGATGCGAACGGGCGAAATCAAGCTCAGTGAAGCCGCGAGCCTCGAGTACGGCCACGGCCAGCGCGTCGCCCATCGCCAAAGCCGCGGTCGTGCTGGCCGTCGGCGCGAGATTGAGCGGGCAGGCTTCCTCCGGCACGCTGACATCGAGCACGACGGCGGCCGAGCGGCCGAGGGTCGAGTCGGACTTGCCCACCATGGCGATCAGCGGCACGGCCAAGCGCGTCAGATGCGGTAGAAGCAGCAGAATCTCGGGCGTCTCGCCGGAATTGGACAGCGCCAGCACGAGGTCGATGCGCGTGATCATCCCCAGATCGCCGTGGCTGGCCTCGGCCGGGTGCAGAAAGAACGCGGGACTGCCTGTGCTGGCGAGCGTTGCGGCGATTTTACGGGCCACATGTCCGGACTTGCCGATACCCGTGACCACGATGCGGCCCTGGCAGCCCAGGCACAGCCGGCAGGCGGCCGCGAAGCGCGCGTCGAGGCGCGCAAGCAACGCCTCGACCGCGCGGGCTTCGATCGCCAGCGCGCGCCGCGCGGTCGAGAGCAGGCCCTGATCGTCAGCGTCGGCGGGGGCAGCGGTGGCACTCATTTTAAGAATTGTAGCAATTTCAGGTTCCGGGCCCTGTGCCGAAACCGGCGGAACACACCGGCGCGCCCCTGGAGCGTCCCGGGCTCCTCGAGGCCAAAGGCGTCCCGCAGGTGGGCGAACGGGAGTGGGCGGTCCGAGCCTGCGGCGAAGTGCAAGAACCGGCGCGCTGCCGCGGCAGCTGTGCGCGTGGCCGCCCCGAAAGTTCTGTTCCGAGGTGACCGGCCCGCGTCCGGCGAGGCGTTCAGGGTAATATGCAGCAATGAACCCAGAGGAAGTCGCGCGGCTGATCCGCGCCGGCCTGCCCGGAGCCGAGGTCCGGGTTCACTCGCAAGACCAGACCCATTTCGAGGCGCGGATCGTGGCCGAGCAATTTGCGGGCCTCGGGCGCGTTGCCCGTCACCAGTTGATTTATCGCGCGCTCGGCGAGCGCGTCGGCAGAGAGATTCACGCGCTGACGATCGAGGCGCTGACCCCGGCTGAGTCAGGCGGCTGAGGTGGACAAGCTGCAAATCCAAGGCGGCGTGCCGCTCGAGGGCGAGGTACGGATCTCCGGCGCGAAGAACGCGACGCTGCCTATTCTGGCCGGTGCGTTGCTCTCCGACGGCCCGGTGGTCGTCGGCAACGTGCCGCACTTGAAGGATGTGACCACCACTGTCGAGCTGCTCGGCGGTATGGGTGCGACGGTCACCGTCGACGAGCGCATGCGCATCGAGGTGGATGCGACCACGGTGCGTGACTACTCGGCGCCCTACGAGCTGGTCAAGACCATGCGCGCCTCGATCCTGGTGCTCGGGCCGCTCGTGGCTCGCTTCGGGCGGGCGGATGTGTCACTGCCCGGCGGCTGCGCCATCGGCGCCCGGCCGGTCAATATCCATGTGGCCGGACTGCAGGCGCTCGGGGCCGACATCACCATCGACGGCGGCTACATTCGCGCGCGGGCCGACCGCCTGCGTGGCGCCCGGCTGGTGCTCGACACCGTCACCGTCACCGGTACGGAGAACCTGATGATGGCGGCGACGCTGGCCAAAGGCGAGACGGTCATCGAGAACGCCGCGCGCGAACCCGAGGTCGTCGATCTGGCGAATTTCCTGATCAGCATGGGCGCGAAGATCCAGGGTGCCGGCAGCGACAAGATCGTGGTCCAGGGCGTCGAGCGCCTGCGCGGCACCCACTACGAAGTGCTGCCGGACCGCATCGAGAGCGGCACCTATCTGGTGGCCGGGGCGATCACCGGCGGACACGTGCGCATCAAAAACACGCGCCCCGATCACCTCGATGCCGTGCTGATGAAACTGCAGGAGGCGGGCGCCACGGTCGGAGTCGGCGATACCTGGGTGGAAGTCGACATGCGCGGCCGTCGGCCGCGCGCGGTGGATGTGCGCACCGCGCCCTATCCGGCGTTTCCGACCGACATGCAGGCGCAGTTTGCGGCGCTCAATACCGTGGCGAGCGGTGTCGGCACCATCATCGAGACGATTTTCGAGAACCGTTTCATGCACATGTTGGAGATGAGGCGGCTGGGCGCCGAGATCCGGCTCGAGGGCAATACGGCAATTATTCATGGTGTGAAGCGCCTGACTGCCGCGCCGGTGATGGCGACCGACCTGCGCGCCTCCGCGAGCCTGGTGCTCGCCGGACTCGTGGCCGAGGGGCGCACCGAGGTCGAGCGCATCTATCACATCGACCGGGGCTACGAGGCCATCGAGGAGAAACTCGCGCAGCTCGGCGCCCAGATCAAGCGGGTGCCCAACTGACTTGGAAAAACTCCTCGAGCGCATGCGGGCCCGGACCGGTCATGCCGCACCGGCATCTGCGCGTCGCCGGCGCGTCCCGGGGATGGCAATCTGGGGCCAGGCGGCGCCTCCGGCTGCCGCCGAGGCGGAAACTCAACGTAGAACGTAGAAGAGACTCGAGGGGGATACGATGCGGATCGGCATGATTGGGCTTGGGGGGATGGGCGCCCACATGGTGCGCCGTCTGATAGAAGACGGTTACGAGTGCGTGGCGTATGACAAATCCGCCAAGGCCGTGCGCGCCGCGGCGGCGGTGGGCGCGCTGGGCGCTTCGTCCACCGCGGATCTGATCGCGCGCTTGCCGGCGCCGCGCACCATCTGGGTCATGGTGCCGGCCGCCGCGGTGGACGAGGTACTCGGTCACTTGCAGCCGCAGCTCGCAGCGGGTGACATCCTCGTCGATGGCGGCAACTCGCATTATTCCGACGACATTCGCCGCGCTGCCGCGCTGCGCGCGCAGGGCATCCACTATCTCGATGTCGGCACCAGCCGCGGTGTCCTCGGGCTCGTGCAGGGCTACTGCCTGATGATCGGCGGTGATCAGGATGTCTTCGAGACGCTCGAGCCGATCTTCGGCACCCTCTCTCCCGGTGGGCGAATCGCCGAGCGGCGTGCAGCGGCCCGCCCGGCGCGCACGGGCGCATCGGCTCCCAAAGAGGGGCGGCGGCACGGCGCCGAGAATGAGGATGCCCTGGCGATGGCGGCCATGGGCTATTTGTACTGCGGTCCGAGCGGCGCTGGCCACTTCGTCAAGATGGTCCTGAACGGCATCGAGTACGGTGTGATGGCCGCGTATGCCGAAGGTCTCAGCGTGCTGCAAGGCGCCGATGCCAACCGGTGCGAGCCGCGCAAGTCAGCCGACGCCCACAGCGAGCCGCTCGGACATTCACGGCTGTTGGAGTACCGATTCAACATCGCGGCCATCACCGAGGTGTGGCGGCACGGCAGCATCGTCTCATCGAAGCTATTGGATCTGATGGCGCGGGCGTTGGCAGCCGATCCCTCCCTGTCCGGCTACAGCGGCCATGTGTCCGATTCGGGCGAGGAGCGCTGGGCGGTACAGACCGCCATCGAAATGGGGCTGCCGGCCCATGTGTTGAGCGCGGCGCTCTATGCGCGCTTCGCCTCGCGCGGCAACGGGGAATTCGCCGAAAAGGCTTTCGGGGCGATGCGGCTCGGCTTCGGCGGGCAAGGCGAACGCAAAGGGTAAACAGCGCAGCGGCGAACGCCCGAGCGGGGTGCGAGGGCCGGGTGCCCTGCCGCTAGGCAGGAGGGTCAGTGAGACTCGAGTACGCCGCGCAGCGGCGGGATCGCCCGTCACTTGAGAACGGACAGGATCTGTTCGCGTTGCTCCCACAGCGAGTGGATTGTGCCCGCAGCGAGCAAGCGGGTGAGTTCGGGCGCGGCCGTGGCGCCATCCTGCAGCGCCGCCACCGCGTCGCGCAGCGTCACCACCGCCAGTACCAGCTTGCCGTCGACATCGATCAACTGCTCGAGCGTCGGGCCTTCGATGCGATGCCGTTGATGGATGCGGTCCATTTCGGGCACCGCAGCGGTGCGGATCGCGGTCTCGAGGGACTCCAGGTGCTGTGCGGCCCGCTGCAGCGACTGCACGGCTGCGAGCGCGGCCGGATCGGCGAACGGGTGCTCCCGGGTCGGGGCGGGCAGGTGCTCGCGCTGGAAGCTCGCCTCGAGTTCGTTGACGTGCTTGCGGCACTCCCCGAGCAGCTCGCTCAGCTTGCCGCGGATCAGCAGGTCGTCGGCGCGCAGCTGATTTTCGCGCCGGTAGAAGTTGTATCCCCAGCCATAGAACAGGTTCGAGAGAACCCGTTTGACCGGGCCGGCCGACTCGATCGGGTTGGGGGCGGTTTTCAGTTCCACAGGGCTCTCCCTCGCGCGCGGCCGTCGGGCGCGCCGCGCGCGAGCAGTGACTACTTGCCGGCGGCCGGGTCGGAGCCGACCGACTGCAAGGCGTTGGTGACGGGGAAGGTGCCCATGGTCGACCCACCGATGAAGAACGGCTGGCCGACCGCGGCGTTCGGCGCCGAGACCAGGCCTTTCTCGGCCATCTTCAGCGCCACGTAGTAACGCACCGCGTCCATCTCGGAGAGCCCGAAGGCGCGCAGCGAGATCAGCTCGCGCATGCGCTCATCCTTGGGCAGGATCAGGACCTTGGCGTCGTTCAGCGTGACGCCATAAACACCGAGGAAGCTGCCGAGGTGTTCCTTGACGAGCTCCACGATCTCGTGGATGTGCTCGTTGATCTTCTCCATCGGCGTGACCTGCACGATCTGATTGATCGCCTGCTCCACCACCGGGCCGGCGTAGGCCGCCACCTCATCGGTGCCGATGAAGTGCTTGGCGAAGGGCATGTGCGTGATCAGCTTCAGCGCATCCTCCTTGGTGTCGACATGCACGTAGTATTCGACCTGGTATTGCATCTCGGCCATCTCGGCCGAGGTGGCGAGCCCGGCGTTGCGCACCAGGAGCTTGGCGCGGTTGACGTACAGCACCTCGTACTGCCAGGGCGACTGGCCGCCGAAGAATCCCGTCACGAAGCTGCCGAGCAGCGGCTTGTCGGGCGTCTGGATGGGATATTGCCCGGTGTCATAGACCGCGAGCACCGCGCCGCGCGATTTCAGCACCGCGAAGTGATTGGCCTCGACGGTGAGTAGACTGCCGGACACCAGGCTTTGGTCGGGATAATGGAACGCGAGGACGCTTGGTCCCATCACGTCCGTGCCGTCGTTGTTGAGTGTTGAGACAACCTGTCGGGTTAATGCCATCGTCCGTCTCCTTTGTCTGCTGGGTGCCGGGCGCGTCAGCGCTCGCGCGTGTCCGCCGCGTTCAATGCGATGTTGGATTCTCTTCGTTCCGGGCTTTCGATCGGCGAGCGGGCCGGTCAATGGCGCCGGGGCGCATTGTAATCCATCCGGCCGGTTCGCGTCGTCACAGGTCTGAAACGTTGCACGCCTATGCCTGTCTCACGCGGTCGCACGGCTTGACTCGCTCCCAAGTGTATTTGTATATTAATACACATGGATGCGACCCTGCTGACTATTCGGCCGAGCGCACCGGAGCCGATCTACCGCCAGATCCTCGAGCAGCTGCGCCGGTTGATCGCCGCCGGTCAGCTCGCTCCGGGGGAGAGGCTCCCCTCGGTGCGTGAAGTGGCGGCCGCGCACGCGATCAATCCGATGACGGTCTCGCGTGCCTACGGTCTCGCCGAGTCGGAAGGGTTGCTTGAGCGGCTGCGCGGCAGGGGAATGGCGGTGGCGGCGCAAGGCGCCCGGACCCGCTCGCAGAGCGAGCGCCTGGCGCTGCTCGAACCGTCTCTGCAAGCGCTCGCGCGTCAGGCACAAGAACTCGAAATGGCCGCCGAGCCGGTGCTGCGGCGATTGGCCAAGCTGTTGGGGGAGTGATCCATGTCTGAGGCGAGCTCGGGGTATCTGCCGCTCTTGGCGCGCGGTCTGTGGCACAGCTATGCGCAGCATGCGGCGCTGCGCGGCGTCGATCTACAGGTTCCTCAAGGCAGAGTGCTGGGACTGATCGGACGCAACGGCGCGGGCAAGTCGACGCTGATCCGCGCGCTGCTCGGGTTGCTTGTGCCGAACAAGGGCTACGCCGAAGTGTTAGGGGAGCCGGCGCTGCAGCTCACCGACCGGGTCAAGGAGCGCTTGGCCTACGTTCCGCAGCAACCCGAGGCGTTCCCATGGCTCACCGCCGAACAGATGCTCACTTTGCTCGGGCGGTTCTTCCCCCACTGGGATGCACCGTTCGCCCGCGAGATGCTGACCCGGTGGCAGATCCCCGCGACGCGGCCGCTCGCGAAATGTTCCCCCGGGGAGCGTCAACGCGTGGAGTTGATTCGTGGGCTCGCCAGCCGGCCGCAAGTCCTGGTGCTGGATGAGCCGGCCGCGGCGCTCGATCCGGTCGCCAGGCGCGACCTGCTGCGCGAGGTGGCGTTGCGCGCCGGGGAGGCCGGCTGCACGGTGCTGTTCTCGACCCACATCGTCTCCGACCTCGAACGCGTCGCCTCGCAGATTGCGCTGTTGCACGAAGGCCGGGTGCTGCTGCACTGCGATCTGGATGACACCAAGGAGCGTTATGCGCGGCTGTGGCTGCCGCCGCGGCACACCTCGGCGGCGCCGGTCGCTGCGCTGAGTCGGCGCGCTCAGGCGGATGGCAGTATGACCCTGGTCATCGAGCGCGACAGCCACGGCGAGTGGCCGCTCGCCGCGCAGTTGCCGGGTGCGCGGCTCGATACGCTCGCTCTGGAGGATTTGTTCGTGGAGATCGCCGCGTGAGCCGGGGCGTGCTGCTGGGCCTGCCCTGGTACGGTCTGCGCCGCTCGCTGCGGGTCATCTTGGCCCTGGTGTCGCTCGCGGCGTGGGCAGCTGCGTTCGCCGCCGTACACTTCAGTCGGTCGCGCTGGCCTGACGGCTGGCTTGTGGGCGCAGCGCTGTTGGCGTTGTGGCTGGCGCTGATGGGTCTGCTGCTCAGCTCGACGTTGCTGCCGGCACTGGACGCGCGCCGCCTGTGTCTGCCGCGCCTGCAGCGGGTTGCCGTGCGCAGTCTGCTCCTCAATGGGGCGCTGCTGCTGACGCTGACGGCAACTCCGCTGGCGGTGTTCAGCGGCCATCCAGCGCCGGTCGCCGAGATTTTGCTGATGGGTTTGGCGGTCGGCGTGGCATACGGGCTGTGGCCGCTGCTTTGGATGTTTCCCTTGTGGCTGGGCATCCCGCTGCTGCAGTTGGTCGCGTCATTATGGCACTGGCGGCTCATCTCGCCGCTGGATCCGCGCTTCATCGAGGTCTGCCTCGCCGTTGTCACCGTTGCGGTCACGGTGAGCGCCCGCAATTGGCGTCGCGTGCTGCGCACTGGGCCCGGTGAGCTCAAGTGGGGTATGCGGCCCATCATTCTGAACTTTCACGTCAGCCGACACGCGTTGTCCGGGACGGGCGCGGCGCTCGACCAGCAGATCCGCGTCGCGCGGCAGGTACCGGAGTGGCTGTTGCCGCAGGCCGCCGTTGGCGAGGCCGGGCCGCAGAAGATGCCTCGCGCCCTGCGAGTGATGCTGGGCGGACTTTACCTGCCGGTCACCTGGCGCAGCCGGTTGCGGCGGCTGTCCGTCGTTGGCGTGATATTCGCATCGGGGACTGTCTTCCTGCTGCCGCTGGGGCTGCACGCCGGCTGGCGTTGGTCTGCGGTGCGCCCGTTCGTCGCGCTGGCGTTTATTTTCGGCCCGGGCATGGCCATGGCAGTCGGTACGATGGCGCGATCACAACATCTCGTGCAGCGCTGGCGCCGTCCGGGCGGCGAACTCGCCGTGCTGGCGCTGTTGCCGGGATTGGGCGGGCGGCAGGAGCAGCGCGCGCGGCTGCTGCGGCTGCTGGGGGAGCAATTGCGCAACTGGCACGCGCCGTTGCTCGCTCTCGCGGTGTTCGCTGTGCTGTGGCTGGGCGCGCACGGGGCGGCCATCGGGTTGCTGCTGCTGGTGCTGGCTCTGGCGCCCCTGACCGAACAGGCGGTTATCTACAGTACCCTCGGTCGGCGCCTGCTGCCCGCTTGGGTCTGCCAGCCGCTGCTGTTGCTCGGTATTGCCACCTATGTCGGCGGCCTCAATGTGGTGGCCCTCATGATGATGCGGCCGGGGCTGGATGCCATGGTGCCGCCGCTGGTGGTCGCTTGTGCCGTCTGTTACGGTGCACTGCTTGCGCTCGCCGTGCGTGGCCAGCATGCGCTGCGGTGCCAGGCGCATCCCTACCTGATCCTCGAGTGAGCGCTCGCTGGGGTCGTGCGAACGAGGCACGCGCCCTGGCAGCCCGCAGTGCGCTCACAGGTGCGATGTGGCCGCAGTGAGGAAGCGCCTCTACGCTCACGGATTGGGTAGGCTGCAAATGATTTCAATGGAGGCAACGCGTATGAAGTCTGGATCGGTGCTGCGCAAGGCGATCCGCCAGAACGGATTCGTCATGGTCGTGAGGGGCCCAGCGCCCACCCGCTAAGACGACCCGAGCGGCGCGCTTACGCGCCGCGTTCGGCCGCGCGCTCAACCCACAGCTCGGCGCGCGCACAGCCCTGCACGGCCTGGACCGCGACCACGCTGGGGTCTTCGCGCTCCAGTCCCGCCAGTGCCGCTTCCTTGCCGGTGCCGGCCACGACGAAGAACGGCTCGGGGACGTGCGCGAGGAACTCCGGGGTCACGCTGATGCCCGCGAGGCCGTCAGGACGGCTCACGGCAATGGCCAGCCGGCCGCGCGCACGGGCCAGATCATCGGGCCGGAACAGCGAGGCCGTGTGACCATCGGCTCCGACACCCAGCATGCCGAGCGTGATCGGCACGCTCCGATCCAACAGCGCGCGCAGCCGCGCCTGGTAATCGAGCGCGGCCTGCTCGAGCGGCAGCTCGGTGCGCACGCGCAGCACCTGATCCTCCGGCAGGGACAGAGCGTCGAGCAGCGGCCGTGAGGCATGGTAGTTGCTCGCCTCGGAATCTCGTGGGACGTAGCGATCGTCGGAGAACAGCACATGCAGGTGCTCGCGCTGGCGGGCGTCGAGCGGTGTTAGGCGCGCGGCGAGCTGCCGGTACGCCGGCAGCGGCGTATGGCCGCCGGAGAGCATGATGGCCACGGGCGCTCGCGCGGCGGCGAGGATCGCCTGCTCCAGCCGTGCGGCGAGCGCAGTGTCGAGTTCGGCGCGAGTCGCGAATCTGCGGGTGTGAATCTGCTGCATGTCGGGTCCTGCGTGAGGGGGCTTGAGTCAATGGTAGCGCAATCGCCGGCGCGCTCACGTGGGCTGCTGCTTGACCCGCACCGTCACGTTGAGCTTGCGCGTGCCGCGCAGCACCCGCACGGCGAGCGTCGAGCCCGGTTTGCAGCTGGCGATCTCCACCCGCGCCTCCTCGGCGGAGTGCACCGGCTTGCCGCCGAGGTCGAGCAAAAGGTCGCCGGCCTTCAATCCCGCCCGCTGCGCGGGGCTGTTCACGTACATGTTGGCGATGACCACTCCGCCGCGGGCGAGACCGACCTGACGCGCCTCGGTGGTGGAGATGTCTTGCGGGATAATACCGATCCAGCCGCGAATCACCTTGCCGTATTTGATGATGTCGTGCACCACCCCGCGCACGATGTCGACCGGAATCGCAAAGCCGATACCGTCCACCCCGAGGCTCTTGGCGACCATCGCCGTGTTGATGCCGATCAGTTGACCGTTGGAATTGATCAGGGCGCCGCCGGAGTTGCCGGAATTTATGGGCGCGTCGGTCTGGATGAAATTGTCGAAGGCGGAGATGCCGAGATTCTTCCGTCCGGTGGCGCTGACGATGCCGTTGGTCACCGTCTGCGACAGCCCGAGTGGGTCGCCGATCGCGAGCACCACGTCGCCGACGCGCACCTGGCGGGAGTGGCCGAAGGTGATGACCGGCAGGTTCGGCAGGTTGATCTGCAGCACCGCCAGGTCGGTGTCCGGATCCACCCCGACGATGCGCGGCTTGGCGATGCGGCCGTCGGCGAGTTGCACGCGGATCGCTTCGGCGTTGGCGATGACGTGGTAGTTGGTGACGATGTGGCCCTGCTTGTCGATGATGACCCCCGAGCCCAGGGTGCGCTCGATGCGCTGGCGGTACTCGGGCAGAAGGTGGCCGAACACGCCCGAGAAGGGCGCGAACGGCGGGAAGGGCGGGAAGGGATTGACGCGCTCGGTGACCAGACGCGCCGTGTATATATTGACCACCGCCGGGGCGGCCCGCTCGACGGCCGAAGCGTAGCTCACCACCGGCGGCTCGCGCCGCTCAACGTCGCCGGCGGCAGCTGTCGCGGCGGCGTGCGCGTGTGTCGCGGTCAGCCGGGCCGGGTTGATCAGGCTCGGATGCAGTGCGACGACCACGAATGCCAGTGCCAGGCCGCCCACCACGGATCCGGCAATGAAGGTCAGGGCCCGGCTCAAACGCTGCACCATGTCGTGGATCCTCCTATTCACTGCCGCCGCCCATCCGCCCGCATCGGCGTGCGGCGACCGTCGAGGCGGTGATTGTATAGAGCGCCGCGACGGACGTTGGCCTGCCCGGGTGCTCGCAGGAGCGCGGCCGGCCGCGGCGGGAGAGCTAATGTGTATAATGCGCCTACCCCCGACGAGCCGGAAACCGCACGCGGGGCTCCTCGACTGAGTGCCGGTCGCCGAACGAAGCGGCGCGGCGCGCAGCACGGCGCGGGCGCCCGGAGCGGTACGATCAGGCAGGTAGAGCCGGCTGGCCGGTGGGAGCGGTAGAGTGTCGAGCAGACGAGCCATCATGACGCTGTTCTCGGCGCCGGCGGACGCGTGGAGCCATCGGACGCGAATCGTCCTTGCCGAGAAGAACATCGATATCGAGGTGGTCAGCGTTGTACCGGGAAGCCTCCCGGAGGACCTTCTCGATCTCAATCCCTATCATTCCCTGCCCACGCTGGTCGATCGGGATCTGGTGCTGTACGACTCGCGCGTGATCATCGAGTACCTCGATGAGCGTTTTCCGCATCCGTCGCTGATGCCCGCCGATCCGGTCACGCGCGCGCGGTTTCGCCTGGCGCTTTATCGCATCGAGCGCGACTGGTACAGTCTGCTCGATCAGATCGGACAGGAGGAGGAGCGCAGGCACCTGCCGAAGTTGAGAAAGATGCTCCTTGATACGATCGTGCAAGGAGTCGAGCTGTTCCAATTGAAGCCATTTTTTCTTTCGGACGAATTCTCTCTGGTCGATGCCACTCTTGCGCCGGTGCTGTGGCGGTTGCCGTACTACCAGATCGAGCTACCGCCGAAGGCGCAGCCCATCGTCAGGTATCAGAGCCGGATTTTCGCGCGGCCGGGCTTCGTGCGCGCGCTCTCCGACGCCGAGCGCGCGATGCACCGCTAGGATGCCTCGATGCTCAAGTCACCGTCCAAGCGACCGTATTTGCTGCGTGCCATGCACCAGTGGATCACCGACAGCGGTCACACTCCGCACGTGATCGTCGATGCCGGGCGAGCGGGGGACGACGTTCCGCATGCCTATGCGCAGGACGGTAAGCTGGTACTGAATCTGAGTTACACGGCCACCCAGAGGCTGAAGATCGACAATGACAGCGTGGAGTTCGATGCCCGCTTCGCCGGAGTGATCCATCACGTACGCGTTCCGGTCGGGGCGGTGATGGGCATCTACGCGCGCGAGACCGGCGAGGGCATGATGTTTCCCGATCAGGACGGCGGACCTGAATCGCCCGAGCCGCCCGGATCCCGGCCAGGGTCCCGGCAAGGCGAGGAAAGCGGCAGCGGCGCCAAGCGTCCGCAGTTGCGCGTGGTCAAATGATCGGGACCTTTGCGCCCGCGAGCGCGTTCTGATATTCATGTGACGGGGAGCCGGCCGGGCAATCGCTGCCCTGTCCCATGTGGGGCGGGGGGGAGGAAAGTCCGGGCTCCGGCGGATCAGGGTGCCAGGTAACGCCTGGGGGGCAGCGTCCTGCGCGAAGCGCAAGCTTCGTGTGTGGCGTGCGCTCACGGAAAGTGCAACAGAGAGTAGACCGCCCAAGCCTTCGCTCGAGCCGCTCACGCGGCACGGGCGCGGGACGGCAAGGGTGAAACGGTGCGGTAAGAGCGCACCGCGGCTTTGGCAACAAGGCTGGCACGGCAAACCCCACCTGGAGCAAGGCCAAATAGGGGAGCAGCGGGTTCCGGCAACGGGCTCGCAGCGTCGATCCGCGCGCGCTTCCGGGTAGGCTGCTACAGGTTCACGGCGACGTGAATCGCAGAGGAATGATTGCCTCGCGCGGCCGCCTCCTCACCGAGGCGCTCACCGCGTGACAGAACCCGGCTTATAGGCCGGCTCCCCACTTTGCGGCCCGCGCCCCGGGATTCGCTCGGACCCGAGGATGCGCGGCGCGCTGTCACGGTTTCTTGGTGTGCTGCAGCACGAGCGCGTAGGCGTCGCTGCGGCTTGCACCGGTGAGCTGGGCGGCGAGCGCGGCGGCGCGTCCCGGTGCAAGCTCCCGGGCGAGCAGCTGAACCGTGCGGCGCAGCAGCGCGGCGTCGACGGCCGACTCCAGCTGGGGCGCCCCGGCGACGACCACGGTCAACTCGCCTCGTCGGAAGTTCTCTTCCTGCGCCGCCCGCCCGGCGAGCTCGCTCAGCGTGCCGCGATAGACGGTCTCGTGCGTTTTGGTGAGCTCGCGTGCGACGGCCGCGCGCCGCTCGGGGCCGAGCGCGGCGGCCAGGTCCGCCAGCATCGCCGCGATCCGGTGGGGCGCCTCGAAGAACACCAGCGTGCGCGGCTCGCTGGCCAGGCGGGCCAGCTGCGCGCGCCGCTCACGCTCCTTGGCCGGCAAAAACCCTTCGAAGCAGAAGCGATTGACCGGCAGTCCGGCGCAGGCGAGGGCCGCGGTGAGTGCGCTCGGTCCGGGAATGGCCTCCACCGGGATGTCCGCCGCGGCGGCCGCGCGCACCAACTCGTAGCCAGGATCCGACAGCAAGGGCGTGCCGGCGTCACTGACCAGCGCGAGCGTTTCCCCGGCGGTGAGCCGGGCGAGCAGCTCCGGGACGCGTTGCGACTCGTTATGCGTGTGCAGCGAGATCAGCGGCCGGGACAGGCCGAGCGCGCTCAACAGCGTACGCGTGCGCCGCGTGTCTTCGGCCACGACGGCGGCGGCAAGCGAGAGTGCCTCGCGCGCCCGCGTGCCGAGGTCGCCGAGGTTGCCGATGGGCGTCGCCACGACCTGCAATCGGCCCTGGGTTATGGTCAATTTAATTCTCGCGATAGCCCCGATGAGAGGTAATCTTGACCCTAAAGGAACCGGCAGTGAAAGGCTTCCCCATCATGCAGCGATCGTTCCCGCTGGCCGCGCTATGCGCGGCCGCAGCGCTCATCGCCGGGTGCGCGGCTGTGCCGCGCACGTACGCGCCGCCGCCGAGCGCCCGCCGTGCTCCGGTGTCGAGGCCGCCGAGTATCCGCCGGCCGCACGTCACGGCCGTACGGCTTCCCCTGCCGAGGGTCCGCATTGCGATGCTGCTGCCGGAGAGCGGCCCGCTGGCCGGCGCCGGGCAGAGCGTGCGGGACGGCTTCCTCACGGCGTATTACCAGATGCCGTCGGCGCAGCGCCCGCAGGTACGCATTTACGACACGGCCACGGCGGGGAGCCTGCGCAGTCTGATCGCCCGCGCCACTCGCGATGGCGCCAATTTCATCGTCGGCCCGCTCACTCGTCCGAACGTGGCCGCGGCCGCGGCTGACCAGGAGTCGCGGCCGCCGATGCTTGCCTTGAATTTCCTGCCGCACGGACAACAAGCTCCGCGGCGCTTCTATCAATTCGCCCTCTCGCCCACCGCCGAGGCGCGGATGGTGGCGCGGCGCGTGTTGGCTGACGGCCATCGGCTCGGGATCGCCATCGTGCCCTCGGGGCAATGGGGCACGCGGGTGCTCGATGCCTTCCGGCAGCAGTTTCAGGCCGGCGGCGGACGGCTGCTCGCCACGACGCGCATCAATCTCAGCCAGAACGACTATGCGGGGCCGATCACGCACGTGCTGCTGATCAACCAGAGCTACCAGCGGCTGCGGGATCTGGAGTATCTGTTCGGGATGCCGTTGAAGTTCGTGCCGCGCCGGCGCCAGGACATCCAGTTCATATTTGCTCCGGCGCCGGCCAGCGCGGAGCGGCAGATCGAGCCGGAGCTGCGCTTCTTTTACGCCAACGGCGTGCCCACGTATTCCACCTCCGACGCGTTCTTGCCCGATCCGACGGCCAATCAGAATCTCGACGGGCTGCGCTTTCTCGACATGCCGTGGATGCTGGGCGGCCCACTGCCGGACGCCGTGCGGGCCGCCGCCCGGCAGGCATGGCCGGCCGGCGGCCCCGATCTCGGCCGGTTGTTCGCGTTCGGGTTTGATGCCTACCACCTCACGGTGGCGCTGCTCGAGGGACGGGTGGGCCCGGACGGACTGATCGATCCGAATGGCCTGACGGGACGGTTGCGGCTGGGGCCGGGCGGCCACATTCACCGCGGTCTGATCTGGGCGCAGCTGGAAAATGGGCAGATCCGGATTCTGCCAGGCCACTGAGCGGCACCGGCGCGCCGCCGCCCGGCGTGTCGGCTGCGCCGCCGAGCAGGTGGCGGCGCGATATCTGCGTGCGCAGGGGGCGCAAGTCCTGATGCGCAACTTCCGCTGTCGATGCGGTGAGCTGGATATCGTCGCACGCTGCGGTGAGGAGCTTGCCGTGGTCGAGGTGCGCTCGCGGGCCTCGCGGGCTTTTGGCGGCGCGGCCGCAAGCGTCGATGGACGCAAGCGGGCCCGCCTGTTGCGGGCGGCCTCGAGACTGTTGCAGGTTCGGCCCCAGTGGGCGCAATGGCGGATGCGCTTCGACGTGGTCACGGTAGAGGCGCCCGAAACCGCCCGGCCGCGCATCGAGTGGATCAAACATGCGTTCACGGCCGACGGCGATGGCGCCGGTCGGCTCTAATGCATTGGGCGAGGTTAAAGTCGCAACCCGCTGATTCAGAAAATGAATACTAAAATCAGCGGTTTCGGCGGCTCTGCAGGCATGCGACATAACTCAACGGACATATGACTTTTTCTCGCTAATTCAATTGACATAGTGCGCCCGCGATTCCTATAGTGGGAGGAAGTGGGAAAGAGTGGGAGGGGATGGGAACATCCTCGCTCGGGATTCATGTTTCGCGGCGCCACAAAAATCACCTTGGATGACAAAGGCCGGATGGTCATGCCGACCCGCTATCGGGAGCAGATCACCGAACGCGCCCAGGGAAAGCTCGTGGTGACCGTGGACCGGGACCGCTGCCTGCTCATCTATCCGCTGCCCGAATGGGATCTGATCGAGTCGAAGCTCATGAGCCTGCCGACCCTGCATGCGCAGGCGCGCAGGCTGCAGCGGCTCATGGTCGGCCATGCGACGGACCTGGAACTCGACGGCCACGGCCGGATGCTGCTGCCGCCGGAGCTGCGTGCCTACGCCGGTCTGGAGCGCCACGGCATGTTGATCGGGCAAGGCAATCGATTCGAGCTGTGGGACGAGTCGCTGTGGGGCGAGCGGCTGGATGAGTGGCGCAAGACGGAGCAGGCGGCCACGGATCTGCCGTCAGAGCTGGGGACGCTGTCGCTTTGACGCGCCGTGCGCGGCGGGCGGCACGGACCGTCGGCGCTGCCGGGTGTGTGCTGACAGGGGACAACGGGATGTGCGATGTGCGCGGGGCGCAATGGCCTGGGCACGGGCAGTGCGTCGCGCCGCAGTCGCGGCGGGCGGATGAGGCGGGCAGGTGGTTCGCGATGTGTGAGCGGGCACGGCCCATGAGTCGAGCACTGCGGGGGGTCGTTCGCGACCGCTTCTGGCGTGGCTGAGCATATTGCAGTGCTCGGCGCCGAGGCCCTCGCGGCATTGGTCCTCGAGGCGAATGGCTTCTATGTCGATGCGACGTTCGGACGAGGCGGTCATACGGCACTCATACTCGAGGCCCTGGGTCGAGAAGGCCGTGTGCTCGCGATTGATCGGGACCCTGAGGCCATCGCGGCCGGGCGGGCACGCTTTGCGTGCGACACACGACTCACACTGGTGCACGCGCCGTTCGCGCAACTCGCCGAACTGGTGCCGGTCCATGCGGGCGGCCGTCTCTGCCGCGGCGTACTGTTCGATCTCGGCGTGTCCTCGCCGCAGCTGGACCAGCCGGCGCGCGGGTTCAGCTTTCGGGCCGACGGCCCGCTCGACATGCGCATGGATCCGACGCGCGGGGAGGCCGTGTCCGCATGGCTCGCGCGAGCCGGCGTTGACGAGATACGGCAAGTGATCTCGACCTACGGTGAAGAACGGTTCGCGCGCCGCGTGGCGCAGGCGATCGTCGCCGCCCGTGAGCATGCGCCCATCGAGCGCACCGTCCAGCTGGCCGAGATCGTGGCGCGGGCCGTGCGGACGCGCGAGCCGGGGAAACATCCCGCGACCCGTACGTTCCAAGCTTTGCGTATGTACATCAACGACGAGCTGGGACAGCTCGAGCGCGGACTTGCCGCCGCGCTCGAGGTGCTCGCCCCGGGCGGACGTCTGGTGGTGATCAGCTTTCATTCCGTCGAGGACCGCGCGGTCAAGCAATTCGTGGCGCGCCACGCACAGCTCGATCCGGCGCTGGCGGAGCTGCCGATGGTGCCCCCGCAGCTCGCGCCGCGGCTGCGGCGGATCGGGCGCAAGCTCCGTGCCGACCCGGCCGAAGTCGCGCGCAACCCCCGTGCCCGCAGCGCGCTGTTGCGGATCGCGGAGAAGATCGCGTGAAGAAGACGCGAGCGACCTTCGCACTGACAGTGGCCGCGCTGTGGTTGGCGGTGCTCGCATCCGGGATGGGGGCGGTGTACTGCCGCTATCGCTCGCGGGAGCTGTTCATTCACCTGGAGCAGCTCAGGCACCAGCGCGACAACCTTGACGTTCAGTGGGCCCAGCTACAGCTCGAGGAGAGTGCCTGGACGACCCATGCGCTGATCGAGAGTGTGGCCGAGCGCAAGCTGCACATGCGGATGCCCTCGCCCGCGAACATCGTGGTGGTGCGTCCATGAGGTCACGACGGGGCCGTCAGCGTCCGCCCGCCTACCGCTGGCGGGCCCAACTGGTGCTCGCGGCGCTCCTGCTCGTCGCGCTCGTCCTGGTGGGCCGGGCCGTCGATCTGCAGCTGGTCGATTACACCTTCCTCTCGCGTCAGGGCGATGAGCGCTTTCTGCGCGTGGTCTCCGTCCCGGCGCATCGGGGCGTCATCACCGACCGGCATGGTCAGCCGCTCGCGGTCAGCGCCCCGGTCGATTCGATCTGGGTCAATCCACCGCAGATCCTGCATGCCAACGGCGGCGTCAACGCGCTCGCCCAGGCCCTGGGCTTCGACCCCGCGACGCTCTGGAGCGACATCAGCAGCAACGCCAATCTGCAGTTTCTCTACGTGGCGCGCCAGCTTCCCCCGCCGCGAGCGTACGCCATCAAGGCGCTCGGCATTCCAGGGGTCTACCTCAAACGCGCCTACCGGCGCTACTACCCGGCCGGCGAGGTGACCGGGCAGCTGGTCGGCTTCACCAACATGAAGGACCAGGGCGCGTCCGGCCTGGAGCTCGAATACAACTCGTGGCTGACCGGCGTCGACGGCGAGAAGCGCGTGATCGAGGACCGCTACGGCCAGATCGTCCAGCAAGTCAACAGCATCCGGCCGGCCCGCCCGGGACACAATCTGGTGCTCTCGATCGACATGCGCATCCAGTACCTGGCCTACCGGGCGCTGAAGGCGGCGATCGTGGCGCAGCGCGCGCGCTCGGGCTGCATGGTGGTGATCGACGTCGATACCGGCGAAGTGCTCGCCATGGTCAACCAGCCGGCGTTCAACCCCAACGATCGCTCGCAGCTGCTGCCGCAGTTGTATGTGAACCGCGCGATCGATTACACGTTCGCGCCCGGCTCCTCGATCAAGCCGTTCTTCATCGCGGCCGCCTTGATGAGCGGCCGCTACAACAACCACACCATCGTCAACACTTCGCCCGGATACATCGACGTCGAGGGCCACATATTCCGCGACGAGTCGGATCTCGGGCCCATCAATATCGCCACCATCCTCGCCGTGAGCTCGAACGTGGGCATGGCGCACATCGCGCTGTCGCTGCCGCGTCCGCTGATCTGGCAAACCCTGCATGACTTCGGGTTCGGACAACTCGCCGTCCCCGGTTATCCCGGCGAGCCCGCCGGGGTGCTGACACCCTATAAAGACTGGCGACCGATCCGGGTCGCCACCATGTCGCACGGCTACGGCCTGACGGTGACGGCCCTGCAGCTGGCGCACGCCTACGCGACGCTCGGGGCATTCGGCCTCGAGCGGCCGATCTCACTGCTGCGCGAGAACAGCCCGCCGCCCGGCCGGCGCATCATGCCGGCCGCGCTCGCTCGCGAGTTGCTGCACATGATGCTGGGTGTGGCCAGCCCGCACGGCACGGCGCGATCGGCGGCGATCCCGGGCTACCTGGTGGCCGGCAAGACCGGTACCTCCTGGATCGACGTCGGGGGACGCTACCACCATCATCTCTACACCGCGGTGTTTGCCGGCGTCGCGCCGGTGAATCGGCCGCGCCTTGCGGCGGTGGTGATGATCAGGGAGCCGCGCGCCGGCCTGTACTACGGCGGCGACGTTTCCGCACCGGTATTTCACCGGGTGATCGGCCGGGCGTTGCGCCTGCTGGCGGTGGCGCCGGATCAGCCGCTCGGGCCGGGAAACACGCTGCAAGGGCCGGTGCTGCAATGACCACCGCCGCGCCCAACTCGTCTGCCGGCCGACCGCTGGCCGAACTGACCGCCGGGCTGATCGACACGCCGCCGCCGCTGCAGATCCGCGACCTCACGCTCGACAGCCGCGCGGCGAGTCCCGGGACGTTGTTTCTCGCCTGCCGCGGCCGGTCGCGGCACGGTCTGGCATTCGCCGCCGAAGCGGTCGCGCGCGGCGCCCGCGCGATCTTGTACGAGCCGCCGGCCGAACCCGCCGGCCAGCTCGAGGCGCTCGATCCAACGGTGTTCGTCGCCGCCGTGCCGCGGCTCGCCGCGCGCGCCGGGGTGATCGCCGACCGATTTTTCGGCCGGCCGTCGCGGCAACTCTCGGTCATCGCCGTGACGGGAACCAACGGCAAGACGACCTGTGCCTGGCTGACTGCGCAGGCGTTGGCGCGCTGCGGCCGGCCGGCCGGCTACATGGGCACGCTCGGAGTCGGCGTGCCGGGCGCGCTCGCCGCCAGCGCGCACACGACTTGCGATGCGGTCACGGTGCATCGCCAGCTCGCCGAGCTGCGCCAGCTCGGAGCCGGCTGGGTGGGAATGGAGGTTTCCTCGCACGCGCTCGATCAGGGACGCATCGCGGGCGTGCGGCTGCACACCGCGGCCTTTACCAATCTCACCCGCGACCATCTCGACTATCACGGCACCATGGCAGCCTACGGGCGTGCCAAGAGCCGCCTGTTCGAGACCGACAACCTCGTCAATCGCGTGATCAACGTCGACGATGAATTCGGTGCGGCGCTCGCCGCGCGCCCCGACCGGGGCCGTCTGATCGCCACCGCGCGCGGGGCGCGCGCACCGCTGCCCGCCCAGGCGTGCTGGGTGCGGGGCGGGCACACGCGGCTGCACGGCGCCGGCATGCGCATCCCGGTGGCCTCCAGCTGGGGCGAGACGACACTGACCGTGCCGCTGATCGGGGACTTCAACGCCGACAACGCGCTGACGGTTCTCGGCATCCTGCTCGGGGCCGACGTGCCGCTCGAGGCGGCGTGCGCCGCGTTGCGCGAGTGCCGCGCCGCGCCGGGACGCATGGAGGCGTTCGGCGGCGAGGCGGGTCGACCGCTGGTCATCGTGGACTACGCGCATACGCCCGACGCGCTCGCCAAGGCGCTGCGTAACGCCCGGCACCACTGCCGCGGCCGGCTGCGTGTGGTGTTCGGCTGCGGCGGCGATCGCGACAGCGGCAAGCGGCCGATGATGGGGCGCATCGCCGCCGAGCTCGCCGACGAGATCATCCTGACGGACGACAATCCGCGCAGCGAGCCGCCCGAGCGCATCACCGCGGACATCCTGGCCGGCATCGGCGGGCGTGGCGCGCGCATCGAACATGATCGCGGCCGCGCCATCCGCGCCGCGCTCGCCGGCAGCGCCGCCGCCGATGTCGTGCTCATTGCCGGCAAGGGCCACGAGACCTATCAGACCTACGGCGCCGAGCAGCGCCCGTTCAGCGATCAGGCCGTGGTGCGCGCGGCGCTCGGGATCGAGGCGGTGAGCGCATGAGCCTCACTCGTACGCTGGCTCAGTTCGCGCACGACTGCGGCGGCGTGCTGCGCGCAGAGGATCGTCCGTTCACCGGTGTTTCGATCGACACGCGCACCTTGCAGGGCGGCGAGCTGTTCGTCGCGCTGCGCGGACCGCGTTTCGATGGCGCGCAGTTCCTGCCGGCGGCCCTCGAGCGGGGCGCCGCCGCAGTGGTGATCGAGCGCGAGCAGCCGCTGGCGGTGGCGCAGATCGTGGTGCCCGACGCGCTGCAGGCGCTGCAGCGCGCCGCGCAGGCCCGCCGCGCCGCGGCGTCCATCCCCGTGGTCGGTGTCGCTGGCAGCAACGGCAAGACGACGACCAAGGAGATGACCGCGGCCATTCTCGGCCAGGGCGGGGAGTGCCTCGCGACGCGCGGCAATCTCAACAATCACATCGGTGTGCCACTGACACTGCTGCGGCTCGAGGCGTGCCAGCGCAGCGCGGTGATCGAGATGGGCGCCAATCGCGCCGGGGAAGTCGCCGAGCTGGTGCGCATCGCGCGCCCGACGGTCGGCGTGATCACCAACGCGGGCGCCGAGCACCTCGAGGGCTTCGGTACTTTGGAGGGGGTGGCGCGCGCGGAGGGCGAGGCGGTGGCGGGCCTGGAGCCGGCCGCGACCGCCGTGCTCAATGCCGACGATGCGTTTGTGGATCTGTGGCGCGGCATGACCGCGGCGCGCTGCGTCACGTTCGGCTTCTCGCCCGCGGCGAGCTTTCACGCCGGCGAGCTTCGATCGAGCCTCGCGAGCGACGGATTCCGCACCCGCTTCACGCTCACCTGCCCCCTCGGCACCGCGCCGATCGAGTTGCACTTCGGCGGCCGGCACAACGTCCTCAACGCGCTGGCCGCCGCCGCCGCCGCCGCCAGCGCCGGCGCCAGCCTCGCGCAGATCGCCGCCGGACTCGCCGCGGTGCGGCCCGTCGCGGGCCGGCTGCAACCGCGGCAGACCGCGGGCGGCGCCTGGATTCTGGATGATTCCTACAACGCCAATCCGAGCTCGGTGCGCTCGGGAATCGAGGTGCTGGCCTCGCTCCCGCAGCGGCACTGGCTGGTGCTGGGCGACATGGCCGAGTTGGGCGAATTCGCCGCGGCCGCGCACGAGCAGATCGGCGCCTTCGCGCGCGAGCACGGGATCGAGCGGCTGTACGCCACCGGAGCGCTCGCGGCGCTCGCCGTCGAGCGCTTCGGCGCCGGCGCGCGCTGGTTCCCGCAGGTCGAGGCGCTCATCGAGGCGGTGCGCGCGGCGCTCGGGGCGGCCGGTCCCGGAGTCTGCATTCTCGTGAAGGGCTCGCGTATCAATCGGCTCGAGCGGGTCGTGGCGGCGCTGCTCGGCGCCGCCGGACAGCCGGAGGCACACTGAATGCTCTACTGGCTCGCACACCGGCTGGTCGCCTGGCACTCCGGGTTCAACGTCTTTTCCTACCTGACTTTCCGCGCCATCCTCGCCATGGGCTCCTCCCTGGTGGTCTCGCTCCTGGTCGGCCCGGCGATGATCCAGCGTCTGTCGCGCTACCAGATCGGCCAGGTGGTGCGAGCCGACGGGCCGCAGAGCCACCTGCCCAAGGCGGGCACGCCCACCATGGGCGGCACGCTGATCCTGGTGGCGACGCTGGTGAGCACGCTGCTGTGGGCGCAGCTCACCAACCGCCGGATCTGGCTGGTGTTGATCGTGACGCTCGCCTTCGGCCTGATCGGCTTCATCGACGATTACCTCAAGCTGGTGGTGCGCAATGCGCGCGGCATGCCGGCGCGCTGGAAGTATCTGTTTCAGTCCGTGGTGGGCCTGACGGTGGCCGCGGTGTTGTATTACACGGCGCGCGTGCCGGCCCAGACCACACTGTTTCTGCCGTTCTTCAAGTCGTTCGCCGAGCCGCTGCCCGCGCCCGCGTTCATTCTCATCGCCTACCTCATGACTGTCGGCATGAGCAACGCGGTCAACCTGACCGACGGGCTCGACGGGCTGGCCATCATGCCGGCGGCGCTGGTGTCGGCCGCGCTCGGCATCTTCGCCTATGCCAGCGGCAATGCGGTGTTCGCCCACTACCTGGAGATTCCCTCGATCCCGGGCACCGGCGAGCTGCTGATCTTCTGCTCGGCGCTGTCCGGGGCCGGTCTGGGATTTCTGTGGTTCAACGCCTATCCGGCCCAGGTGTTCATGGGCGATGTCGGCGCGCTGGCGATCGGCGGCGCTCTGGGGGTCGTCGCCGTCATGGT
Organism: Gammaproteobacteria bacterium; assembly: GCA_027366635.1. Lineage (GTDB taxonomy): Bacteria > Pseudomonadota > Gammaproteobacteria > Steroidobacterales > Steroidobacteraceae > 13-2-20CM-66-19. The sequence goes on along the minus strand of DAHXNE010000100.1, from coordinate 6,951 downwards.
GCGCCAGGAGCTGGTGGCGCTGCTGATGGGCGGGGTGTTCGTGCTCGAGACCGCCTCGGTGATCCTGCAGGTGGCGTCCTTCAAGCTCACCGGCCGGCGCATCTTCCGCATGGCGCCGCTCCATCATCACTTCGAGCTCAAGGGCTGGGCCGAGCCGAAGGTCATCGTGCGCTTCTGGATCATCTCGTTGATCCTGGTGCTCGCCGGACTTGCGACTTTGAAACTCAGATGAGCGTCACGGGTCACAAGCCTGCCACCGCCGTGATCGCCGGCCTCGGGCGAACCGGGCTGTCGTGCGCACGCTATTTGCGCGACCACGGCTGGCGCGTCGCCGTGACCGACACGCGCGCCGTACCGCCGCAGCTCGAGCAGCTGCGCGCGCTGGATCCGGACATCGAGGTGCGCTGCGGCGGGCTCGATCCGCAACTGCTCGATGAGGCGGTGTACGTGCTGGCATCCCCGGGTCTGCCGCTCGATCTGCCGTTCTTCGTCGAGGCGCGCCGCCGCGGCCTGGAGATCTGCGGTGACATCGAGCTGTTCGCCCGGGCGGTGAGCGCTCCGGTGGCGGCGATCACCGGCACCAACGGCAAGAGCACCGTGACCAGCCTGCTCGGACGCATGGCGGCGCGCGCCGGCCTGTTGGTGCGCGTCGGCGGCAATCTCGGCGAGCCGGCGCTCGATCTGCTGGCCGCCGCCGAGCGGTCCGCGCGGCCGACCGATCTGTACGTGCTGGAGCTGTCGAGCTTCCAGCTCGATACCACCGAGTCGCTGGATCTGAAGGCCGCGGCGGTGCTCAACGTGACCGCCGATCATCTCGACCGTTACGCGTCGATGGCGGACTACGCTCTGTCCAAGGCGCGGGTGTTCGCGCGCTGTGATACGGCGGTCGTGAACCTCGACGATGCGCTGGTCGCCCGCATGACCCGCCTTGGGCAGCGCGTGCTCGGGTTCTCGCTCGCCGGCGCCGCCGGCGCCGCCTACACCGCGCTGGCCCGCGATGGGCTGTGGCTGGCGCGGCACGGCGAGCCGCTGCTGCCCGTGGCGGCGATGCGCCTGCGCGGCATGCACAACGTGGCGAACGCGCTGGCGGCACTGGCTCTCGGGGAGGCGCTGGAGCTGCCGCGGGCGGCCATGCTGGCCGAACTGCGGGAGTTCACCGGTCTGCCGCATCGCACCCAGTGGGTCGCCGAGGTGCGCGGCGTCGTTTATATCGACGACTCCAAGGGCACCAACGTGGGCGCGACGCTCGCGGCGGTCTGCGGCATGACCGGCCCGCTGGTGTGGATCGCCGGCGGCGACGGCAAGAATCAGGACTTCACGCCGCTCGCGGCGGCGCTGCGCGGCAAGGCGCGGCACGTGGTGCTGATCGGCCGCGACGCCGAGCGCATCGCGCGGGCGATCGACGGCGTGTGCACGAGCCAGATCTGCGCCTCGATGCCGGCGGCGGTGGCGGCGGCCGCGCGCGCGGCCGCGCCCGGGGACACCGTGCTGCTCTCGCCGGCCTGCGCCAGTGTCGACATGTTCCGCGACTACGCGCACCGCGGCGAGTCGTTTGCGCAGGCGGTGCGGGAGCTGCCGGCATGAGTCCGGAGCGCACACCGATGTCGTTCGCGCGCTCGAGCGTGCGCGGCCGCGCCCTGTTCGTCGACCCGGTGACGCTGGCGCTGGTGCTGGCGATCCTGTTGTTCGGGCTGATCATGCTGACCTCGGCGTCGATCTCGATCGCCGGACACGACACCGGCAATCCGTTCTATTTCATCGAGCGGCAGATCGTCGCGGTGATGATCGGAGTGGCCGGCGGCGTCGCCGCGTTCTGCTTCAAGTGCGAGCGGCTCGAGCGGCTCTCGCCCGTGCTGCTCGCCATGGCGACGGTGCTGCTGTTGGCGGTGCTGGTGCCGGGGCTCGGCGAGCGGGTCAACGGCGGGCGGCGCTGGTTGCACCTGGCGGGCTTCAGCTTCCAAGTCTCCGATATCGGGCGCGTGCTGGTCCTGATCTACGTGGCGAGTTACGCGGCGCGGCACCAGGATGAGCTCGGCGACTCGTTCGGCGGTCTCGCCAAGCCGCTCGCGATGTTGGCGCTGTTCGCGGCCCTGATGCTCGGGGAGCCGAACTTCGGCGGCGCGCTCGTGCTGTTCGCCACCGGCTTCGGCATGTTGTTCCTCGCCGGCGCGCGGCCGCGCCACGTCTTCGGTATCACCCTGATCGCCACGCTCGCCTTCACTGTGCTCGCGGTCACCTCGCCGTACCGTCTGCGGCGGCTCACCGGCTTTCTCGACCCCTGGGCCCAGCCCTATGGCAGCGGCTTTCAACTCACCCAGTCGCTGATCGCGATCGGCCGCGGCAAATTGTTCGGTGTCGGGCTGGGCAACAGCGTGCAGAAGCTCTTTTATCTGCCGGAGGCGTACACCGATTTCATGTTCGCGGTGCTCTGTGAGGAGCTCGGCCTCGCCGGCGCGCTGCTCACCATCGCCCTGTTCGTCGCGCTGATCTGGCGGTCGTTCCAGATCGCCGCGCGCGCCGGCCGGGCCGGGCTCCTCTTTCATCAGCTGCTGGCCGCCGGGTTTGGCCTGTGGCTCGGCATGCAGGCGTTCATCAACATCGGGGTGAACATGGGGGTGCTGCCGACCAAGGGGTTGCCGCTGCCGATGATGAGCTACGGGCGCTCGAACATGATCACGACCCTGGTCTGGGTCGGGATCGTGCTGCGCATCCACCACGAGACGCTGATCGAGACCCGCGGCGCGGCGCGGGCCAACACCGAGAGCGCCGCATGAGGGGCCCGATACTCATCATGGCGGGCGGCACCGGCGGGCACGTGTTCCCGGCGCTGGCGCTGGCGCGCACTCTGCGCGAGCAGTCCGTGGAGGTGATCTGGCTCGGCACCCGGCGCGGCATCGAGGCGCGGGTGGTCCCGGCCGAGGGCATCGCCATCGAATGGCTGTCGGTCGGCGGACTGCGCGGCAAGGGCTGGCGCACGCGGCTCGCCGCGCCGTGGCGGCTCAGCGTGGCGCTGTGGCAGGCCCTCGGGGTGATGCGGCGGCGGCGCCCGCGCGTGGTCGTCGGACTCGGCGGCTTCGTCACCGGGCCCGGCGGGATTGCCGCGTGGCTCACCCGCCGGCCGTTGCTGATCCACGAGCAGAATGCCGTCGCCGGTTTCACCAACCGCGCGCTGGCGCCGCTCGCGCGTGAGGTGCTCGAGGCGTTTCCCGGCACCTTCGCGCCCAAGGTGCACGCGCGGACGATCGGCAATCCGGTGCGCCGCGAGATCAGCGCGCTGCCCGGGCCCGGCCAGCGCCTGGCCCGGCAAGCCTCCGTAGTGCGCCTGCTGGTCATCGGCGGCAGTCAGGGCGCGGTGCGACTGAACACCGTGGTGCCCTACGCGCTCGCTCGCGCCGCCGTGCGCTTCCAGGTGCGCCACCAGGCCGGTGAGCGCTGGAGCGCTGCATGCCGCGACAGTTATGCGGGTGCCGGCGTGGCCGCCGACGTACAGCCGTTCATCGCCGACATGGCCGAGGCGTACGGTTGGGCGGATCTGGTGATCTGCCGCGCCGGCGCGCTGACGGTCGCGGAGCTGGCCGCCGCCGGAGTCGGCGCGGTACTGGTGCCGTTTCCGGCCGCCGTGGACGATCATCAGACCTGCAACGCGCGGCTGCTGGTGCGCCAGGGCGCCGCCGTGCTCATTCCCGAGCGCGAGCTGACGGCCGAGCGGCTGGCTGGGGAGCTCGAGCGCCTGTGCGCCGATCGGGGCCGGCTGATCGAGATGGCCGAGCGCGCCCGCTCGCTCGCCCGCCCCGAGGCCGCCGCCGAGTTCGCCGAGCGCTGTGTGCAACTGTTGGGGAGGGCGGCATGAGCCGAACCGGCAGTGCGCGGGAGCGGGGCGCCCCGAGCGGTTTCGACCGTATGCGGCGCATCGAGACGATCCATCTGGTCGGCATCGGCGGCAGCGGCATGAGCGGCATCGCCGAGGTGCTGCTCAACCTCGGATACCACGTGCAGGGCTCGGATGTGCGCAACAGCGCGGTGATCGAGCGCCTCACGGCGCTCGGCGCGCATGTGGCCATCGGCCACGCCGCGCACCACATCGCCGCCGCGGACGTGCTGGTGGTCTCGGGAGCGATTCCCAAGTGCAACCCGGAGGTCGCCGCCGCACTGGCGCAGCGCATTCCGGTGGTCTCGCGCGCCGAGATGCTCGGGGAGCTGATGCGCTTCCGCGATGCGATCGCGGTCGCCGGCACGCACGGCAAGACGACCACCACCAGCCTCATCGCCAGCATCCTCGCCGAGGCCGGCGAGGATCCGACCTTCGTGATCGGCGGGCGGCTGAAGAGCGCCGGCAGCCACGCGCGGCTCGGCTCGGGACGTTACCTGGTGGCCGAGGCCGACGAGAGCGACGCGTCGTTCATGCATCTGCAGCCGCTGGTGGCGGTCGTAACCAACATCGACAACGATCACCTCGCCACCCACGGCGGGGACTTCGCCCGGCTCGAGCAGAGCTTCGTCGATTTTCTGCACAACCTGCCGTTCTACGGCCTGGCGGTGTTGTGCCTGGACTGTGCGCACGTTGGCCGGATTCTGCCGCGGGTCGGCCGCCAGGTGCTCACCTACGGGTTGAGCGCCGATGCCGACGTGCGCGCCGTCGATGTGCGCCGCCTGGGCTTGCAGACCCGCTTCACGGTGCACCGTCCCACCGCTGCGCCGCTTCAGGTGCTGGTCAACTTGCCCGGCATCCACAACGTGCTCAACGCGCTGGCGGCGATCGCGGTGGCCACGGATCTGGGCGTCGATGAGGCGGCGATCAGCGCGGCGCTCGCGCAATTCCAGGGCATCGACCGCAGGCTGCAGCACGTGGCCGACATCGCGACCGCCGCCGGGACGATCACCGTCGTCGACGATTACGGTCATCATCCGACCGAGGTGGCCGCGACGCTGGACGCGCTGCGCCAGGGGTATCCCGGCCGGCGCATCGTGCTCGCCTTCCAGCCGCACCGCTACACCCGCACCCGCGATCTGATCGATGACTTCGGCAAGGTGCTCTCGGGCGTCGAGGTGCTGCTGGTCACGGAGGTCTATGCGGCCGGGGAGGAGCCGATCGCCGGCGCCGACGGGCGGGCCCTGTGCCGCGCGGTGCGCAGCCGGGGCCAAGTCGAGCCGCTGTTCGTCGAGCGCGTGGAGGAGCTGGCCGAGGCGCTGCGTGACGTGCTCCGCGACGACGATCTGGTGGTGACCATGGGGGCGGGCAACATCAGCGCGGTCGCCCACGGACTGGCCCAGAAGCTGCCCGCGTTGCTTGCGCCCCGGAGCCGCTCATGACGGTCGCGGTGCCCGAGAAATTCCTGGCGCGGATCCGGCGCGATGAGCCGATGAGCCGGCATACCTCGTGGCACGTCGGCGGTCCGGCCGAGATCTTCTTCACGCCCGAGAGCCGGGCCGATCTGGCGGCGTTTTTGCGCGCCCTGCCGGCCGAGGTGCCGTTGTTCTGGCTGGGACTGGGCAGCAACCTGCTGGTGCGCGACGGCGGCATTCGCGGCGTGGTGATCAGCATGCACGGCGTGCTCGATCGGCTCGAGCGGCTCAGGGAAACCTCGGTGCTGGGCGAGAGCGGCGTGGCCTGCGCGCGCATCGCCCGCCAGTGCATCAAGTGGGGCCTGGGCCCGGCGGCATTCTTCGCCGGCATCCCGGGCACGCTCGGCGGCGCCCTGGCCATGAACGCCGGCGCCTTCGGCGAGGAGACCTGGCGCCACGTGATCGCGGTCGAGACCATCGATCGGCGCGGCCGCGAGCACCAGCGGTCCGCCACCGAGTACCGCGTCGGCTATCGGCAGGTCGAGGCACCGGCGCCCGAGGAGTGGTTCCTCGGCGCCACGCTGCGCTTCGAGTCGGGGCCGGCGGGGGGCGAGGCGGCGGTGCGGGAGCTGCTCGAGCGCCGCCGCGCGACCCAGCCGATCGGGCAGTGGAGCTGCGGCTCGGTGTTCACCAACCCGCCGGGAGATCACGCCGCGCGCCTGATCGAGGCGAGCGGCCTGAAGGGCGCGGCGGTCGGCGGCGCCTCGGTCTCGAGCAAACACGCCAACTTCATCATCAACCACGGCGCCGCGAGCGCCAACGACATCGAATCTCTGATCCGGCACGTGCAGGCAACCGTCGAGCGCGCTCACGGCCTGCTGCTCCGGCCGGAGGTGCGCATCGTGGGGGAGGCACGCTGATGCGTCTGAATTACGACCCGGCCCGGCTGCACCGCGCCGCATCGAGCGCCGAGTTCGGCCGCGTCGCGGTGCTCGCCGGCGGCGACTCCAGCGAGCGGGAGATCTCGCTCCTGTCCGGCGCGGCGGTACTGGCCGCGCTGCAGCGCCGCGGCGTCGCCGCCGAGCTGTTCGATCCGCGCGCGCGCTCGCTGCTGGAGCTGCTCGGCTCGGGGTTCGAGCGGGTGTGGATCGCCCTGCACGGGCCGGGCGGCGAGGACGGAACGGTGCAGGGGGCGCTGGAGTATCTGGGCGTGCCGTACACCGGCTCGGGGGTCATGGGCTCGGCGATCGCCATGGACAAGCTGCGCACCAAGCGCCTGGCCCACGCCGGCGGGGTGGCGACGCCGCCGGCGCTCGAGCTCAACGGTCCGGAGGATTTCGAGCTCGCACTTGAGCGCCTGCGTCTGCCGCTGATCGTCAAGCCCTGCGGACAGGGATCGAGCGTCGGGATGACCAAGGTGGAGCGCGCCGAGGATCTGCCGGCCGCCTACGCCGCCGCGCGCGCCGTCGAGCGCTGCGTGTTCGCCGAGTCGTGGGTGAGCGGCGCGGAGTACACCGTGGCGCTGCTGCAGGGCGAGGCGCTGCCGTCGATCCGGATCGAGACGGCGCGAAACTTCTACGATTACGAAGCGAAGTATGTGCGCGAGGACACGCGCTATTTCTGTCCCTCCGGACTGTCCGAGCCGGCCGAGCGGCATCTGGCCAGCCT
>DAHXNE010000089.1 GCA_027366635.1 Gammaproteobacteria bacterium | reverse complement strand
GCGCCCGCCGCAGCAGCGCAGTCCGGCAAGGCGAAGGCCGGCGAGAAAGAGTCGGCAGCGCAGGAGAAGGACAAGTTGAGCCCGTCCGTGCGCCGCCTGGTGCAGGAGAACCGTCTCGACCCCGGTGCCATTCCGGCAAGCGGGCGCGACGGGCGGTTGACCAAGTCCGACGTCGTCGGCTTCCTCGGCAAGCAGTCGTCCGCCCAGGAAGGAACGTCGGCCGTGCCAGGGGGCGAGGCCGCCAAGCTGGCGGTGCCCGCTGGAGCGCGCGCCGAGCATCGCGTTGCGATGACCCGGCTGCGCCAGCGTATCGCCCAGCGCATGGTCGAAGCGCAGTCCACCCAGGCGCTGCTGACATCGTTCAATGAGGTCGATCTGACAGCAGTCAATCAGCTGCGTGCTCGTCACAAGGAGCGCTTCGAGAAGGAGCACGGCGTGAAACTCGGTTTCATGTCGTTCTTCGTCAAGGCCTGCATCGAGGCATTGAAGCGGTTCCCCGTAGTCAACGCTTCCGTCGACGGCACCGACATCGTCTATCACGAGTTCTACGACATCGGCGTGGCGGTCTCGACTGACCGAGGCTTGGTGGTGCCGATCGTGCGCGATGCTGACGTCAAGGGTTTCGCGCTCATCGAGAAGGAGATCGCCGAGTACGCCAAGAAGGCGCGGGCCGGCGCGCTCGCCATCGAGGATCTTACCGGCGGCACCTTCACCATCACCAACGGCGGGGTGTTCGGGTCGCTGATGTCCACGCCGATCGTCAATGCCCCGCAAAGCGCGATTCTCGGCATGCACAAGATCCAGGATCGTCCAATGGTGGTCGACGGGCAGATTCTCGTGCGTCCGATGATGTATATCGCGATCACCTACGATCACCGTCTCATCGACGGTCGCGATGCCGTGCAGTTCCTGGTGGCCGTCAAAGACTGCCTGGAGGATCCGGGTCGCATGTTGTTGGGAGTCTGATCATGATGGACTCATTCGACGTCATCGTGATAGGGGGCGGCCCGGCGGGTTACCCGGCGGCGATCCGCGCTGGACAGAACAAGCTCAGCGTGGCGTGTATTGACGAATGGCGCAACCGTGACGGCAATTACGCCTTTGGCGGCACATGCCTGAATGCCGGGTGCATTCCCTCCAAGGCGTTACTGGAGTCGAGCGAGCTGTATCATCGCGCCCGGGAGGAGTTCGCGGTTCACGGCATCAAGCTGACGGACGTCGGAATCGATGTCGCGCAGATGCAGAATCGCAAAGCCGGTATCGTCAAGGCCAGTACGCAGGGCATCAACGCGCTGTTCAAGGCGGCGGGCGTCACGGGGTTGCACGGACACGGCCGGCTGGTGAGCGGGCGGCGCGTGGCCTACACCGATGCCGACGGCGCACAGCATGAACTAACGGCCAAACACGTGGTGCTCGCCTCCGGTTCGGTGCCGACCGAATTGAAATCGGTGGCGTTCAAGCCGCCGTACATCATCGATTCCTGGGGTGCGCTCGATCTGGAGACGGTGCCGAAACGGCTCGGTATCATCGGCGCAGGCGTGATCGGGCTGGAGCTCGGCAGCGTCTGGCGGCGCTTGGGAAGTGAAGTGATCGTGCTCGAGGCGTTGGCGGACTTCCTGCCCATGACCGATCAGCAATTGGCCAAGGAGGCTGCCCGCCATTTCAAGAAGCAGGGCCTGGATATCCGCCTCGGCGCCAAGGCGCGCGGCGCGAAGGTGGCGGGCGACGCCGTCGAAGTGAGTTACGAGGATGCCAAGGGCAGTCACACGCTGACCATTGATCGGCTGATCGTGGCGGTAGGGCGCAGTCCCCACACCGCTGATCTACTCGGCGCCGGTACTGGCGTCGAACTCGACGAGCGCGGCTTCATCAAGGTCGACGAGCACTGCCGTACCGGCGCCGAGGGCGTCTGGGCGGTGGGTGACTGCGTGCGCGGGCCGATGCTGGCGCACAAGGGCAAGGAGGAAGGCGTGATGGTGGCGGACCTCATCGCTGGACGCTACGGCGAGGTCAACTACAAGGTGATCCCGTCGGTGATTTATACCGCCCCGGAGATCGCCTGGGTGGGGCAGACCGAAGAGCAGGTCAAGACGAGCGGCCGGCCGTACAAGGTCGGCGTGTTCCCGTTCCCAGCCAATGGTCGTGCGCGTGCCATGGAGCAGGCGCAGGGCTTCGCAAAGGTCGTGGCGGCGAAGGACGACGATGAGATCCTCGGCGTGCATATCATCGGACCGATGGCCGGCGAGCTGATCGCCGAAGCGGTGCTCGCCATGGAGTACGCGGCGAGCAGCGAGGATCTGCAGCGCACCATTCACGCGCATCCGACCCTCTCGGAAGCGGTGCATGAGGCGGCGCTGGCCGCGGACAAGCGCGCCATCGATTCGATCAATCGCTGAAAGGTCTTAACGCGCCCGTCGTGCCGAGGTGACGTTCGACACGGCGCTCAGGCGTTGCAGCACCCGCTGCAGCTGCGCCTCGTCGTCGATCGTGACGCTGAGCAGGATCTCGGCTGTGCCGGCGTCGTGATCGATGGTGGTGGTCATGGCCTGGATGCTCAGCCGCTCGACGGCGAGCACATCGGACAAGTCGCGCACCAAGGCGCGACGGTCATGGGCTTGGACCGCGATGCGCACCGGCAGCGGGGCCGGCTGGCTCGTACTCCAGTTGGCGTGCAGAACCCGGTCCGGTCGCACTGTGCGCATGCGTTCGAAGCTGGCGCAGCCGCGGCGATGGATGGTGACACCGCGCCCGACGGTGATGTAACCGACGATCGGTTGGGGTCGCAGCGGGGCACAACAGCGCGCCAAGGTGATCGGCAGGTCGCCTACTCCCTCGATGTTGACCGGCGAGCCGCGTGCCGCGCGGGTGCGAGCCGGCGTGGCCGTCGGCGCCGGTTCACTGCGGCCCCAGAGCCGCTCAGCCGCGCGGGCGAGCTGCGGCACGGTAAGCGAACCCTCGCCGATCAGCTGATGGAATTGGTCGATGTCACCGGCATTAAGTGCGCTGATCAGTTCGGGAAGCCGGCCGGTCGTGACACCGAGGCGGCTCAGCTCCCGCTCGGCGATCAGGCGGCCGGCGCCGCGATTATCGGCGGCATCGAGCTTGCGGAACCATGCGCGCACTTTGGCGCGATTGCGCGCCGAGACGAGGTAGCCGAGTTCCGGGGCCAGCCAGTCGCGGCTCGGTCCATCCTGTTTGGCGGTGATGATCTCGACGACTTCGCCGTTGGCCAGTACGTGGGTCAGCGGCACGATGCGGCCGTTGATCTTTGCGCCTCGGCAGCGGTGCCCGAGCGAAGTATGCACGGTGTAGGCGTAGTCGAGCGGCGTGGCGCCATGGGGCAGATCGATCACCTCGCCCTTGGGCGTCAGCACGTAGACCCGATCGCGGAACAATTCGGTGCTGACTTGCTCGAGAAATTCTCCGTCGATCGCCGGGAGTGCGCCGCCTCCCGGCGCCAGCATGCGGCGCACCGCCTCGATCTTGCGCTGATAGTGCACGTCGGCGGGTATGCCTTCCTTGTACGTCCAGTGCGCCGCCACGCCGAGCTCGGCATGCTCGTGCATCTGGCGCGTGCGGATCTGGACTTCGACGCTCTTGCCCTGCGGGCCGATCACCGCGGTATGGATGGAGCGATAGGCGTTGTCCTTTGGCGTGGCGATGTAGTCGTCGAACTCGCCGGGGATGTAACGCCACAGGCTGTGCACGACACCGAGCGCCGCGTAGCAATCCGGCATCGCCGCGACGATGACCCGCACCGCCCGTACGTCGAACAATTGCTCGAAGGCGAGGTGCTTGCGCTGCATCTTGCGGTAGATGCTGTAGATGTGTTTCGGGCGGCCATAGACCTCGGCGGTGACGTCGGCCTGGGCGAGGGCGGCGCGCAGCTCGGCGCAGAATGCTTCGATGTACTGTTCGCGATCGGTGCGCCGCTCGTTGAGGACCTCGGCGATGTGCCGATAGTGCTCGGGATCTAGATAGCGGAAGGACAGATCCTCGAGTTCCCATTTAAGCTGCCAGATCCCCAGCCGGTTGGCGAGCGGCGCGAAGACCGCGCGGGCCTCGAGCGCGAGCCGCTCGCGGAACTCGTTTGGCGCGTCGCGCGCGTGGCGCAGCGCCACCAGCTGCTCGGCGAGACGCGCGATGATCAGCCGAGGATCGCTGACCACCGCAAGCAGCATTTTGCGCAGAGTTTCCGCCTGGCGGCTGTCGAGACCCTGGGACGGTGACCAGTGTGAGGGCAGCCCGATTTCCCCGAGCCTCGCCAGTGCCTCGGCCGTCGCCCATGCTTCTGGGTCGCTCAGGCGCCGGAGCACCTCGGGTGCGAGCGCGGCGCGGGCGCGGGCGAGCTTGATCAGGACGGCGCGGGCGAGTGTGGCGTCCTGGGTGATCGCTCCGACGATCTCGGCGGCCTCGGCGCCGGTCGCGAGCGCCGAGGGCTCGATGGCACCGATCGTTTCGAGCCCGCGCCGTACGGCGTCGATCGACTCGAGCAGGGCGGTCGGGCAATGCTGCGTCGTCTCCACGAGAGTCCGGTGCCTGGGGGGCGTTCCCTAGCTATCATAGCGATACGCCCGCGGATCAACGAATTGGCGAGCTGCGCCGCGACGGTTGTGCGGTGTGGTTGCGCAGCTGTATATTTCCCCATGCTCGTGAATCCATCCGGTGGCCAAGTTCTGCGGCTCGAGGGGTATGGCCCCGGGGGCGGAGCGGTTCTGCTCGAGTGCGTCACAGTTGATGCTGAGGGTCTGCGCGCGCGGGCGCGCGACGCGTTCCGTCATCACGGCGGGTACCTCGGCGCGGAGGGCTCCGTGAGCTATCTATTCGACCGTGTGGGCCGCCTGCATTTTGGTCCCGGCCCCGACGGTTGCGGGTTGGCGCAAGCGGCGCTCGAGGCCGGCGCGGAGGAGGTGCTCGGCGATGGGCGGCGCGGCTGGGACGTGCTCACCGATCCGCGTGAGCTCGAATCGGTCCGCGCGGCGTTGGGGAGCGCCGGTTTGACGGCGCAGGAGGCGGGCGTGATCGAGCGCGCGCCGCTCACGGTGCCGCTCTCGGGCGTGGCGGCTCGGCGCATGCGGGAGCTTCTCGCTGCGCTGGCGGAGGTTGATGGCGTGCGTAACGTATATTCAAATGTCGAGATATCGGGCCCTTTCCTGGCGGACGTTTGACCCGGATCGCCCTGTGGCGGTCAGTGTCTCGGTGCCGGCGGCGCCGGAGCGGCTGCGCGTGCTGGGTCTGGATCCGGGATCGCGCACCACCGGATACGGTGTGATCGAGTACCAGAGCGGGCAGTGGCGGCACGTGGCGCACGGTTGCATCGCCGTGCCGCCCGGTGACGCGCTCGCCGCTCGGTTGCGTTCGATTTTCGATCGACTGACCGAGCTCGTCGCGCTGCATCGGCCGGCCGAGGTGGCCGTCGAGCGGGTGTTCGTCAATCGCAATGTCGACAGTGCACTGAAGCTCGGCCAGGCACGCGGAGCGGCGTTGTGTGCGGTGGCCCACGAGCTGACCGTATTCGAGTATGCTCCGCGCGCCGTCAAGCTGGCTCTGGTCGGCTCGGGCGCGGCGGAAAAGCCGCAGGTGGCGCACATGGTGCGTACCGTGCTCGGGCTCGAGGAGCGGCTGGCGGCCGACGCGGCCGATGCGCTTGCGGTGGCGCTCTGCCATGCTCACTCACGCCAGCTTGCGCGGCTTGCCGCCGCGTCTGCCGCGGGGGCCTTCGGGAGCGGCTCTACCAGATGATCGGCTCGATTCACGGACACATCCTCTCCAAGACACCGCCGCGAGTAACGGTGGAGGCCGGTGGCCTCGGCTACGAACTCGAGGTGCCGATGTCGACGTACTTCCATCTGCCGGAGGTTGGTGCGGATGTGCGGCTGGTTACGCATCTGCACGTGCGCGAGGACGCGCACGTGTTGTATGGCTTCAGGACCGAGGATGAGCGGCGCCTGTTCCGCAGCCTGATCAGAGTCTCGGGCGTCGGACCGAAAATCGCCCTGGCGCTGTTATCCGGTGTCAGCGTCGTGGCGTTCGCGCGCTGCGTGCAGGAACAGGACGTCGATGCGTTGACGCGGGTGCCGGGCATCGGGCGGCGGATCGCCGAGCGCTTGGTGGTCGAGATGCGCGATCGGCTGGAGGGCGGCGGCGGCGAGGAGCCGCGACCGAACGCCCTCGGTGGTGTGCCCGAGCGCGAAGCGTTCGATGCGCTCATGGCTCTCGGTTACAAGCCGGCGGAGGCGACTCGGCTGCTGAAGGCGGCGGGCGGCGAGCAGCATTCGACCGAGGAGCTGATTCGGCATGCGCTGCGGGGCGCGACCCGGGATTGAGCGCATGGAACTGGAGCGTACTTTGAACCCCGAGGCGAGCGGTGAGGAGGAGGTGCTGGAGCATGCCATCCGCCCGCGGCGCCTCGCTGAGTATGTCGGGCAGCCCAAGGCGCGCGCGCAGCTGGAAATCTTCATCGGCGCGGCGCGCCAGCGCGCCGAGGCGCTCGATCACGTGTTGGTGTTTGGCCCGCCGGGACTCGGCAAGACCACCCTTGCGCACATCATCGCCGCGGAGCTTGGCGTCAACTTGCGGCAGACGTCCGGACCGGTGCTCGAGCGCCCCGGGGACCTCGCGGCGCTGCTGACCAATCTGCAGCCGCGCGACGTGCTGTTCGTCGACGAGATCCACCGTCTTTCGCCAGTGGTCGAGGAGATTCTGTATCCGGCCCTGGAAGACTATCAACTCGATATCATGATCGGCGAAGGACCGGCGGCGCGCTCGATCAAGCTGAATCTGCCGCCCTTCACGCTGGTTGGGGCGACTACGCGCGCGGGGCTGCTGACCTCGCCCCTGCGCGACCGCTTCGGCATCGTGCAGCGGCTCGAGTTCTATGGAATCGAGGATCTGGAGCACATCGTGCGGCGTTCGGCGGGCATTCTTCGCGTGCCCATCGATACCGCGGGGGCGAGTCGTATTGCCCAGCGCGCCCGAGGCACCCCCCGCATCGCGAACCGATTGCTGCGCCGAGTACGTGATTACGCTGAGGTTAAGGCGGACGGGCGTATCGTCGAGGCGGTGGCCGCGGCTGCGCTTGATTTGCTCGAGGTCGATCGGCAGGGCTTTGATACCCTCGATCGCAAGCTTCTCATGACCCTCATCGACAGATTCGACGGTGGTCCGGCCGGTATCGACAGCATTGCGGCGGCCGTCGGAGAGGAGCGCGGTACTTTGGAAGACGTCATCGAGCCGTTCTTGATTCAGCAGGGCTTTCTGGTCCGCACCGCCCGGGGGCGGGTGGCCACGCGCGCCACGTACGAGCACTTCGGGCGCACGCCGCCGGAGCGGCCCGGCGGAGCGCTGCCGCTTTTCGAGGACAGCCCGTGAGTGTCTTCCGGTGGCCGGCTCGAGTGTACTGGGAGGATACGGATGGCGGCGGAATCGTCTATTATGCGAATTATCTGCGTTTTTTGGAACGTTCTCGTACCGAGTGGCTCCGATCGCTGGGCTTCTCGCAGCAGCAGATGGCTCGGGAACCTGGCGTGCTGTTCATGGTCGTGAACTTATCGGTGGACTACCACGGGCCGGCGCGGTTGGACGATGAGCTGTTGATTACCTGCGAGCCGCGGGTTGACGGGGCGGTGTGCATGCGTTTTGCGCAGCGCATCCTGCGTGGCGCCGAGCCCGCCCCTTTGGTGACCGCCGAGGTCAGGGTCGCTTGCGTGGATGCGCGCACGCTGCGGCCGACGAAGCTTCCAGAGCCGCTGCGCCTGGTGTTGAACTCACCCCTGGAGGGGCACCCCGCATCATGACTGGACATTTGTCGCTGATTCAGCTCGTCGTGAACGCGAGCTTCGTGGTGAAAATCGTGATTGGCGTGCTGCTGATGGCCTCGCTCACCTCCTGGGCGATCATCTTCCGCAAGCGACTGTTGCTGTCGCGGGCACGCCGCGAGGCCGACCGGTTCGAGGACAACTTCTGGTCCGGAGGCGACCTGGCGCAGTTGTACCGCGCGATCGAGACGCGCGGTGGCGCCACCGGCATGGCCAGCGTTTTCGAGATGGGCTTTCGCGAATTCGCGCGCCAGCGCCAGCAGGGTGCCGGACCTGCGGACGTGATGCTCGAGGGTGCCCGGCGTGCCATGCGTGTGGCGCAGCTGAAGGAGATCGACCGGCTGGAGTACAGCCTGGCGACGCTCGCCACCGTCGGCTCCACCAGTCCGTACGTGGGCCTGTTCGGCACGGTGTGGGGCATCATGAGCGCGTTTTCCGCACTCGGCGACGTGCGCCAGGCGACCCTGGCGGCGGTGGCGCCGGGCATCTCCGAAGCACTGGTGACGACAGCGATCGGTCTGTTCGCCGCCATTCCGGCGGTGGTTGCCTTCAACCGCTTTGCCGACCAGGTCGGGCGGCTCGAGGTGCGCTTCGACGCCTTCATGGAAGAGTTCTCGACCATTCTGCAGCGGCATTCGAACCGCGGCATCGCCGCGCCCCCGACGGTGGGCGCCGCGGCCGGCGGATCGATGACGGCGCCGGCGGTCCCGACGGGCGGCAAGGCTCGCTAGGGGAGTTCCATGGCGCAGGTTTCGCGCGGGCGCAGGTTGATGAGCGACATCAACGTCGTGCCGTACATCGACGTGATGCTGGTGCTGCTCATCATCTTCATGATCACCACGCCCTTGATCACTCAGGGCGTCAAGGTCGATCTGCCGCGGGCATCCGCTCGGACGCTGCCGGTGGGCAAGGCGGCTCCGCTCGTTCTGTCGGTGAACCGCCAGGGTCAGATGTACCTGACGGTTGGCGGTAATACGATCGGTCCGGTGAGCGCCGCCACCATTCACTCGCATATCGCGACCGAGATGGCGAGCGACCCCAGTCGGGCGGTGTTGATCAAGGCCGATACCGCGGTGCCGTATGGCACGGTGATGCGCGCCATGGTGATCCTGCAGGATGCCGGCGTGCACAAGATGGATTTCATCACACAGCCCAAGGGCGCACGGCCCGGAAATTGAAGCGACCGCCCGCAATGCGTGAGCCTGACCGCGATCGTTGGCTGTCGATCGGGATGTCCGTGCTGCTGCACGGCACGATCATTGGGCTGCTGGCTTATGGCTGGTGGCGATATGAGCACCGGCCCGTGATCCCATCGGTCTCGGTCGAGGCCCGGGTCGTCGACGCGCAGGCGCTCAATGGCATGGGTGCGGCGCGCCAGCCGGCTCCTCTGCCCAAAGCCCCGCCCCCGCCCCCGAAGCCGAAGCCGAAGCCGAAGGCCAAACCACAGGCCGTGAGTTCTCCGCAGGGACCGCCTGTGCCGACCACTGCACAGGCGCTGGCGTTGCGTGCACAAGCGGCTCAGGCCGAGGCCCAGCATCTCGCGGCCGCTGAAGCCGAGCGCGCGCGCCTCCAGAAGCAGCGGGCGGCCGCCCGGGCCGAGGCGCTCGCGAAGGCGCAGGCCGAGGCCCGAAAGCGTGCCGAAGCCGAGAAGCTCGCGCAGGAACAGCGCGCACGTGAGCGAGCCGAGAGGCTCGCCGAGCAGAGACAAATGGCGCTCGAGCGAAAGCTTGCCGCCGAACGGGCGGCTGCGGCCCGCGCCGCGCGCATCGCGCAGCTGCGCCAGGCGCTCGCGGAGAATGCCCAGAGCGACGCGAAGATGCGCGCCGCGACTGCCGGCTGGATCAGCCAGGTGACGCAGCGAGTGGAGGCGGCCTGGATTAAACCACCGAACACCGGGCAGAATCTCAGCTGCATCGTACACGTGACGCTGGTGAAGGGTGGCGCCGTGGCCGGTGCGAGCGTGGGCGAGTGCAACGGGGACGAAGCGGTGCGCCAGTCGATCGAGGCGGCCGTCTATCGCGCCTCGCCGCTGCCGCCGCCGCCGGATCCCGCGCTGTACAACCAGGAGCTGAATTTCGTATTTGCGCCCCAATAAGCCGGAGAACCCTGAAGGATGAAACACTCAATTTTATACATGCGGCTGCGCAGCATCGCGCTCGCGCTATTGCTGGTCGCGGGCGGCATGACGCCGGCGTTCGCGCAATTGACCATCAAGATCACCTCGGGGGTGAACCACCCGGTGCCGATCGCCATCGTGCCCTTCGCCGAATCCCGGCACGACCCGGTCGATGTCGCCGCGGTGATTGACAACGATCTCACCGGCAGTGGCCGCTTCCACACGTTGGGGCGTTCGCGCATGCCGGGGATGCCGCATCACGCCGCCCGGATTCATTTCGCGGCGTGGAAGGCGACCGGCGTCGACTACATCGTGGTCGGGCGGGTGGTGCCGCTGTCGCGCGGGCGCCTCGGCGTCGATTTCAACCTGCTGAACGTGCTCACCCATCAGAGCGTGGCTCGCAAGCGCTTCACGGGCACGCCGCACGCCCTGCGCAACGCGGCGCATCGGGTGAGCGACGTCGTCTTTCAAGCGATCACCGGCATTCGCGGTGCCTTCGATACGCACATTGCCTATGTGGCGCAGGTCGGCACCGGGGCTGCGCGCCGCTTCCAGTTGGTGGTGGCCGATGCGGACGGATACAATCAGCACCTGATTCTCCAATCGCCCCTTCCGCTGATGTCGCCGGTCTGGTCGCCGAACGGGAAATGGTTGGCCTACGTATCCTTCGAGGACCATCTGTCAGCCGTGTACGTGCAGCGGGTAAAAACCGGCCAGCGCTACCGGGTGTCGGCGCGTGCCGGGGAGAACGGTGCGCCGGCCTGGTCGCCGAACGGTCAGGAGCTGGCGCTGACGCTGAGCGGGGCGTCGGGCTACCCGGAGATCTACGTACTGAATCTGCATACCCGGCGGTTCACCCGCATCACCGATGTGCCGGCGATCAATACCAGCGCCGATTGGGCGCCCAATGGCCGGTCGATCTACTTCACTTCCGATCGGGACGGCTCGCCGCAGATCTACCGCATCGGGCTGACCCCGGGCAGTCTCCCGGTGCGCGTCACGTTTGCGGACGGGTACAATGCCAGTCCCCGGGTTTCCCCGAACGGCAAGCTGCTCGCGATGGTGACCGGCGTCGACGGCCGGTTCTGCATCGCCGTGCAGAACCTAAAGACCGGCGCGTTCCGCGTACTGACCCACGGCCCGCTCGACAGCACCCCGACCTTCGCGCCGAACGGGGCGACTATCATGTACACCAAGCTGCTGATGGGTCAGAAAGGTGGGAGCATTCTGGCTACGATATCGGTCGATGGCTTGACGGGTATGACGCTCAAGCCGGCTCATGGCCAGGTCGAGGACCCGACCTGGGGACCGTTCCCGCGGAAGCAGAGCAATTGAGAACGCGGATCGGGTGGTTCGCGTGCAGGGCAACAACTGGGTGCCGGCGTGCCGGTATCCACGGAGAATAGGTGTCTTATGCGTCGTATTCTAACGATGTTGGTGGTGGCGAGTGCTCTTGGGTTTGCTGGTTGCGCGAGTCATCCGGTCAAGCCGGTGGCCAGCTCGCAATCGACCGCTGCGCCTGGCGCGGCGTCGCAAGGCGCCGCTTCGGGTGCAAACGCGAGCGAAGGCGCTCTGGGCAGCCAGCAGTCCGTGCCCGGCCCGACCCAAGGGCTGCTCGCCGACCGTGTCGTTCACTTTGCGTTCAACAGCGCGGTCCTCAGTGCGCACGGCATGAAGGTGGTCGCGGCGCACGCGGCCTATCTGGCGGCACATCCCAATGCGCGTGTGCGGCTGGAGGGCTACACGGATGATCGCGGCTCGCCCGAATACAACATTGGCCTCGGCATGCGCCGTTCGGAATCGGTCCGCCAAGCCATGCTGCTGCAGGGCGTCTCACCGAGCCAGATCACCGTGGTCAGCTACGGTGAGGAGGACCCGGTCAATCCGGCGAACAACCGGGTCGCGTGGGCGGAAAACCGGCGCGTGCATATCGTGTACCTGACGCCCACGCAGCCGGGAGCGGCTCAGTTTCCTCCCGGTTCGTCGGCGCAGTGAGCGCGTGAGTCGCACGCCGTGCGTACGCTACCACTGCTTGGGGTGACGGCAGCGCTGCTCGCAGCGCTGCTCGCCGGATGTGCCACCGGACCGACCCGGACGCAGGTCGCGGTCCAGCACCTGCAGACCCGGGTCTCGAAGCTCGAGCGCTTCGTCACCAACGGCAGTCTCGTGCAGCTGGCTCAGCGGCAGGAGGCACTGCAGGCGCAGGTGCGCGATCTGCGCGGCAGGGTCGAGCAGTTGCAGCAGGCGAATCGGCGGCTGACGCGCCAGCAGCACGATCTGTACGCCAGCCTCAAGAAGCGCCTGCAGACACTCGAGCGCAACCGCGCAGCCAGTCCCCCGCCGGCGCAAGGCAGTGCGTCTCTGCCCGGTGTGACTTCGGCCCAGGAGAAGCGGTACGGTCAAGCCTTCACGGCCCTCAAGGCCGGCCACTACACGGCCGCGGCCAAGGGCTTCCAGGCTTTCGTGAAGAAGTATGCGGCGAGCCCGCTGGCGGCGGATGCCGAGTATTGGCTCGGGGAGACGCAATTCGTGAACGAGAACTACCCAGCGGCCGAGCAGTCGTTCCGCAGTGTCCTCAGGCAGTGGCCGCAGTCATCCAAGGCGCCGGAGGCGATGTTCGATCTCGGTAACACGCTGATTGCCCAAGGCAAGACCGCTGCGGGTCGCATGATGCTCGCGCAGGTGATCAAGCGCTATCCGGACTCGGGGCCGGCGCGGCGCGCCGCGAGCGCACTTGCCAACCCGGCATCGAATTGAGCCGGAGCGAAGCACCGGGGCATGGGGCGGCCGATCACGCGGCTGAAGATCACCGAGATCTTCCACTCGCTGCAGGGGGAGGCCGACACGGTCGGCATCCCGACCAGCTTCATTAGGCTGACCGGCTGTCCGCTGCGCTGCCAGTATTGCGATACGGCATACGCATTTCATGGCGGGCAGTGGTGGGAGATCGAGGCAGTGCTGGCGAGGGTGCGAGCGCTCGGATCGCGCTACGTGTGCGTCACCGGTGGGGAGCCGCTCGCTCAGCGCGGCTGTCTCGAGCTGCTGCTGCGGCTGTGTGACGCGGACTTCCGGGTCTCGATCGAGACCAGCGGGGCGATGAGCTTGACGGAGGTCGATCCCCGCGTGGTGCGCGTGGTCGACGTGAAGACTCCGGGATCGGGCGAGGAGCCTCGCAACCGCTACGAGGAGCTGGCGCGCCTCGAGGCGAAGGATCAGGTGAAATTCGTGATTTGCGATCGCGCCGATTACGAGTGGAGCGCGACCAAGGTGCGCGAGCTGGCGCTGCTGGATCGTTGCGGGATCTTGTTCTCGCCGAGTTACGCGCAGCTAGCGGCGCCGGAGCTTGCCGAATGGATCCTGGCTGATCGCCTGCCGGTTCGGTTTCAGATCCAGTTGCACAAGGTTCTTTGGGGGAACACACCGGGGAAATGATGGCCAGTGTCTCAGCGGCACATTGCAGCTCCGCGTCCGCGGGGAGGTCTGGGTGAGCCATCGGAAAGCGGTCGTGCTGGTCTCGGGCGGGCTTGATTCGGCCACCGCCCTCGCCATCGCGTGCGCGCAGGGATTCGAGTGCTACGCGCTATCGGTGGACTATGGCCAGCGTCACGAGGCAGAGCTGAGCGCGGCGGTGCGCGTGGCTGCG
Source organism: Gammaproteobacteria bacterium (assembly GCA_027366635.1). Lineage (GTDB taxonomy): Bacteria > Pseudomonadota > Gammaproteobacteria > Steroidobacterales > Steroidobacteraceae > 13-2-20CM-66-19. Next base: position 33,153 of record DAHXNE010000089.1, on the reverse strand, counting down.
GCGATCGGGGCTTGCGAGCACCGCGTCATGCGTGTGGATCTGGCGGGTATCGGCGGGTCGGCCTTGACAGACCCCTCGATCGCGGTTCCTGAGACATCGGCGAGCGGTATTCCGGTGACCTATGTCCCCGCGCGCAACACGATGTTGCTTTCGCTCGCGCTTGCGTGGGCGGAGGTGCTGGCAGCGCAGGATATTTTCGTCGGCGTGACCGCTGTCGACTACTCCGGCTATCCGGATTGCCGCCCGGAGTTCATCGAGGCCTTCGCGCATCTGGCGAATCTGGCGACGAAAGCCGGCGTCGAAGGTAAGCACTGCCGCATTCACGCTCCGCTTATCGCCTGGAGCAAGGAGCGGATCGTTCGCGAGGGGATCACCCTTGGTGTCGATTACGGTACGACGGTCTCGTGCTACCAGGCGGACTCCGATGGACGTGCCTGCGGAAGATGTGATGCCTGCCGGCTGCGCCGGGCGGGATTCGAGGCGGCGGGGATTCCGGACCCTACGCGCTACCGATGATGAGCGTATCCGGGTATGATTTGCGGTCCTGCGGCGCCCGTTCGGGGACTGCCGCGGCACCCACGTCGGGGCGTTAGCTCAGTCGGTAGAGCATCGGACTTTTAATCCGCTGGTCGAGGGTTCGATTCCCTCACGCCCCATACCAAGAAAACCAAGCACTTAATGCCGATTCGGCCCAGCCGACTGGTCAAAAAATAAGCGCGAATTTGCACTAAGTTTCCACTACGGTCCGATAGGTGTTGGCGGGTACGAGGAACCGCGCGATTCTGGGGGAGAGAGGCGCTTTTCCTAGGCGCAGCCAGGGGCCGGCGTCCCCCTGCGCCGCGCCCCCGCCCACGTCAGATCAGCCTTGGGAGGGCACCAGCGGAGTATCAATCCGCTGGCGATAAAACGGGCTCGCAGAATCAGTCGCTTGGCGGTCGATTTGCACTCGCTTTGCACTCGAGGTGCGGCATGACCGCTGCCTCGCCGTCCGCCGCCTGCGGCCGCGGCATCATCGGTGCGGGCCGGTCCCTGCGCGGTGTCTGGGGCGTCCTATTGCGACCAGCGCAATCAGGTCGCGAGCACGTCCCGTAGCACCTCGGGGCGCTTCGCTGCAATCGTCAGGAGAGAGCGGGCGGCCCCCGTCGGCTGGCGGCGCCCCTGCTCCCATTCCTGCAGCGTCCGCGTGGATACACCCAGGAGCTGTGCGAACTGCTGTTGCGAGAAGCCGGCGCGCGTCCGGGCCTCCGTCACCGCCGATACGGGCACGCGGTGCACATGGCCGACACGGCCGGCCTTCATCTCGCGCACGGACTCGAGCAGCTCGGCACCGAGATCACGGGCCTTATCGCGCTTGCGCAGCGCACGTTCAGTCATTTTCGGCATCGATCGTCTCCCGAATCACAGCCAGGGTCTTGGCTGGTATGTCATCTCGCACGTTCTTGGCGTAGATCAGGAGCAGGTAGATCACTCCATCCGCCAAGCGGTTGTAGTGGATGACCCGTACGCCGCCGCGCTTACCAATGCCAGGCCGCGACCAGCGAACCTTACGGCAGCCACCGGAGCCGCGTACCACATCGCCGACTTCCGGGTGCGCTACCAGCCATGCGACGAATTCGCCGCGTTCATCTTCGGTCCAGTAATCGGGCCACAGACGCGTGAAGGTCGTGGTCTCGATCACCGTGAACATGGACGCACTATACGTCAACGCCGTATATACGTCAACGCCGGACTCCAGAGGGCTGCGCCGTGAGTTACTGGGCCGCAATGGTTTCCCGCGCCTTCGGCCCCGACCAGCGCCGGCCCCACGACCGCGCCACGCTGCGCTGTGCGGCCCTCGAGCTGGCGGCCCGTGGGGCCCGACCCGGCTGACATTGCCGCCGCTCTGCGGCTCACCGAGGCCGCCGTGCGGATATTGCGTCGCTTGCAGCACGCCCGCGGCGGCCGGCGGCTCGAGGCCGCGCACCTGCGCGCCGTGGCGCAGATCGTGGCGGCTGAACTTCGGAGGGCAGCCGAATGAAACTCTTGTTGTGGCTGTTTTTGGCAGCGTTTTGCTGGCCGCTCACCTTGGCGGTGGCGGTCGGTTGGTCGCTGTGGATCTGCGCGAGCTGGGCGCTCACGCTGCTGGTCGGGCTGGCCACCCTCGCGTTCAGGGGTAAACCCAACAGTCGTGTCACCAGGGGCCATTTGAGGTTACAGACCAACAACCGGGGTGCTCATAAGGGCCGGGTTTTTTGAGAATCCGTATTTTTCGTAGAGGCTGTGGGCATCTCGCGTTTGCAAAACCTTCTGCGTGGGCAGAATGGCCGGGTGTTCCCCGATGCACCCCATTATCCATTTTCCGAGTCCTTTGCTCCGGTACTCTGGATCCACGACGATGTCTGCAATCCAAGAAAATACGGTGTAATCGGTAACCGCACGACCAAAGCCGACCTGAATGCCACCGCGCAATAAAATGAAGCACAGAGAGTGTTCGGACATTTTGGCGACTACTTCGCGAGGTCGGCGAACGCCCCAGTGGGTTCCCTGTAGGAGCAAGAATGTCCGCTCCAGATCGAATCGGCTCGAGTCATCCGTCAATACAAATTCGTCTCTCGTCCATTCCACGGAATCGACCTCCTTTCGTCATCATCCATTGATGATCTCGCCAGCCGTGCCCGCCAATGCCCGTCCGAGCGCGGCGTGTTGATCCTCATCCAGATGCACGCCGTCAACACGGCTCGAGCTTGTCACCGCTGCCGCGTCGAAGTAATGGCAGCTCAGTGCGGTACAAACTTCTCGATAGGCCTGCGCTAGTCCGACACATTTCTCCGCGGCGCCCGCAAATTTTGCCGCGATCGGGCCTTTCGGAGCAACAATGGGGGGAGGCACCACGACCAGTACCTGCGGTACGGGCATTCCCGGTTCCACCGGCGCCTGTTGGATGGTGCGAACAAGGGTTCCTACGCCCTGCGCCGCATGCCACGAGGTATGCGGATGCACGGACTGAAAGTCGTTCGTGCCCAGCATCACGATGACAAGCGCCAACGGCGAGTGCATCTCGATCTTTTGTGCAAGTCCGACGATGCCGTTACGCCCTGGTAGGAACGGATCCTCGAAGACCGTTCTCCGACCATTCAAGCAGTCCTCCAGGACACGCACTGACTGCCCCTGTTTGAGAAGCTCCGCCTCGAGCACACCTGGCCAGCGCTGATCAAAACGCAGCCGCGCCCGCGTTGTCGGAATGATTCCCCACGAGAGCGAGTCGGAATATACGAATACCTGGCGCATCTTTGGATTTCGCCCTCGCTACCCGGCTGTACCGATGTTCCGGTAGAGCGTCGACCGAGCGACGCGGAACTGCTCGGCGATTGTGCTGACGGGAACGTCACCGGAGCGGAGCAACGCGCGTACGGTCTTTAGGTCCTTCGAGCTGAGCTTTCGGGGCCGGCCACCCTTGCGGCCCCGGGCCCGGGCAGCCTTCAGGCCGGCGAGCGTGCGCTCGCGGATCAGATTGTGCTCGAACTCTGCGAGTGCCCCAAAGACGTGAAATACCAGCTGCCCGGCCGGCGATCGCGTGTCGATCTGCTCGGTGAGCGAGGCAAACCCAATGCCGCGCGTCTTGAACTCGTGGGTTAGGTGAATGAGGTCGCCGAGGCTGCGGCCCAGTCGGTCGAGGCGCCAGACGATCAGCGTATCGCCCTCGCGTAGGGACTTCAGGCAGGCCTCGAGCTGCGGGCGCGCGGTGTTCTTCCCGCTGGCGTGCTCCTCGTAAATATCACGACACTTGGCGCGCTTCAGGGCATCGCGCTGCAGATCCAGCGTCTGATCATCCGTCGAGACTCGCGCATAGCCGATTTTCATCGCTGTAACCCTGGTATGGTGCCGTTTACGCATCATAGAATACGCGACGGGTATTGCGCCAGATATCGGCGCCAAATCGGCCGATTTTTGGAGCTTGCTCAACTGTCGTACAAACCAGGGTTATTGCACCGCGACAAACCAAGGACGGAATGACTCTGTGATGCAGCCGTTGATGCCTAGCGATTTCGCCATGGTGATGACCAAGAGCCGAGAGAACCGACTCGCTTTTGCAGCGTGGATGATGTTCTTCCGCGATCACGGACGGTTTCCACGCGATTCGTCCGACCTGGAGTTGCTGGACATTGCCGCTCTGGCGCGCCAGCTCGAGGTCACCGTCCCTGCCGATGGAGGATTGCTCCTCGCTGAGAGAACGGCGAAACGCCTGCGCAACGAGATTCGCGCCCGCTTTGGCTTTCGGGAAGCTACCGTTGCCGACGCCGACACGCTGACCGAATGGCCGCGAGATCACGTGGCCGCCGAGGCCGGCGGCGAGATTGCAGCGATGGTCGAACGACTCGAAGCGCGCTGCCGTGAATTGTCGATTGAACCGCCGACGGCCGAACGGGTGGAACGTATCGCCCGGGCCGCGCTGCGAGCGGACGAGGAGCGCTTTCACGCCGATATCTATGGACGGTTGTCGCCGGCGATCCGCGAGCGTCTTGACCGGCTGCTGGGTGTGGAGGGCGAAGGAGATCCGTCCGTGGCTGAAAAGGGTCCGGGCAGTGCGCCCGCGCCGCTCTTGGCACTGCGCGGCAATCCAGGGCGGCCGAACCTCGCCAGCATGCAGGAGGAATTGGCGAAGGTGGAGCTGATTCGTCGTGTGGAGCTGCCCACCGATCTGTTCGATCACGCTTCGCCACGCGAGCTGGAGCGCTGCCGGCGGCGCGTCGCAGTCGAGGCACCGCATGAACTGCGCCGGCATCCCGATGCCGCGCGGATCGCCTGGCTGACTGCGTTTGCCTATCTGCGAGCTCGCAGCTTGACCGACGATCTGGTCGACCTGCTGATCGAGACGATTCACCGCATCGGTGCCCGCGCCGAACGCAAGGTCGAACGGGAATTGCTCAATGACCTCAAGCGCGTCACGGGCAAGCAAAATCTGCTGTTCGAATTGGCTGACGCCACACTGGCCCAGCCGGACGGCGTGGTGCGCGAGGTCGTCTTTCCGGTGGTTGGCAGGAGACCCTGCGCGATCTGGTCAAGGAGTGGAAAGCCACGGGGCCGACCTACCGCACGACGCTGCGCACGGTGATCCGCAACTCCTATCAGGGGCACTACCGGCGCATGGTGCCGAAACTCCTGGCGGCCCTCGAATTCCGGTCCAACAACGAACGTCATCGCCCAGTCATGCAGGCGGTGGATCTCGTGAAACGTTTCGCAGACACCAAGCTGCGAACCTTTCCGATCGAGGAGGAGGTGCCGCTCGAGGGCGTCGTGCGTGGCCTGTGGCGCGATGCCGTGGTGGAGAAGGATGCCGCCGGGCGCGATCGCGTCAATCGTGTCACGTATGAGGTTTCGGTGCTGGAGGCCGTGCGCGAGCCGCTGCGCTGCAAGGAAATCTGGATCGTCGGCGCCAATCGCTATCGTGACCCGGATGAGGATGTCATCGGCAAGCTGAAACTCTTGAAATCCGGGCAGTTTGAAACTCAATGTCTTCTTCCGCTTTCTTCCGCCAGTTTCCATTGACGATCTTGTTCATCCTGGCGTCTTTCCCGGCTGCAACAAGGGCTTGCGGGCTGCATAGTCGGTCCGGACTCACAGCGAGTGGGTCTGGCGGCCCGCTACGCAATTTCTATGCCGTCGATTTGCAAACCGGCCGATTACAATGATTTTTGAGGCGCCGGTAACATGAGGATTTGCCCGCCGATTTCGAGGCGAACCGCGACGAATACTACAAGGCGCTGGATCTCCCCCTCGATGCGGATCGCTTCATCAACCAAGTACAAGACGCGCTGGTACCACTGCCGTGGAAAAATGCGCCACCATCTGCGCATAGCCGGGGTTGATGTCCGGGTCGTAGATGTGACACTTGAGCACGCCCTGCTTCAAACAGTCCGGCACCGTCACAGCGGGCACCCCGCCGTAGTACTCGTACATCCTCCTGTGACAGGCGAGCCAGTTCGCGCTCTTCATGTCCGCTGTTGCCCAGGCAAAAAAGCGAGTTGACTAAAGCCCAACCCCGCGACAAACACCCAGGTTGGGTGGATCTCACCCGTCTTGACATCAATCCACTCGATCGGGTCTCCCGCCCAGTCAACTTCCACCCGCTCTCCCGGGGAGAAATCCCGGGCCGTCACACTCGGCTGACGGTACTGCGGGAACTTGCGGTAGAACTGCTTCCAGAAGTTCGAGTAGGTGGTCAACGTCTCGGCCTTCTCCTCCCAGATCAGCTTCATCGGGTGTCCCATCCCGAGGTCCTCGATCACCTGCGGCCACTGCAGCTGCAGCATCCACGGCGGGTCGGCCCGCTCGGGCAGGTGCGCCGGGGAGCCCTTGAGCCCATCGCGGATCTCCCGCACGGTGGTGCGCGAGCAGCCCAGCGCGCGGGCAATCTCCCGCACCCCTCGGCCCTCAGCCAAACGTCTTTGGATCTCTTCGTATCGAGCCACGGTCAGTCTCCTGTGCTTCATCCTCCCGAACCCCCGAGTTGCCGTAAACGGCAAGGATACGGGGGGCAGTGCGGGAGGCTCGTTTTGCCCAGAACCGCCGCCAGAGAGCTCGCCAGCCGCCCCGGTCATCCCAGACCAAGGCCGTCCTGGCCACTCGAGCCGACGGCGGTTCATTGCCGCGTAGCGGCGCGCTCGGTGGGCGCACAAGCGCTCCCCGAGCTCGCCACCACGGCGACCGCGCACAAAAACCACACTCCGGGAAAGGGGGGTGGTCCTCACCCGGGAAATCGGGTGGTCCCCTGCCAGGAAATCAGGTGGTCCTCACCTCAGGAAATCAGGTGGGTCCGATCGGAGGAAATCACGTGGTCCTCAACCGAGGAAATCGGGTGGGTCCAAACCGAGGAAATTTTGCATCGGAATCAACAGCAGCGTAGAGGCGGCTGGGTTCAGATCAAGCGGCAGCCTCGCGGGGTGTGACTTTGCGCTCAATGTCCTTGCGGGTCGGCAGCGTGCGTAGGTCGTAATCCGCTTGCAGCGCCAGCCAGCTCGCGGCGTCGCCGCCGAAGTAGCGTGCCAACCGTTCGGCTGTGTCGGCGCTCACGGAGCGGCGCTCCTTTACGATTTCGTGCAGACGGGTGGCCGGCACCCCAAGTTCCATGGCAAGTGCGTGCACGCTCATGCCGAGGGGAGCCAAATACTCCTCGCGCAGGACCTCGCCAGGGTGAATGGCGCGCATGCGGTCGGTGGGTTTGCTCATAGGGTAGCCCTCAGTGGTAATCGACAATCTCAACGTTGCACGGACCCGCGTCCGTCCAGGTGAAACAGATACGGAACTGGTCGTTGATGCGGATGCTGTGTTGGCCTTTCCGGTCGCCCTTCAAGGGCTCCAGGCGGTTGCCGGGCGGTGAACGTAGAAAGTCGAGCGTCTTGGCGACATTCAGCATGCGCAGCTTGCGCGTGGCCACATTCTCGAATGCCCGGAACTCTCGCGGATGACCGCCCTGGAACAGTGCCTCGGTGCGCTTGCAGGCGAACGACTGGATGGTCATGCGAATAGGGTATTACCTGTAACGTAATACGTCAACAGTAAAGACTCAGAGACAGCGCGTTAGGCACGGTATTGGACATTTCGCCGCATTGCGGTTCGCCAGCATTGTCTCGCAGGTGCGCCGCAGGTCACGCTGTGGGAATGGCTCGCGCGCCTCTTTGTCCTTCCCCATTGCCGCGGATAGGGGTTGCAGACAGTGCCTCGGTCCGCGTCGTTCGCGACCGGCGCACTCGGCGCCGGCGAAGTCCGGGGCTCTGGCGCGCTCCTGGCACACTTGCCGCCGCAAATCCGCACCGGGCGGCGCGATGCCGCGTTCGCAAGCCGTTGAGGTAAGAGGGCTCTGGTGGTCTGGCGTAGAGTTCGAGCTGGACCTTGAATCCGCTGGTCGAGGGTTCGATACCGTCACGCCCCTTATTGAAATCAGCAACTTCGGCGGCGTAGTACATGCAACTTGGCATGGTGCGCCCGTGTGGCGCTGCTGTTCGGGAGTCGGCGCGCCAGCCGGGTGAGCGTTTTGGGCGTTGCCCCGGCGGGATCTACGGCAGGGTAGAGGTAACGGGGCTCAGATCACGCGGTTGCCTCGCGGGGTGTGACGTTGCGCTCGATGTCGTTGCGCGTCGGCAGCGGGCGCAGGTCGTAGTCCCCTTGCAGCGCCAGCCGGCTCGCGGGGTCGCCGCCGAAGTAGTGCGCCAGGCGTTCAAGAAGCCCGAACCGGATGCAAGGTGCGTCGGGAGGGCGCTCATGCCGGCGCAGTCAGGAACAGCTCAACGAAGGGCCAAATCGGGGTTCTAGTGCTGATGGTCCGTCGAGTCGATGAACGCGACGATATTGGCGTGCAACTGCTTCAGCGCCGGCACGTGCACATAGATCATGTGACCGGACATGTAGTAGTGGTACTGGATGTTGGCCTGCAGCTTGCGCGGCATGGGCAGATGCTTCATCTCGTAGATGCCCTCGTAGAAGGGCGTCGCCAGGTCGAAGTAGCCGCCGTTCAGCATCACCTTCAGATCCGTATCCTGCTTCATCGCGTTGGCCAGATCCGGCATCACGTTGAGCGCCCGGGACAGCGTGTAGCCCACCCCGGGCTGGCGGTGATTGAAGTTCCAGATCCGCCACACCGGGATCTGCACCTTGTAGCGCAGCCCCTTGCCGAAGTGCAGAACCTTGCGCGAGTAATCGTTGAAGGCCGCCGCATAGGCGGAGCTGATGGCCGCAGACTGCGGATCATACTCGGCGCGCTGACCGAGCGGATTCAACGAGGGCCCGGCGAAGCGCGAGTCCAGGCGGCCGGTGGACTCATCGGTGGCGGCGAGCAGTTCGTGCTGGAACTCCCCGCCGGTGACGCGCAGATTCGCCTTCTCAATGTAGCCGATGGGCAGTCCCGTGTACTCGTGCAGTCGGGCGGCGATGGTGTCGAAGTTCGAGGTGCTCAGCAGCGAGCCCGCACGCAGCGCTTGCGCATAGTCGGTCATCGCGAAGCGTTCGACTGTTGCGAGCAGTGGCCGCAACGGAGGCTCGCCGCCGGGCAACTTGTGGTGATACCAGGCGGTAGCGGTGAACGAAGGCAGCGAGAGCTCATACGGCAGATCGACACCGGGATTGAAGCGCGCCATGCCGATGCCATTGGAGTCGTCGAAGTTCAGGATCGCCGACAACAGAATCACACCGTTGAAGTCGATGTTGTGATGGGTTTCGAGGTTGTTGACCAGCATGGCCGAGCGTGGTGTGCCGTAGCTTTCGCCGAGCAGGTACTTCGGCGAGTTCCAGCGGCCGTACTTGGACAGGAACTTCATGATGAACTGCGCGAACGCGTGCACGTCCTGGTCGGCGCCGTAGAAGTTCTTGGCCGGGTCGGGGCCGCGCACCCGGCCGAATCCCGTTCCGGGAGCATCGATGAACACCAGATCCGAGGCGTCGAGCAGGCTGTACTCGTTGTTCACCAGCTTGTAGGGCGCCGGTGGAGTCTGAGTGTGATCCGCCGTGATCACGCGGCGCGGGCCGAAGGCGCCCATGTGCAGCCACAGGCTCGCCGAGCCGGGGCCGCCGTTATAGAGGAAGGTGATCGGGCGATTGCTCGGTTTGGCGCCGTCCTTGAAATAGGCGACGTAGAACATCGCGGCCTCGGATTGGGCCCGCGGGACCTTTGCGGGGCTCGGTTGCCCGGATCCATAGGCATCCGTCGCGTCATTCCAGCCCGGGCCGTGCACGATGATCATGCCGGCGACGGCGTGGTAGTGGATCGTGTGTCCGTCGACGGTGACCGCGCCTTGCGTGGTGCTGGCGTGGGTGTGGAAATACGGATTGCGCGTGCCGGAATGGAGCAGTTTGGACGGCGATTTGGCGCGCGCGGGTGTGCTGGCGCCGAACGCCGCCAGCGCGATGGCCGTGACCAGGGCGATGCCGCTCAGCAGCGAGCGGTTGTGCGCGGTGCGACTCATGATCGGCCTCCCAGGTTGTCGGTCTGGCGGATGAAGGCCACGACGTTGGCATGCAGCTTCTTCAGGTCCGCGACTCGCACGTAGATCATGTGTCCGGACTTGTAGTAGTGATACTGAATGTTCTGGTCCAGGCGCCGCGGTATCTGCAGGTGATGCATCTCGTACCAGCCTTCATAGAAAGGGGTGGCCAGGTCGAAGTAGCCGCCGTTCAGCATGACCTTGAGATCCGGATCGTATTTCATCGCATAGGCGAGATCGGGCATGACATTGACGTCGATCGGCAGCTTCATGGAGGCGCCGGGCGGTTGATGCTTCATCTGCCAGTCGGGAATGTTGATCTCCGGCAAGTATTCCAGATTGGTCTTGTAGTGCAGATCGGCGGCCGCATAGGTGTTAAATGCCGCCACATACGCCGAGCTGATGGCCGCGCCCTGCGGGTCGTACTGGGCGTGCTCGTTGAGCGGATCGATGGAGGGCCCGTCGAAGCGGGTGTCGAGCCGGCCGGTGGTCTCGTCCCGGTTGTTGAGCAGTTCGTGCTCGAACATCAGGCCGCTGACCTGCAGGTCGGCCTTGAGCAGATAGGGGACTGGCAGCCCGGTGTAGCGGTGCATCTGCTCGGCGAGCGAGCGCTCCTGCGCGCGGGGCAGGTCGGCGCCTTGCGCAAGCGCATCGGCGTAAGGCCCCATGGCGAATCGCTCCACTTTCTTGAGGAACGGCCGCAGATGAGCGGGCTCGGCGGGCAGAACGTGGTGATACCACGCGGTGGCCGCCATGGACGGCAGCGCGATTTCGTACGGCAGCTCGATGCCCGGATTGTGCTGCGGATCATCGGCGCTCAGGTCGAAGTTCAGGATCTGCGACTGCATGACAACGCCGTTGAAGTCGACATTGTCGTTGACCTCGAGATCGTAGATCAGCGCGGCCGATCGGGGCGTGCCATAGCTTTCTCCGTACAGGTACTTCGGGGAGTTCCAGCGGTGGAAGCGCGAGAGAAATTGCAGGATGAACGTGGCGAACGCATTGGCGTCCTGATCGACTCCGTAGAATGCCTTGTCCTTTCCTTTGCCTTCGATCCGGCTGTAGCCGGTGCCGGGAGCGTCGATGAACACCAAATCGGCGGCGTCGAGCAGGCTGTATTGATTGTTGACCAGGCGATAAGGCGCCGGCGGGGTGTGCGTATGACTGTTGGTTACGACCCGCACTGGGCCGTAGGCGCCCATGTGCAACCATACGCTCGATGAGCCCGGCCCGCCGTTGTAGAGGAACATGATTGGCCGGTCCTGCGGCGGTACGCCACGCTTGAAATACGCGACGTAGAACATCGAGGCGACGGGCGGTCCGTCGGGCTGGCCGAGCGCGTGTTTGCCGGTGGCCGGCGTCGCTGCGTCGTCCCAGCCGGGCGGATGCACGATGAGCGTGCCGGCAACAGCCTGGTAGGCGATCTTGTGGCCGTTGACCGTGACGGTGCCGTAGCTTCTCACCGCGCGGGGCGTGAATAGCGTGGAGGCCGATGCCGCGGCGGCGGGCGCGGCGCTGTGCTCAGCGGCGAACGCCGGCGTGAGACACGCCACGCACGCTGCGAGCGAGACAATCGCCGTGACTGGAATGGCAGGCTTCATTCGGGTGCTCCTTCGGCGCGCCGCCCGGATCTTGATGGATTGAATTCATGAGCGCGCGCGGCGGCTATGATGCCGCATCGATCAACGAGTGGGATGCCGCGGGTTGGCAGGGCGGCTGGTTTTGCGGCGAACGCCACCGCAATCGCGACGAAGCGAGCCGGCACGCCGTTTGGCTCGAGTGATGTGTGCCAGTGGCGACTTGCCGCCGGCAGGGGGTGGCGCTACCGTAACGCGATGGTGAAGCTGCTGCTCTGGCTGATTCTCTTCGTGGTGTGCTGGCCGCTGGCGGTGCTGGCGCTGCTGGTGTGGCCGATCCTGTGGCTGCTGTTGCTGCCTCTGCGGCTGCTTGGAATCGCCGTCGATGGTGTATTTCAGCTGCTGCGGGCCGTGGTGCTGTTGCCGGCGCGATTGCTCGGCGGGCGGCCGTAGGGTGCGGCTCGAGCCGTGCCGGCGTGTTACGCTGCGCTGCCATGGATTACGTCGTTACTCCGCCGCGCATAATGAGCGCGCAGGTCGCCGGCTCTGCCGGGCGTTTTCCGGTGCATCGTATCTATTGTGTGGGCTCGAACTATCCGGCCCATGCCCAGGAGATGGGCCGCACCGGGCGCGAGCCGCCGGTATTCTTCATGAAACCGGCGGATGCGTTGCTGCCGGTCGACTCCGGTGAGGAGGGGCGGCTGCCCTATCCGAGCCTGACGCACGACTTTCACCACGAGGTGGAGCTGGTCGTGGCGATCGGCGAGGGGGGGTGTGACATCGCGCGCGCCGAGGCGCAGCGGCACGTATTCGGTTATGCCGTGGGTCTTGATATGACCCGGCGTGACCTGCAGGCCGCGATGAAGAAGCGCTCGGGTCCGTGGTGCATCGGCAAGGCGTTCGAGCACGCCGCGCCGCTCGGGCCGATCACTGCGCAGGCGCGGGAGGTGCAGCTTGGCACGGGGCAGATCGCGCTGAATGTAAACGGCGTCGAGCGCCAGCGCAGCGCGATAGCTCAGATGATCTGGAGCGTCCCGGACATCATCGCGCACCTGTCGGCCGCGTGGACGCTTGTGCCCGGTGATCTCGTGTTCACCGGCACACCCGCCGGGGTCGCCGCCGTCGAGCGGGGCGATCTGATGGAGGCAAGTGTTACCGGCCTGGAGCCGTTGCGGGTGCGCGTCGTCTGAGGCGCTCGCGCCTCGGGCGGTCTGCCCGTCACAGCCGCTCGATCAGCAGCGCGATGCCCTGGCCCACGCCGATGCACATCGTGCATAGGGCGCGCCGCCCGCCCGTCGCCTCCAGTTGGTTCAGCGCCGTGGCGATGAGCCGCGCTCCGCTCGCCCCGAGTGGGTGACCGACCGCGATCGCACCGCCATTGGGATTCACGTGCTCGGCGCCATCGGGCAGGCCGAGTTCGCGCAGTACCGACAGCGACTGTGCGGCGAACGCCTCGTTGAGCTCGATGACATCGATCTCTGCGAGCGATGTTGCGGTCCGGTGCAACAGCTTGCGCGTCGCCGGCACCGGTCCGATGCCCATGATGCGCGGCGGCACGCCGGCCACGGCGCTGCCGATCACCCGGGCACGCGGCGTGAGGCTGAAGCGACGTACCGCCGCTTCGCTGGCCAGCAATACCGCGGCGGCGCCGTCGTTGATACCCGAGGAGTTACCGGCGGTGACCGAGCCCTCGGGGCGCACGATGCCCTTGAGGCGGGCGAGCGTCTCCAGCGTGGTCTGCGTCCGTGGGTGCTCGTCTTGTGAGAGCTGCTGTGGGGGCTGTTTGGGCCGAGTCACGGTGACCGGGACGATTTCGCGCTCGAAGAACCCGCGCGCATGGGCGCGCGCATAGCGTTGCTGGCTGCCAAGGGCGAATACATCCTGGTCGGCTCGGGAAATGCCGCGCTCGGCGACCAGATTCTCGGCGGTCTCGGCCATGGAATCGATGCCGAAGCGGCGGCGGATGATGGGGTTGACGAATCGCCATCCCAATGTGGTGTCCTCGAGCCTGGCGCCGCGCTCGAAGGGTGTCGAGGCTTTGCCGAGGACGTAGGGCGCGCGTGTCATGCTCTCGATGCCGCCGGCGATGATCAAATGCGCCTCGCCGGCCGCGATCGCCCGTGCCGCGATTGCCACGGCATCGAGACTCGAGCCGCATAGCCGGTTCACGGTCGACGCGGGCACACTCTCGGGTAGCCCGGCCAGCAGGACGGCCATGCGCGCTACGTTGCGGTTATCCTCGCCGGCCTGATTGGCGCAGCCGAGGTAAACGTCGTCGAGGCTGGCCCAGTCGACTCGCGGGTGCCGCTTGAGCAAGGCGCGAATCGGCACCGCCGCGAGGTCGTCCGTGCGAACGTCTCCGAGCGCGCCTCCATAGCGGCCGAAAGGCGTGCGAATCGCATCGCAGATGAGCGCCTGACTCATGTGTGCCATCCAAGTGCTTGAAAAATAAGGTGGTTAGACTACGGCATCGACGGGTAATTATCCAACCAAGTCCCCGGCTGCGGGCTTCGCGCGGATCACGACGGGAACCGCGAAGGTAGAATAATAATGATGTGTCCCCGCGTGCTGCCGTCATGACGTCGTTCAAGGCCTTGCGTGTCCATCAAACCCCGAGTGGGCCGACCGCATTGCTCGAGTCGGTGACCTTGGCTGACTTGACGCCAGGCGAGGTTCTCGTGCGAGTCGCTTTCTCGGGGCTCAATTACAAGGATGCGCTGGCGGTGACCGGCCGGGGCGGGGTCCTGCGCACGTACCCGCGGATTGCCGGCATCGATTTCTCCGGGGTGGTCGAGCACAGCAGCGATACGGCCTTCAAGCCGGGGGAGCGAGTATTGGCCACCGGCGCCGGGCTGGGGGAGTGGCGGGACGGGGGATTCGCCGAATATGCGCGCGTGCCCGCCGAGGCGCTCGTGCCGCTGCCTACGGGACTGAGCCTCCTCGAAGCCATGGCGCTCGGAACTGCGGGCTTTACGGCTGCGCTGGCGCTGCGGCGCATGCTCGAGAACCATCAGGATCCTGCTCAGGGACCGATCGCGGTGACCGGCGCCACCGGCGGCGTCGGGAGCATCGCGCTTGCCCTGCTGAAGCGCGCGGGCTTCGCCACCGCGGCGATCACCGGCAAGCCGCAGGCCGGCGCGTTCCTGCGCGAGCTCGGTGCCGACGAGGTGATCGATCGCGCGCGGCTCGATCTGGGCAGCAAACCGCTCGAGAAGGCCGTTTGGGGCGGGGCGGTCGACAACCTCGGCGGCGAGGTCCTGACGTACCTGACACGCACGGTCAAACCGTGGGGCAATGTCGCCTGCATCGGGCTCGCTCAGTCGCGGGCGCTCACCGGCACGGTCATGCCGCTCATCCTGCGCGGCGTCAGCCTGTTGGGGATCCACTCGGTGCAGGTGCCGCGCGCCTGGCGTCTGGCGATATGGGAACTGCTCGGCGGACCGTGGCGGCCGGCTGATATCGAGGCGCGAATCGTCCGCGCGGTCATCGGCCTTGAGTCCGTGCCCGCGGCGGCTCAGGCGCTGATTGCCGGGCAGGCGCAGGGCCGCTTCGTGGTGCGCCTCTAGCGCGTGGAGCGCGGCGCACGATGCGAACGGGCACCGAGGCGCGACACACTTCAAGGGGGGAGGCAGGTTCCGGCGCCGCAGCGCCCGGATTGACGCAAGTGGGCGCGACCGATCCGCTGCGGCGCAATTCTTCCGGTGCAAACCCGCCCCGCGGAGTCCTTCGAGCTGCTGCGCGAGCAGATCGCAGCCGAGGCTCCGTGCCGCGCGGTCACTGACGATGCCTTTGCCGAGGGTACCGAGGGGCCTGGCGGCAGCTCGCGTCCGAAGTGTGAATGGGGCATCTGGGTCGAGGGGGCTCAGCGCAAGTGCTGAGCGCCGAGCAGCCGGCTCGCGCCGGCCTGTGCCGGCCGGTATGCTTGCGCGCGCGGCGGCGGTGCGCCGCGAACAGCGACGAAAGCGGGCGGAGCAGATGAGCGGCGCGTTGGCGGTGGGAGTAGCGCGGTGGCGGGGCGGGTGCGGTGATCTCGAGTCGGCGGCTCGATCCCCGGCCGTTGCGCTTCGCTGAGCGCGCGCCCGATGGCCTCAATGGAACCACCCCTGCCCGCGAGCGTGCCGGGAGAGAAGCTCAATACCCGCGGCGCCATGCTGATCGCGCTCGCGGTGCTGTGCAGCCGGGTGCTGGGCCTGGTGCGCCTGATCGTGTTCGGCGCGTTGTTCGGCGGTGGACGGCTCATGGATGCGTACATCACCGCCTTCCGCATTCCCAACCTGCTGCGCGATCTGGTGGGCGAAGGGGCGCTCTCGACGGCTTTCGTCACTACCTTCAGCAAGACATTGCTTCGCGAAGGCGAGCAGTCCGCCTGGCAGCTCGCCAACAAGGTGCTCACGCTGGCGGTGATCGTGATCAGCGGGCTGGTGTTGTTGGGCATTGCGTTGGCGCCGTGGCTGGTGGCGATGCTCGGCTGGGGGTTCAGTCCGGCCAAGGCGGCGCTGACCGTCGAGCTGGCGCGGATCATGTACCCGTTCATCCTGATCGTGTCGCTCGCGGCCCTGGTCATGGGCATGCTGAACGCACGCAACGTATTCGGCATACCGGCGCTGGCCTCGTCCTTCTTTAATCTGGGCACCATCATCGCCGGGGCGGGCCTGGGCTGGTGGCTCGATCCGCACTTCGGTCCCAAGGCCACCGTGGGATTGGCGCTCGGCACGCTCATCGGGGGGCTGCTGCAACTGGGGGTGCAGATTCCGCGGCTGCGGCGGTTCGGCTATCGGTTTCGGCCGGATTTTCGCTGGCGGGATTCGCGCGTCAAGGCCATCCTGTTGATCATGGGCCCGTCACTGATTGCCGCGAGCTCGGTGCAGGTCAACGTCGTAGTAAACTCGGGTTTCGCGTCGCTGCTCGGCAACGGACCGATCACCTGGTTGCAGTACGCCTTTCGGCTCATGCAGTTCCCGCTCGGGATGTTCGGGGTCGCGCTCGGCACGGTGGCGCTGCCGATGCTCTCGCGGATGGCCGCGGCCGGCAATCACGAGGGGTTTCGCACCGAGCTTGCCCGCGGCCTGCGCCTGGTGCTGCTGATGACAGTGCCTGCGGCGATCGGCCTGATCATGCTCGCCGGCCCGATTGTCTCTGTGCTCTACCAACACGGCCGCTTCAGCGCGCACGATGCGCTCGAGACGGCTGGGGCGCTACGCCTGTACGCCATCGGATTGTGCGGCTATGCGGCGCTGAAGGTGCTGGTCAACGCCTTCTACGCTATCGACCGGCGCAAGACTCCAATGGTGGTGAGCCTGTGCTCCATGGCGCTCAACGTGCTGCTGTGCTGGCTGACGACCTTGCGGCTACACTGGGGCCCGCAGGGCCTGGCATTCTCGACCGCGTGCGTGGCCACCGCGAATTTCGTGGTGCTGTATGCTCTTATGCGCCGCTATCTCGGCCGGCTCGAATCGCGCGCCATGCTGAAGCTGCTCTCGAGGCTGAGCGTCGCCTGTGCGGTACTTGCGCTGATTTGCTGGGGCGGATCGAGCTGGCTGCTCGGCAATTGGCCCGGCGAGGCCTTCTGGCCGAAACTCGGTGGGCTGCTGCTGGTCATAGTAACAGGAATAGGCGCGTTTTTTGGTTGTGCGATGCTGCTGCGCATCGAGGAGATGCGCGATATCGCGCAGGTGGTCAAACGTAAGCTGCGTGCCGCGTGAGCGCTCTTGGCGAGCGCGGCACGGGCGGCTGGACCGGGCGCCAGGCGGCGCTGTTTAAGGAGCTCATCAGATGAACCGTTATCTTTATCCGCTGGGGGCGCTGATCCTCCTCGGCCTGTCGGCGCGCGCGTCGGCGCAGACCTACTACGAACAGACTTTCAATCCGGTGCAGCCCGTGCGCTGGCATTTCGACTTGGGGTACAGCCCGACCGTTGGAACCACGGCGCAGTACTTCCAGGGCGGGTGGACCATAGGCGGGGGACTGACCTGGCAGCCACGCCCGACCGTACCGATCGCGTTGCGCGCCGACGTGGATTACAGTGGATTCAACGCCACGCGCAACCTCATCGCCATCAACCAGGCGGCGGACCAGACCCAGATCGACGGCGGCTACGGCGACGTGATCGGGCTGAACGTCGATGCGGAATATCGGGTGCCCATCTCCGCGCGGGTCACCGGCTTTACCCTGGTGGGCATAGGGGTGGATCACATGCATGTCGGACTCACCCAGACCGTGGCGTTCGGCTCCTACCTGTGCAACCCATGGTTCGGTTACTGCGCCTATGGTCTGGTGCCGGGGCAGGTGGAGGTCGCCAGCGGCTCCTCCACCCGGTTCTCCTGGAACGCCGGCGTCGGCCTGGATTTCGCGCTGAGTGACGGGCAGACGCTGTTTGTCGAAGCGCGCTATCAGCGTATACAGACCACCGAGCCCACCGTGTTCGTGCCGATCACGGTCGGGTTGCGCTTCTGAGCCGTTCGAGGTCCCGGCGCGCGCCGTGAGCGGGCGCAAGCGGCGACCAAGTCCGCGCGCGCGCCAGCCGGAAGCTGGTAAAATTAGGTTTTTTTATGCATCGGGCCCAGCGGTGGCAGCAAGGACTTCTATGGCACTGAAGATCATGATTCTCGGAGCGAACGGATTCATCGGCAGCGCCCTTACCGGCGCGATTCTGCGCGAGCGAGACTGGGAGGTGTACGGCATCGATCTCACCGACAACAAGCTCGGCGAGCTGCCGCGGGACGAGCGCTTCCACTTCGTCGAGGGCGACATCACCATCAACAAGGAGTGGGTCGAGTATCACGTCAAGAAGTGCGACGTGGTTGTGCCGCTGGTGGCGATCGCCAACCCGGCGCAGTACGTCACCCATCCGTTGCGGGTTTTCGAACTCGATTTCGAGGCCAATCTCGCTGTTGTGCGTCACTGCGTCAAGTATGGCAAGCGGCTGGTGTTTCCGTCGACCTCCGAGATCTACGGCATGTCCCCGGACGCGGTGCTCGATGAGGAAACGAGCCCGCTGGTCTACGGTCCGATCAACAAGCAGCGCTGGATTTACGCCGCCTCCAAGCAGATGCTCGACCGGGTGATCTACGCGTACGGCGTGCGTGACAGCCTGGATTACACGCTGTTTCGGCCGTTCAACTTCATCGGCCCGAATCTCGACAACATCGAGGAGCCCAAGGAGGGCAGTTCGCGGGTATTCACCCAGTTTCTCTCCAACGTTCTGCATCGCCGGCCCTTCAAGCTGGTCGATGGCGGACGCCAGAAGCGCTCCTTCACGTTCATCGATGATGCCGTCGAGTGCCTGCTGACGATCCTGGAGAACCGGAACGGACGGGCGACCCGCCGCATTTTCAATATCGGCAATCCCGACAATTGCGTCTCGATCCGTGAGCTCGCCGAGCGGACCATTCGCATCGCGCAGGAGTTCCCCGAGTTGCGCGCGGCGGCCAAGGCCACCGAGATCACCGAGGTTTCCGCCGGGGAGTACTACGGCAAGTATTACCAGGACATTCAGGTGCGCGTGCCGGCGATTGAAGCGGCCAAGCGCGACCTCGGCTGGCAGCCCCATACCGATCTCGACACCGCGATCCGTCGTACGATCGATTTCTACGTCAAGCTCGGCAGCTTCGATCCGTTGAACGCGGCGGCGAGTGGACTGTAGGCGGCAGCGGCTGCGCGGGGGAGCGAATTCATGAGCACAGCGCACACAGGTGCCGGCAGACTCAGGTGGTGGGCGTGGATCGTGCTTGGGGTGGTCTGGTTCGTCACCATGCAGATCCGCCCGATGCTCGATCCGGATGAAGGCCGCTACGCCGAGATTCCGCGCGAGATGCTGGTCACCGGCAACTGGGTGACGCCGCGGCTCGATGGCCTGAAGTACTTCGAGAAGCCGGCCCTGCAATACTGGGCGACCGCGTCGATCTACTCGGTGTTCGGCGTGGGCAATCTCACCTCGCGGCTCTGGACCGTGGGGCTCGGGTTCGGCTGTCTGGCGCTGATCTATGCCTGGCTCACGCGGCTATACGATCGACGCTCGGCGCTTGCCGCGGTGGCGCTGCTCGCCATGAGTCCGTATTTCGGTATCGTCGCGCACCTCGATCTGCTCGATGCGGGCTTGTGTTTCTGGCTGACGGCGATGGTGCTCGCGTTCACGCGTGGGCAATGTGCCGAGCCGGGCTCGAAATCGGAACGCAATTGGATGCTGCTGTCCTGGGCGCTCGCGGCGCTGGCGTTGCTGACCAAGGGACTGGAGGTGTACGTGCTGGCGGGGTTGGCGTTGATCGGCTACACCGTGCTGGAGCGCGACGCGCGTCCCTGGCGGCGCTTGCACGTGGGGCTCGGGTTGCCGATCATGGTCGCGATTGGGGCGCCCTGGCTGGTGCTCGTTTCGTTGCGCAATCCGACTTTCGCCCACTACTTTTTCATCGTTCAGCATTTCGAGCGCTTCCTGACCAACCGGGCGCGGCGTGTCGAGCCGTGGTACTACTTCATCGTGATCCTGGTCATCGGTGCGTTCGCGTGGCTGTTGCCGCTGGCGCGCGCGGCGCGCTCGAGCTGGTCCGATCCGGGCCCGGTGCCGCACTTCAAGCCGCTGAAATTTCTGCTGTTGTACTCGGTACTGACGCTGATCTTCTTCTCGCTGTCGCACTCGAAACTCGCGACCTACATTCTGCCGATGTTTCCGCCACTGGCTGCGCTGACCGGGGTGTACATCGTGCGTCGCCCGGGCGGCATCGCCCGGGTGACGTGGACCGCGGCGGGCTTGGCGGTGCTGGTGGCGGCGGGGTTGCTCGTCTATTCACATCACCGCAATGGTTTCATTCCGGATGCAGCCACGGCCTGGGCGGTTGCCGCGCTCGTGGCGGCGCTCATCGCGGCGTTCGCCGGGCCGAGGGCATCGACCGAGGTGGCCGCCGAGCGTGCGCCGGTCGGAATGTTCGTGGTGATGCTGATGTTCATCTTCGTCTGGCAGGCGCTGTTGTGCGAGTACACCGTGATTCCGCCGTCACGTTCCGCGTATCAGCTGGTGCAGGAAATAAAACCCGACGTTCATCCCGGTACCGCGCTCTACAGCGTGGGCCAGTATCGGCAGACCATCCCGCCTTACCTGGGCCGGCTGCTGACGCTGGTTGGCTATGCCGGCGAGCTCGGTTACGGGGAGAGGCTCCAGCCTGGCCTGATGACCGCGACACCGAAGCAGTTCGTTCGACGCTGGGACGCGAGCCGTGATGCGGTCGCGTTCTTCGGTCCCTCGGTGTGGCGGCGCTATCGAAAGGAAGGCCTGCCGGGCCGGGTGATCGGGCGGGACAGCTTCACCGTGGCGGTGAGCCGCCGATGAAGTGGTCGGTATTCGGCTTCCTGTTCGGCGGCGTGTTGCTGAACGCGGTGGCCCAGCTCGCTCTGAAGGCTGCCACCGACGATACCGGCGCGTTGTTCGGCACAGGCGTCAACATCCCCAGGCGGCTGCTCGAGCTCGCCGCCGTGCCTTGGATGTGGTTCGCGATAGGCTGTTACGGCGTGTCGCTGATCGTGTGGGTGATCGGGTTGTCGAGGGTGCCGGTGACCCAGGCTTATCCCATGCTCTCCCTCGGGTACATCATCAATGTGGGATTGGCGTGGTGGCTGCTCGGCGAGGCGCCGAACCTGGAGCGGGTGGCGGGCATTGTGGTGATCATTTTCGGTGTGGTGCTGGTGGCGCGCTCGTAAGGTATGAGTGCCTTTCTGCCCTTTACCCGGCCGAGCATCGACGAGCAGACCATCGCTGAGGTCGCCGAGGTGCTGCGCTCCGGCTGGCTCGCCAGTGGCCCGAAGGTCGCGGCTTTCGAGGCGGCACTCTCGGCGTACTTCGGCGGGCGGCCAGTGCGCACCCAAACCTCGGCCACGGCCAGCCTCGAGCACGCGCTTCTGGCGTGCGGCATCGGCGCCGGGGACGAGGTAATCGTGCCGGCGATGAGCTTCGTGGCGAGCGCAAATGTCGTGGTGCGCACCGGCGCACGTCCGGTGTTCGTCGATGTGGATCTCGACACTCGCTCGATGGATCTCGATCAGGCCGAGGCGGCGATCAGCGCACGAACGCGCGCCATCATGCCCGTGCACCTGTCGGGGCTTGCGGTAGACCTTGAGCGCGTGTACGCGCTCGCCGACCGGCACGCGTTGCGCGTGATTGAGGATGCCGCCCAGGCCATGGGCGCGAGCTACCGCGGGCGGCGCATCGGCAGCGGCGGCGATCTGGTCTGTTTCAGCTTTCATCCCAACAAGAACATCACCTCGATCGAGGGGGGGGCGGTGGTCGGCGGCTCGAGCGAAGAGGTGCGCGAGCTGGAACTGCATCGCTTCCATGGTCAAGCCAGGATCGCGGCCGATCAGTCCGAGACCTACTTCGCCGGCGGCAAGGCCAATCTGTCCGATGTCGCCGCCTGCGTCGGCCTTGGGCAATTACGCCAGCTCGAGGTCTTCAATGCGCGTCGCCGCGAGCTCGCGGCCCGCTATTTCGCGCTGTGGGGCGAGGATCCGCCGCTGCGGCTGCCGGCGCGCGGGGACGCAGGGCACAATTGGCACATGTTCGCGGCGCTCCTGCCGATCGATCGACTGCGTATCAGCCGGGCGGAGTTCATCGAGGCGATGGCCGCCCGCGGCATCGGTATCGGCGTGCATTATCCGGCGATCCACCTGTTCAGTGCTTATCGCGCACTGGGCTACCGGGAGGGCCAGTTCCCCAACGCCGAGCGCATCGGCCGCGAGACGGTTACGTTGCCGCTGTTCCCGGCAATGAGTGACTCGGACCCCGAGCGGGTCGTTACGGCGGTCAACGAGGTGCTGCGTGGGGCGAGGCGATGAGCGCGACGATTTCAGTCGTCATTCCCGTCTATAACGAGGAAGCCGGACTCGAGGCGCTGGCCGAACGCTTGTATCCGGTGCTCGATGCGCTCGGGCGCGGCTACGAGGTTATTTTCGTCGACGACGGTAGCCGTGACCGGTCGGCGGCGGTGCTGCGCCAGCTGTTCGAGCGTCGCCCGGAGTGCACGCGGGTCGTTTTGTTGACGCGTAATGCCGGCCAGCATATGGCCATCCTGGCCGGTTTCGCGCACACCCGCGGCGATTACGTCGTCACCCTTGACGCGGACCTGCAGAACCCGCCGGAGGAGATCAGCAAGCTGGTGACGGCCATGGATCAGGGCGCCGATTATGTCGGCACGGTGCGCGCGCGCCGACGGGACGCGCTGTGGCGCAAGGCGGCTTCCCGGCTGATGAACCGGGTGCGCGAGCGCACCACGCAGATTCGCATCACCGATCAGGGCTGCATGTTGCGCGGCTACCATCGCACCGTCGTCGACGCCATCAACCGCTGCCTGGAGGTGAGCACCTTCGTGCCGGCCCTCGCGTACACCTTCGCCCGCCATCCGGTCGAGATCGAGGTAGCTCATTCGCAACGCGCCGCCGGGCAATCTAAATACTCGATTTATAGGCTGATTCGCCTGAATTTCGATCTGTTGACGGGCTTTTCCGTCGTGCCGCTGCAATTCTTCACCATGGTGGGCATGGTGGTCGCGCTGATCTCGCTCGCCTTCGTGGTGGTGCTGGCAATTCAGCGCATCTTCATCGGTCCGGAAGTTCAGGGCGTATTTACCTTGTTCGGGTTGGCGTTTTTCTTCATCGGTGTCTTGCTGGTCAGCGTCGGGGTGATGGGGGAATACGTCGGGCGAATCTACGAGCAGGTCCGGCAGCGGCCGCGCTACACCATCACGGCGATCCTGGAGAGCGAGCCGCCACCGGCCGAATGCCCGGACACGGCGCCGAGCCCGGCGGGTACGGCGGCCTGCAATCCCGATCGCCGGCGCGAGAGCCTCGAACCGGCGCGCACGGTAAACCCGGCGCTCGATCACACGGAGATGCTGCGCGCCGAGCGCGAACCCGGCCGTGCGCCATGAGCCATGCCCGCGCGGTCGTGTTCGCCTATCACGACGTCGGCGTACGCTGTCTGAAAGCGCTCCTCGGCGGTGGGGTGGAGGTGCCGCTGGTGGTCACGGTGGCCGATGATCCGGGCGAACGTCAATGGTTCGCGAGCGTGGCCGAGGCGGCCCGGGAGTACGACATCGAGGTCGTCACGGCCGATAGTCCCGGCGCGGTGCGGCTCGAGGAGCGTCTGGCCGCGCTTGCGCCGGACTTCGTGTTCTCTTTCTATTACCGGGCGCTGCTCCCGGAGGCGCTGCTGCGCTGTGCACGGCGCGGCGCGCTCAACATGCACGGCTCGCTGCTGCCAAAATACCGCGGCCGCGCCCCGGTCAACTGGGCGATCCTCAACGGTGAGCCCGAGACCGGTGCGACTCTGCACGAGATGGTCGCGCGCGCCGACGCGGGCGACATCGTCGATCAGATGGCGGTGCCGATTCTCGCGGACGACGAGGCCCGGGAGGTGTACGCCAAGGTGACCGTGGCGGCGGAAATCGTTCTCGTGCGCTCGCTCCCGGGGCTGCTTGCCGGCACTGCGCCGCGCCGGCCGCAGCCGATCGTGCCGGGACAGTACTTCGGCCGGCGGCGACCCGAGGACGGTCGGATCGACTGGCGTTGGCCGGCGGCGCGCGTCCACAACCTGGTGCGTGCCGTCGCGCCGCCGTTTCCGGGTGCGTTCAGCGATGTCGCGGGACGACGCTTGTGGATTCATCGAACGCGTCTCGAGGATCACGGCGATGCGGGCGCTCCGCGGCTCTACGGCCGCGCGGGCGCGTGCTATGCCGCGTGCGGTCAGGGAACGCTGCGGATTCTGGCGGCAGCCGATGATGGGGGACCTCTGGATCTGAGGCGGGCGGCGCGGGAATGGGAAGCGCAGCCGCGGCTGCTGGTCTGAGGGCGATCCGCGCCGCGCTGAAGGGCCCATGAGCACCATTGCGCTGAAGATCGATGTCGATACGTACCGGGGCACGCTCGAAGGCGTCCCGAGTCTTATGGACACACTCGAGAGCGCCGGTGCGCGCGCGACCTTTCTGTTCAGCCTGGGCCCCGATCACACCGGTCGAGCGATCAAGCGAGTCTTGCGCCGCGGCTTCCTCGGCAAGGTGCGGCGGACGTCGGTCGCGAGTCATTACGGACTGCGCACGCTGCTCTACGGGGTGTTACTGCCGGGTCCGCGGATCGGACGGCGCTGCGAGTCGGTGCTGCGGACGGTTGCCGCCCGCGGCTTCGAGGTGGGCGTGCACACCTGGGATCACGTCAAGTGGCAGGATGGCGTGGCGCGTGCGAATGCGCCGTGGACTCGGCGCCAACTGTGGCTCGCGCGCCAGGAGTTCGTCAGGATCTTCGGGCGGGTCCCCGAGTCGCACGGTGCGGCCGGCTGGCAGGTCAATCGCTTCGTCCCGGAGCTCGAGGCCGAGGCCGGTTTCCGCTACGCATCCGACACGCGCGGTGTCGGTCCGTTCGTCCCGGTCGTAGACGGCCGGGAGATCCCGGTTCCGCAATTGCCCACCACGCTGCCGACGCTCGATGAGCTGATCGGCCGGCCGGATCTGCGCGGGGTCGATCCGATTGACCACCTGTTGGCGCTGACCGAGACGCCCAGCGACCACGTGTTCACCCTGCACGCCGAACTCGAAGGCGGGGCATATCGGCCGGGCTTCCAGCGGCTGCTCGCCCGGTGGCGCGCGCGAGGTGTGGTGCTGACCGACCTGGCAACCTATGCTGCCGGATTGGATCTCGGTCGCCTGCGACGCTGCCCGATCGAGTCCGGCACGGTGCCCGGGCGTGCCGGCAGGCTCGCATTGCAAGGGGAGGCCAGCGTATGAGTGAATTGCCCGCAAGTATCGATGTCGTGCAAATCGTGGCGCCGGGTGGTCCGCAAGCGCTGCGGCCGGCGCGCCGGCCCATGCCGCAGCCGGGACCGCGCGAGGTGTTGATCCGGGTGGCGGCGGCCGGGGTCAACCGTCCGGACGTTTTGCAGCGCCGGGGCTTGTATCCACCGCCGCCCGGTGCGAGCGATATCCCAGGCCTGGAGGTTGCGGGCGAAGTGGCGCGGGTGGGATCGCAGGTGCGCAATTGGTCCGCGGGCGATCGGGTGTGTGCCCTGATCGCCGGCGGCGGCTACGCCGAGTATGCCGTGGCGCCGGCCGTGCAATGCCTGCCGGTGCCCGGCAATCTCTCATTGGAGGAGGCCGCGGTGCTTCCGGAGACGGTGTTTACCGTCTATTACAACGTCTTCCAGCGAGCGCGCCTGCGGCCCGGGGAGTGGCTGCTGGTCCACGGGGGATCGAGCGGAATCGGCGTTACCGCCATTGTGCTCGGCAAGGCATATGGCGCCCGCGTCATCGTCACGGCCGGTAGCGCCGAGAAATGCGCCGCATGCTCGGCGCTTGGCGCGGATGCCACGATCAACTACAAACAGGAGGATTTCGTGGCCGCGACCGCGGCGGCCACGGCAGGCAAGGGTGCCGATGTCATCCTGGACATGGTCGGCGGGGATTACATCGCGCGCGATATCGCGGCGGCCGCCCCCGACGGCCGGATCGCGATCATCGCCACGCTGGGCGGCCGCATGGCCGAGATCGATCTGACGCAACTGATGGTGAAGCGGCTGATGATCGGCGGCTCGACGCTTCGGGCGCAGACCACCGTGCGCAAGGGCCGGATCGGTGCGGCGCTGCGCCGCGAGATCTGGCCGTTGATCGAGTCGCAGTCGCTCCGACTGCCGATCCACGCAACCTTTCCGCTGGCCGACGCGGCCGGCGCGCATGCGTTGATGGAGTCCGGCGCCCACATCGGGAAAATCGCGCTGCGTGTTTGAACAGTCTGCGCGGTGCTTGTCGCGCCGCTCGGCGCTGCGGCGGCCCGGACATTGCGAGCGCGTGGAACCTGGCGCACTATGCACTCGGTGAGATGCGCCCGACAGCTGCGCTCGATGGCGTCGGAGAAGTCAGTGATCGGGGTCGCAGCCTTGGGCGCTCGATCAGGAGGAATTTCCCGACTTCAGGCAGAAATGGATGACGAATTTCCCGCCAAGCCCGCCGGTCGGCGCGCCCACGAGGTCCGGGGCTCTCGCGGCCGATGCGCGCCCGATCCGCGCCGAAGCCGTCCTTGCCGCGGTTGCTGCGCTGTATGCGCAGTTGCACCGTGGGCGGCCGCCGGGCGATGCCCTCGGTTGCGGCAGCAACCTCGATCGCGACCTTGGCATTGACAGCCTCGCGCGCATCGAATTGGGGCGCCGGCTCGAGGATCGCCTGTGCCTGAAGCTGCCGCAGGCCACGCTCGCAACTCTCGATACGGTCGATGATCTGCTCAGGGCATGCGGTGCAGCGCCGATGCGGCGGCCTACCGGGCAGAAGAGGAACCCGCGCGCGTTTGCCGCAGCGGCGGGTTCACGCGCGGACGGCCAGCGCGAGGATGCCCACGCCGATACGAACAGTGACGTTGCTAACGGGCCACGGATGGACGTCGGATGGCGGCGCTGTGCACACGTTGTATATGGGGTGTTCGCCTGGCTGGCCGTCGCGCTCATCGGTATTCCGGCCTGTGTCGCGGCGTTGCTGGTGCCAGGCCGGCGGCGGGCCTGGGATGTGACGCACCGGTCGGCACGTTGGTTGGTTCGCATCTGCGGCATACCCTTGTCCGCCGGTCCGTTCGCGGCCGATCCGCCGTATCCGCATGTGCTCGTGGCAAACCATTGCAGCTACATGGACGCCATCATGGTCCTGGCCGTGTTGCGCGCTCCGCATCGCTTCGTTGCGACCAGCTGGCTGGCCCACGTTCCATTGCTCGGTGCGTGGCTGCGCAAACTAGGCGCGATCTTCATCGAGCGCACCGAGCCGATTGAAAGCGGCGGCGCGCGCGCCGATCCGGCGCTCGACATGACACGTGACAGCCTGGTGGTGTTTCCCGAGGGCACGTTCACCGCTGCCGCCGGGTTGCGGCCCTTTCATCTGGGCGCGTTCCAAGTTGCGGCGGGGGCCCGCGTGCCGGTCATTCCGGTTGCGCTGCGGGGGACTCGCTCGATCTTGCGCGACGGGCAGGTGCTGCTGCGGCGCCGCCCCGTCACGATCACGATGGGTGCCCCGCTCGAGTGTCCCGACGGCAGTATGTTCTGCGCAGCGGTGCGTCTGCGCGATGCCGCCCGCGATTACATTCTGCGCTACTGCGCAGAGCCCGATCTTTCGTAACGCGCTTGCATCCCGCTGGCAGTGAGTGTGACGGCTCCTGCGCGCGGACAATGGCCTGAGCTCAGAGCCGATGTCGCGCCGGCCCGCGGTAGCTCCTGTGATGGTCTGCTGAGGTCCTCCTCGCTCTCGGCCTGCTCAGGCCGCCGCTTGCGCGGCGCGGGCGAGAATTCGTTCTGCAAGACGGCGACGTCCCGCTACCAGGCTGTTTCGCGCTGAGTTGAGGTCGCGGTCGTGAACCGCTGCGCACTCACATTTCCATGCTCTTATTCCAAGACCTGCGACACCTTTTGGGGTCGCAGCGTTTAGCACCGCGGAGCTCGAGGAACTCGTTCGGTTGTGCGCGACGCCCCCCCGAGGCGCTAGCGTACCGGCAGCACGGCGGAGCGCGTGACCGTGCGCATGGCGAAGCTCGACTGGATGCGCACCACACTCGGTAGGCGCGTGAGGTGCTGGCTGTGGATGCGCTCGAAGTCATCGAGATCGGCCACCACCAGGCGCAGCAGGTAGTCGTGCTCTCCGGTCATCAAGTAGCACTCCATCACCTGGGGGATTTTGCGGACCGCGGCCTCGAAGGCCTCGAGCCCGGACTGGCTCTGGCGGTCGAGGGTGATATTGACGAACACGTTGACCGGATAGCCGGCCTTGTGCTGGTCGATGATCGCGGTGTACCCCTGGACGAGGCCGGATTCTTCGAGTGATTTGACCCGCCGCAGGCAGGCGGACTCCGACAGGCTGACCTCCCCGGCCAAGCGCGCGTTGGTGATGCGCGCATCCTGCTGCAACCGCCGCAAAATGGCGTGATCGTAACGATCAAGGCTCATGGTGGCAAGAGTCTGCCATATTAGTGCGCTCATTGGGCAGATTATGCGGCTGAATGACATTTTAGCGCGTAATTCGCAAGCCCGCGCCGACTGCGGTCCTTAAGCTCTGGACGCATTCCATCCTGGCGGAGAGTCCCATGCGAATCGGCGTTCCAAGCGAGATCAAGATTCACGAATATCGGGTCGGGCTGGTGCCGGCAGGAGTGCGCGAGCTTACCGGCGCGGGCCATGAGGTGCTGATCCAGGCCGGTGCCGGACTGGGTATCGGGTTTCCCGATGCGCTCTACCAGGCGGTCGGCGCCCGGATCGTGCCGAGCGCGGCCGAGGTGTTTGCCGGCGCCGATCTGGTCGTGAAGGTGAAGGAGCCGCAGCCGGCCGAGTGCACGATGCTGCGCCGCGGTCAGGTGCTTTTCACCTATCTGCATCTGGCGCCCGATCCGAACCAGGCGCGCGCCTTGATGAAATCCGGCGCCACGGCCATCGCCTACGAGACCGTCGTGCGCAACGGGGGACTGCCGTTGCTGACCCCCATGAGCGAAGTGGCCGGCCGCATGTCGGTACAGGTCGGCGCCACCTGTCTGCAGAAGGCCAATGGCGGGTGCGGTGTGCTGCTCGGGGGCGTCCCGGGTGTATTGCCGGCGAAGGTCGTCATCCTGGGCGGTGGGGTCGCCGGTACCCATGCCGCGCAAATGGCCGTCGGTATGCACGCCGACGTGACGGTGGTCGACCGCTCGCTCGAGCGGCTGCGCCAAC
The DNA here is from genome assembly GCA_027366635.1 of Gammaproteobacteria bacterium. Lineage (GTDB taxonomy): Bacteria > Pseudomonadota > Gammaproteobacteria > Steroidobacterales > Steroidobacteraceae > 13-2-20CM-66-19. The sequence goes on along the minus strand of DAHXNE010000089.1, from coordinate 3,928 downwards.
TCTCCGAGCAGTTCGGCTCATCGCTGCGCACCGCGTATTCGACGACCGCGACAATCGAGCGGCTGGTCGCGGCGGCAGACTTGGTGATCGGGGCGGTACTGATCGCCGGGGCGGCGGCCCCGAAGCTGGTCACGCGCGCCATGCTCGCGAACATGCAGCCCGGCTCGGTGCTCGTCGACATCGCCATCGATCAGGGCGGTTGCTTCGAGACCAGCAAAGCGACGACTCACGCCGAGCCGACTTTCGTCGTCGACGGCGTGGTGCACTATTGCGTCGCGAACATGCCCGGCGCGGTGGCGCGTACCTCGACGTTCGCACTCACCAATGCCACCTTGCCGTACGTGCGCCAGCTTGCCGACCTCGGCTGGGAAGAAGCGCTGCGGCGCGACGCGGGTTTCGCTGCGGGGCTGAATGTTTACGCCGGCGCGATTACCCACGCGGCGGTGGCGGGGTCGCTCGGCCTGCCGCTCGCCCCAGCGCCGATCCGCGCCGGCTGAGCATGCGCGCCTGAGGACATAACCGGAAATTCTGGCGGACCGTGCGCCGCCCGGCAGTCAGCCGGACGGCGCATTGTGTAGACTGTGGATCGGTTTTTTCACTGGATCGATCCTGTGTCCCCGATCACAGATTCCGAGCTTCTCGAAGCGCTGCTGCCGGTGGCGGTGGCCGCCGGCCGGGAGGCCCATGCCATTTATCTTCGCGGCAACGCCGCCGTCGAGTACAAGGCGGACAGTAGCCCGGTCACGGCGGCGGATCGCGCCGCCGAGGCGGTCATTCTCGAGAGCCTGGCCCGCATCGCTGCCGATGTTCCGGTGGTGGCTGAAGAGTCCTGCGCTGCGGGACACGTTCCGGCGGTCGGCGCGATGTTCTTCCTGGTCGACCCGCTCGACGGCACCAAGGAATTCATCGCGCGCCGTGGGGATTTCACGGTCAACATCGCGCTGATCCGCTCCGGCGCGCCGGTGCTCGGCGTGGTCTACGCGCCGGTCGGGGGCATGCTCTACGCCGGCGATACACAGCAGCGGCGGGCGTTCCGCTGCGCGCAGCCGGCCGAGCCTCGCTGCGCCGCGGCCGGAGCGCGCCAGGCGTTGCGCGTGCGCGCGGCGCCTCAGGCTGGGCTGACGGCGGTGGTGTCGCGCTCACATGCCACGCCGGACACCGAGAGTTACCTGGGGGGCTACCCGGTCCGAGAGCGTGTCTCGGTCGGCTCCTCGCTGAAATTCTGCCTGGTCGCCGCGGGCGAGGCGGATCTGTATCCGCGCCTCGGACCGACCATGGAGTGGGATACCGCGGCCGGACACGCGGTGCTGGCGGCGGCGGGCGGCCAGGTGCTGGCCCCTGATGGCGAGCCGCTGCGCTACGGCAAGCCGGGATTCCGTAATTCCTTCTTCGTCGCCGGCGGGCCATTCCCGCTGCTGCCCATGGCTGCCTGAACCCGAATGGACGACACCACCGCGAGCGCCCGCGATTCCCGGCGCGCACCCCTCTCGCCGCACCTGCGCCGCCTCGAGTCGGAGTCGATCGGCATCATCCGCGAGGTCGCCGCGGAGTTCCGTAACCCGGTCATGCTGTACTCGATCGGCAAGGACTCGGGCGTGATGCTGCATCTGGCGCTGAAGGCCTTCTATCCGGGCAAGCCGCCGTTCCCGCTGCTGCACGTCGACACGACCTGGAAATTCCGCGCGATGATCCGCTTCCGGGATCAGATCGCCGCCCGTTACGGCGTCCAGCTCCTCGTGCACACCAACCCCGAGGGTCTCGCCCGCGGCATCAATCCCATCAGCTCCGGATCGAAGCTGCACACGCAGGTGATGAAGACCGAGGCGCTCAAGCAGGCGCTCGACAAATGGCAATTCGATGCGGCCTTCGGCGGGGCGCGCCGGGACGAGGAGCAAAGCCGCGCCAAGGAGCGCATCTTCTCGTTCCGCTCGCCGGGTCACGTATGGGATCCGCGCAACCAGCGACCGGAGTTATGGAACCTTTACAATACCCGGATCAACGCGGGCGAGACCATTCGAGTCTTCCCGCTCTCCAACTGGACCGAGCTCGACGTCTGGCAGTACACCCGCGCCGAGGGCATTCCGGTGGTGCCGCTGTACTTCGCCGCCCCGCGTCCGGTGATCGAGCGCGACGGCCAGCTGATCATGCGCGACGATGAGCGCATGCCGCTCAAGCCCGGGGAGCGTGAGCAGGTGCGCATGGTGCGTTTTCGTTCCCTGGGCTGCTATCCGCTCTCCGCTGCGATCGAGAGTCGCGCCACGACCCTCGATGAGATCATCGAGGAGATGCTCGTATCGCGCACTTCGGAACGTTCCGGGCGGCTGATCGATGCCGATGAGGCCGGATCAATGGAGAAGAAGAAACGTGACGGATACTTCTGAGACGCGCCCGCCAGAGGCTGCGCAACCGGCGGCCGGCGCCTCGTCCCGGGCCGATGCGGGCCGGGACAGCGCCGCGGACCGGGCGCTGCTGCGCTTTCTGACCTGTGGCTCGGTCGATGACGGCAAGTCGACCCTCATCGGTCGGCTGCTGTACGACACTCAATTGGTCCACGACGATCAGTTGATCGCTCTGGAGCGCGATAGCCGCAGGCATGGGACCACCGGCGAGGAGCTCGACCTGGCGCTGCTGGTCGACGGGTTGCAGGCCGAGCGCGAGCAGGGCATCACCATCGATGTCGCATACCGGTTCTTCGCCACCGCGCGCCGCGCCTTCATCGTGGCCGACACGCCGGGGCACGAGCAGTACACGCGCAACATGGCCACCGGCGCCTCCAACTGCGAGGCGGCGGTGATCCTGATCGACGCCCGCAAGGGCGTGCTCACCCAGACGCGCCGCCACAGCTACATCTGCGCTCTGCTCGGCATCAGACACGTGGTGCTTGCGGTCAACAAAATCGATCTGGCCGAATTCTCCGGGGAGCGCTTCCACCACATCGTCGCCGACTATCTGGGCTTCGCCGCGGCGCTGAAGTTCAGCTCCATCACCAGTATTCCGCTGTCGGCCCGTTACGGGGACAACGTGGTGCGCCGCTCCGAGCGCATGAGTTGGTACGAGGGCCCGACGCTGATCGAGCAGCTCGAGGCTCTCGATGCCGGCGAGGGGCTCGACGACAAGCCGGTGCGCTTTCCGGTGCAGTGGGTCAACCGCCCCAATGCGGATTTCCGTGGCTTCTCCGGCACCGTCGCCTCGGGTGTCGTACGGCCAGGCGACCGGGTGGTGGTGGCCGTGTCCGGCCGCGAGAGCCAAGTGGAGCGTATCGTCACGGCCGACGGCGATCTGCCCGAGGCGCGCGCCGGTGACGCCGTCACCTTGACGCTGGCGGACGAAATCGATATCGCGCGCGGCGACGTGCTGGCGCACGCCCAGACGCGCCCGGAGGTGGTCGATCAGTTCGCCGCGCAGGTCCTGTGGATGGTCGAGGAACCCATGCTCCCGGGTCGCTCGTATCTGCTGCGCATTGGAACGCGCTACGTGCCGGCGCGCGTCACCAGTCTGAAGCACAAGGTCGACGTCAATACGCTCGAGCACATCGCGGCCAAGACATTGGGGCTGAATGAGATCGGGTTCTGCAATCTTGCCACCGCATTGCCGGTGGCGCTCGATGCGTACGAGGATAACCGCGCCACCGGCGCCTTCGTGCTGATCGACCGCTTCACGCACGCGACTGTCGGAGCGGGCATGATCAGCTTCGGTCTACGGCGCGCCACGAACATCCATCGTCAGGCATTGCTGGTCGACAAGTCCGCGCGCGTGCGCCTCAACGGCCATCGCCCCGCGATCCTGTGGTTCACGGGCCTGTCCGGCTCGGGCAAGAGCACCATCGCGAACATCGTGGAGCGCGAGTTGCATGCCCACGGCGCGCACACCTACATGCTCGACGGCGACAACGTGCGCCATGGGTTGAACCGCGACCTCGGCTTCACGG
>DAHXNE010000127.1 GCA_027366635.1 Gammaproteobacteria bacterium | reverse complement strand
CAAATCCTCCAAGGGCTTGGTAGTCGCGCAGACGCGTCCTATCGAGGCATTTGGATATGCCCCGTCCTGGAGGGCGGGCCAACCGAGCCGGAGTGACGCATCAGGGCTGCACATGCCGACGACCAGCGCTGGAAATCGGTCGAAAGAGCACCACCGCGCTCCTGAATCTTGCGCATGCCACACTTGGATGCCCACCCCGTGTCGCCTACCGCCCGAACTTTTGCGCCAAATCCGCTTCTCGCCCTCAAAAATCCGCGTTTCCCCATCACCGCCAACAAAAAGCGACTCCGCCTGCGAGAGACATTCCTTCACCGCCGACTCTGGGATGAGATCGCCGGTATATTCGGTCAGGCTCCGCTGCTTGCGCAGCTTATCGAGGCGGATGACAGTCTGTGAGTCGGTCCCCAGCGTCGTGGGCAGTGTCTGAATTGCCGTTTGGTGATGTCCCGGCTTGCTGGTCAATGTCCGATAGCCGTGAGCATGCAGTCCAATATCGGCAAGCATCCGGATCGCCGTATACGCGCTGCCAAAGCGAGTTTCACCGCTGACTGCCTGAATCTTTGCATCGGCGATATGTCGAGCAGCACCGTCGAGCAGTCGTTTGATTGTTTGCTTGGCCGGCGTGATGCGCTCAAGACTTATGCCAACCAAGTTCTGCAAGCTCATGCTCGCCTCCTATCAGAAAGATCCTCTTACTCGAAAGGACTTCGAGCACAAAGGGATTATGCTCCTTCAGCTTCGCGCTCCACTCGCGCGCGGTAAATACCTTTGGATTGATTTCTCGCGCGAGGCGCTCTTGCGCCGGGTACAACGCATCGACGACGTTTCCGTAATCCACAGGTCCGATGATCAAAACGTCCACGTCGCTTCCTCGCGTCTCGGATCCACGCGCTACGGAGCCGAATATCAGCGCCACCTCGATTTGGTCAGTCAGCGATTCAAGCGCTGCGGCGACCACATCAGCCAGTCCGGAGGTCTTGCGCAGGATCCCAGCAAGCTCCTCGAAAATGGGAGACTGCCTGTTTGCGCTATAGAGCAGTTGATTGCCCCGTCGCTCGCAATTCAGCAAGCCCGCCTCGGCAAGGCGCTTCAGCTCTCGGGTCAATGTCCCGGCAGGCAGCCCTGTCCGGCGGGCAATCTCGCGCCCGTGCAGAGATTCCTCGGGATGCAGCAGCAGCATTCCGAGCACCCGCCGACGGTAGCCGGGGAACAGGATGGAGGACGGCGAATGCTGCATAATGCGCGCCGATTGTCGCCTTTTTTGCATCTTGCTGCAATCCCTTGGCGCAGACGACTTCGGAGGACACTAATGACCAAATGCCCGAAATCACGCCGCCAAAGACAAGCGAACACAAGTAGGCGACTCCATAATCCCGCCCCCGCTACCACTTTTCAAGCTTACGCCTTCCCTGCTCCCCGTAAGCCCGGCGCTCGGTCGAATCCTTGGCCCGAGCGCAATTCATTAACCGTGATCAGAACAGCCAGCTACGCCTCAATTTGCGCGCGCGTGCTCACCAAGCGGTCATCGGGATTTCCCGTTGGCACTGTTCAGATCCCCTGCAGCAGACCTCCGCGTATCCTCCGCGGCGACGGGTTCTGTGCCGGTTTTGCAATTCCGCTCAAGATGGCAATAATAGCCATATGGAAAAGGCTACCGTGTCAAAGCTCAAGAACAATCTCAGCGCATACCTGCGCAAGGTCCGCTCCGGGCAGCCTGTGGTGATATACGACCGAGACTTGCCCATCGCCCGGATCGAGCGCATCGAAGCCACTGGTCGTGGGGCCGATCGACTTGCGCTTCTGGCAGCGCAAGGCATCACGCGGCCGGCGACACGCCCGCTGTCGCCGCGCGAACTGCGTGCCCTTCTGCCCCACCCTCTACCGCGCTCCGCAAGCGTCCTCGATGCGCTGCTGGAAGAGCGTGCTCACGACCGCTGACGTGTCTGATGCGTTACTGGGACACGTCCGCCATCCTTGCGCTCATCGTTGACGAGCCAACCCGCGAGAAGCAGCTCGAGCTGTACGAGGAGGACCCTCAGATTGTGGCTTGGTGGGCAACACCTGTCGAGATCGCTTCGGCTATCGCTCGTCGCGAACGTGAAGGCACGATCAGCGCCGCGGACGCGGACGCTGCGCTCAAGGCAGCGAAACGGCTCGCAGCAGCGTGGCACGAAGTTATCCCAGGCGACGCAATCCGACGCACGGCCGAACGGCTACTTCGCGTGCACGTCTTGAGAGCCGCGGACGGCCTGCAACTCTCTGCCGCACTGATTGCCGCCAATCACGACCCGACAACACTCGACATGGTCTGCCTGGACAGCCGACTGACGGCGGCGGCGCGTCGCGAGGGCTTTAACGTTATCGGCTCCTGAGTCGAGTGCTGATACGCGCCAACCGGACACTGCGCGTACCGAATGGAGCGGGCACATGTCGTGGCGATTGGCTCTCGAATGGTCTGTATGTCAACGACAGCTCCGCGCCGAACTCACTCCTTTGGCGACGCGAACCCATCGCCTTATTCTCCCGCGTAGCCGGCCTCGAGCTGAGGCCGAACCGCACGAACAAGAACTATGTCTTCGGCAGTTAGCCAACGGTACTTCGCGATGTATCCGTAACGGCCGCGAAATAGAATGAGCTCGCGCCGTCCGTTTTCCGCAGACCGTCCGAGGAGCGGATTACCGGCAAGCAGTTCAAACGCTTCTCGAACGCTGAGAATCTGTTCGCGCGCTTTTTTAGGGTTCTCGGCCGCAATAACATCAAACAGCCGTTCGAGATCAGTCAGTGCTCTTTGAGTTATTTCGACCGTCGCCATGCGCGTGCTTTGGGACGGCGCGCCTTGACCCCAGTCGCTCGCGCGGCCAGGTAATCAAACGTTGCAGCCAGCTCGAAAGCATTACCGCTGGAGAGTGCCGCCTCCTCCGAACGAGCTGCTTCGTCAGCGAAACGTGCTCGCAGTTCCGATCGCTCTGCTTCGCGCGCAAGCGCATCAACCATAAAGGCATGGGGCGTCTTGTTCGCAGCACTCGCTAGCCGCTCGATTCGCCGCTTGAGATCTTCTGGAAGTTTCAGGCTGGTCGCGGCCATCAATATATTCGCGGTTGCTGCGCCGGTAGTCATCACGTACTACCAAAATGCTCGGCACGTCAAGCGCCGGGCCGGAACCCTGCCAAGTCGAACCTGCAGTTGCCTCCAGGCAGCGACCGGCGAATGACGGCAAAGGAGGATTCCAGCCTGGCAGCCGAATGGCCGGAGATTGGCCGTCTTTTGCCAAATGACGTGCAGCAGACGATCTATCGAGAATCGGGCGTCAGGAATGTGCACTTCGGGCCGACTGTCCTCACCAGGCGGCGGTCCAATGTGGCGAACGGGTATCCGAGTTCCTCGGCGACAGCAACGTGCCATACGTCGTAGCTGGTGACGGCATGGCGTAGCTCTCAGATACGGCCAGCGAAGGGTTCAAACGAAAGCCGCTCGATTTCAAGCTGCGTCAGATCTTCCTGTGCTCCGTTTGCCTCGGCCGTAGTGATCTGCTTGGCGCGTTCCAGGCGACGAAGGGCGTTTGTCGCCTCTACGCGCACCAGCTCCGGCGCGTAGAGCACTTGATCATCGATAACCTCTTCCGCCCAGACGCCGTCCGATCCCGTATCGATTAGGGCACCACAAGCTGTAGTTGGCGCGGCGGCGATTTGAGACCCGCCACTTCAGGCAGCGCTTGCGAAACTGCTGGCGGCGCAGGACGTATTCCTCGCTCACCGCCTGCACGGTCTGGGAGTGAAGCTCCAGACCCGCCTTCGTGGCCGCTGCCGTGTATTGGTGAAGATGCTCGGCGCACAGGAACCTGCCCTCACGATCCAGGGCTTGGAGACACGGCTCCTGATCGTAGTTCCACACGAAGTTCACATCGCGTGCCCGGGCCCGAAGCCATGGAACGTGGCGATCCCGGACGCGCACGCGCAGCGTGCGCTCGCACTCATCCTCGGGGACAAACAGAGCGGCGGGCCATGGCTTTTAGTATAGCTGCGTTTTTATCCAGCTATCAAGATCGCCTTGTATCTCCGGCCTAAAAGCCCGGAGTTTTACGGCGTCGTCGCATAAAGTCGCATGGCGCCGTGGCCAAGCCCTGCGAGTCATGGCCCGAGAAATCCTTGCCTCGCACTCGCCGCTCGTCCGGCCGCTGACCGCGAAGGCCATCACCGCCCGGCTGGCACCGCAGTGGCGCCGCTGTGACTCAGCCATTCGCCAGCAGGTCCGCGCGATTCGCCTCGCGGCCGAGCTGGCCGAGCCAGTCGGGGGCGATTGATGTGCCGGACGCGATACCAAGATACTGGCCAGAGGGGCACCGGCCGCCGATCCGTTCCACCGCGCCGCACCCCCCCGCGGATACGGTACACTGATCAAGCAAATCGAGTCCGAGCGCTGACGGGGCGGCGTCGGGCACTGGCTCGTTGAGCCCGGGTACGGCGCGGCACTCGATCTCTTGGACCATTCAGCCGCCGCGCCCGAAAACGCGCGGCTTGGGGCCATGATCAACCCACCTGTACTGCCATGACGACAGCCAACGTCTTCGATTACTCCTTCAATCTCGGGGCAAGGAACGGCAACTCCGCGACGCCACCGCCCGTACGACGCATCGTCATCGTCGGCGGCGGGACGGCCGGCTGGATGACCGCGTTGATTTTTGCCCAAGCCTTGATCCCCAAAGGCGTAGACATCACGCTGCTCGAATCCCCCACCGTTCCAACCATCGGAGTCGGTGAGGGGTCCACACCCCTGCTGCGGGGATTCTTCGACATGCTCGGCATCGAGGAAGCGCAATGGATGCCCGCGTGCCATGCGACCTACAAATGCGGCATCAGCTTCAGCGGTTGGTCCACCAAGCCGGGCTTCCAGCACTATTTTCATCCCTTTCCCTCCATGGTCGACATCATGACCATGACCCAGTTCATTCACAACGTGGAAGCTCGGGTGCGGGGAGCGAATTTGTACGCGCATCCAGACCGCTTCTTCCTCGCGGCCCGGCTGGTGGCCGAGCGGCGCGCGCCGAAGGCGCGCGAGGCCTTCCCATTCGATGTGCTGCACGCGTACCATTTCGATGCAGCACAGCTCGGCCAATTTCTCCACAAGACGGCGCTCGAGCGGGGCATTCATTACAAGAGCTGCCACGTAACACACGCAACGGTGGGCGCGGACGGCGCGATCACCTCGGTGAATACCCGTGAAGGCGAGACCATCACGGCGGATCTGTATGTGGATTGCACGGGGTTCTCCGGCCTGCTGCTCGAGAAAGCCTTGGGCGTTCCGTTCGTCAGCTACGCGGATAATCTGTTCAACGACGCGGCGGTGGCCATCCCGTCGCCAATCGGGACGAGTATTCCCAGCGAGACGGCTGCGACCGCGCTGCAGCACGGTTGGGTCTGGAAAATTCCGCTCACCAACCGTTTCGGCAACGGCTACGTCTATAGCACGCAATTTTGTACGCCGGATGCGGCGGAGACCGAGCTGCGACAACATCTTGGACTGCTCGAGTCTGACGTCGAGGCACGGCACCTGAAGATGAGGGTCGGACGGGTCGCTCGACCTTGGCACGCGAACTGTCTTGCGGTTGGGCTGGCCCAGGGATTCGTCGAGCCGCTGGAAGCCACCTCGCTCATGGTGGTCCAGTACATGGCCCAGACGTTCGCCGAACTGCTCGAGCGGGGCGATCTGAGCGATGCCGCCCGCGAGAGCTTCAACGCGCGCGTGAACCGGAACTTCGAAGGTATCCGCGACTATATCGTCACCCACTACAAGACCAACTCCCGCACCGACACCGATTACTGGCGGGCCAACGCCGCCAATATCCACCTGTCGGACAATCTCAGGAAAATCTACTCGACGTGGCGGGCCGGCAAGAGCATCGTCCCGGGGATTCGGGCCCAGGAAATCGGCCAGGGCTATCCGGTCATGTCCTGGTTCGCGATCCTCTCGGGCATGGGGTTGTTCCCGGATCCTCAGCGCCTGCGCCCGCCCAACCCGCAGGAAGCGCGGTACAACATATCGGAAATCGACGATCTGCTGAGCCGCTGTGTCGGGAATTACCTGGACCACCGCGAAGCACTGGCGCAACCTCCGCCGCCGAGGAAGCCACTCACCTTACAGCTTTACTTTTGGTAGATCGGCTCGCCCCTGCATGATCATCGCAAGTCCGCATGCCGCGAAGCGACCCGAGGACCGAGGAGGGCTTGCGCCGTGCTGATACGCTATCGACTCCGTGCGGACGCGGGCCGCAAACGATGCGCAAATTCACTCTGAGGACCGCAATCGCCGGCCTGCTGAGCGCAGCGCTAATGTGCAGTTGCAGCGCGTTGCCGCAATCCGCCGCGCCCCCGGTCTGCGCGGCACAATACCCCCCGGCGCGAACCGCCGTGATCGGGGTACTCTTCGCCGGATGGCATACCGGGCTCATCCTCCCGGTGCAGGAGCTCGGTCCACTACGATCCGTACTGCCGGTGTATCCGCACGAGCGATACGTGAGTTTCGGCTGGGGAAACCGGCGCTTCTACATGGCTTCCAGTCCAACTGCCATCGAGGCGCTCGAGGCGCTGTTCAGCTCCCCGAGTACACTGCTCGTCGTCGGCGCCCCCACGGTCGCGGCGCTCTTGCCGGCCGATGCGACTTATCGCTGGCTCTGCGCCGATCGACATGAGGTTCTCGAGCTCGACGCCTACGTGCTCGACGCGCTGCGCCGGCGAGCCGGCAAACCGATCGAACTCGGCGCCGGACCATGGCCGGACAGCGAGTTTTACGCCTCGGGCGAACGTTACGACGCTTTTCACACGTGCAACACCTGGACCGCCGAGGCGCTGCGCCAAGCGGGACTGGCCGTGCACGTTGGCGTAGTCATTTTCTCCGATCAGCTCCGGGACCGTCTGCGGGACCTGCGCGTGTGCCGGCGGCGATCTGCCGAACGCGGTTCCGGTCCCCGGGGACGCCCGCACATCCGCGCCCTGGTATCGCCTCGAGCGCCGACGTGACGTCGGAGCACCACCGGCCTTACCACCGCGAGCCCGCCCTTGCCGATGCATGCCTCATCCATGACCCTCGATGCCGAAGCCCTGCGCTTGATGCACGCCGGACGCCTTGGGGAGGCTCTGCGGCTCGCCCAGCGGGCCGTGGCCACGCAAAAGTCTTGCGCACCCGCACATGGCTTATTGGCGGCAATACTGATCAGACTCGGCCGTCCCGCCGAAGCTGATGCCGTAGTCGAGAGCGCGGCTCGCTACGCCGCGGGGACCGCCGACGCCTATGATGCTCTGGCTCGCGCCTCGGTCGCCCTGGGACGCCACGACCGGGCCAATGCTCTGTACCGCAGAGCCGTGGAATGCAGCCCGAACGTTTCCAGACACTGGTACAACCTCGCTGCGAGCGAGCGAGGCTTCGGCCGAATTGAGCGGGCCGAGGCGGCCTGCGATCGAGCCATCGCACTCAACGCCCGCGACTACCGCGGCTATCTGTTGCGCTCGGAACTGCGAGTGCAGACCGCCGCCGCCAATCACCTCGAGCAGCTGCGGCGGGAACTCTCCCGGCCCGATCTCGATGACAATGCCCGGGTCCTGCTCGGCTACGCGCTCGGCAAGGAACTCGATGATCTGCACCAGTACGACGATGCGTTCAAATCGTTTGCCCTGGCCGCGGGCACCCGCCGACGCCAACTCGCCTACGATGTCCGGGTCGATGAGCACAAACTCCGACGCATCATCGAGGTCTTTGCGCGTGCACCGGACCGGGCGGGCAGCAGCCGGATCGATTCGGGTCGCTTTGTTTTCATCTTCGGCCTGCCCCGCTCGGGAACGACACTTCTCGAGCGCATCCTGACGGGCCTGCCCGCAGTGCGCTCCAACGGCGAGACCGATCACTTCGCCCGCGCCCTGCTCACCATCCCACCAGCTCATCAGCCCGACGCGGCCCGCGGCGCCATGGATGTCTTCGCACGAGCAGCCGCGGCTGACTGGGACGCGATCGCCGCGGAATACGCCCGTCTCGCCACCGCTGGCGGCACGCCTGAGGTTGTCATCGAGAAACAGCCGATGAACTACCTCTACGTCGGAGCGATTCGTCGCGCCTTGCCGCAGGCGCGGCTGGTACTCGTCAGCCGCTCGCCACTCGATATCTGCTTTGCGATGTATCGCACCCTGTTCGGCGAGGCGTATCAGTTCAGCTACGACTTCCACGATCTGGCGCGCTACTACGCGGCGTACGCGCGTCTGATCGACCACTGGCGCAACGCCTTTGGCGCATCGATCCACGAAGTCCACTACGATGACTTGGTGAGGGACCCGATCGGCGTGGGCGCCGCAGCGGCGGCGGCCTGCGGCCTCCAATGGCGTGACGCCGCCGTCGAGGTCGAGCACAACGCCGCCGTCTGCCTCACCCAGAGCGCCGCTCAGGTTCGCAGACCGATCTACGGATCCTCGACGGGCCGCTGGCGGCACTATCGTGCGCACCTAGAGCCGGTGATCCAGGCCCTGCGCGGCCAAGGTGTCCGCCTGCCGGAACTCGACTGATCGGTAGCCAGTTGGCGCCGGAGGTTTGCGGCGATACGGTCCTGCGCACCCGCGCGCAGCCCCTCCCGGCAGGCTCAGACGATCGCTCGAACGACGCCTCCATCGACACGCAATGCCGCCCCGGTGGTCGCCGATGCTTGTGCGCTGCAGGTGTACGCGATCAGCGCGGCGACTTCGGCGGTACTGGCGAAGCGCTGGATGATCGAAGACGGCCGCGCATTCTGGAAGAACTCGTGCTCGACCGTCGCGTTATCCTTGCCGGAGGCGCGGGCCAACTGTGCGACGAACCGATCGACGCCTTCGGATGCGGTGGGTCCAGGTAATATCGAGTTCACCGTCACATTGGTGCCCGCAAGCGTCTCGGCCAGACCGCGGGCAACCGCGATCTGCGCCGTCTTCGTGACTCCGTAGTGGACCATCTCGGCCGGGATCTGCACGCCCGATTCGCTCGAGACGAAAACGATTCGTCCCCAGTTGCGGGCCCGCATCCCGCCGACATAGTGCCGTGCCAGGCGCACGCCACTCAACACATTGGTCTCGAAGAAGCGCAACCAGTCGACATCGGTGATCGAATCGAAGGGCTTGGGCTCGAAAATGCCCATGTTGTTGATGAGCACGTCCACGTCGGGGAACGCCTCGATCACGGCTGCGCAGCCCGCGGCATTACTGACGTCGGCGGCGATTCCCTCGACTCGGCCGTTCGGGACCGATTGAAGCAATCGCCCGACAGCCGCCTCGACACGCGCGTTCGTTCGGCCATTGACAATGACGGTCGCGCCTTCGCGCGCGAGCGTCTCCGCGGTTGCCAAGCCGATCCCGGCCGTGGAACCGGTCACCAACGCGAGTTTCGAGTGCAGCCCGAGGTCCATATGCGTCTCCCATAGATATCACACCGATCGGCACAGCATAGCCGGACGCGTCCAGGACCGAAATCCGCGCGGCAGCGCCGGGTGCACGACCATCGGCTCGAACGGCAGCCGCCGCATTGCGCTACTTCAGCTTGCGGCCAGCGCCGTCGAATACGGCGACGTCCGTTGGGATCCCGGCCCTCACGCTGGCCCCGACCGTGCAGAACTCCTCGAACTGCCCGAGGATTCGTTCGAGGTACTGCAAGCTGTCGGCGTTGGCACCCAGACGAATTTCCACGTCGATGTGCACGATGCGCAGCCGGCCGGCCGCATTACGGCCCATGCGCGCTCGTGCGGTGGTGCTGATGCCACCCCCGTCGTTCTTGAACTTCGCGAGCGCGAAATACAAGCTCGAGCTCATGCAGCTTGCCACCGCAGCGAGCAGCAGCAACGCCGGCGTCGGTCCCCTGCCCTGCCCCAGCGGTGGCCGTTCGTCCGACTGCACGTGCGCCATGTTGGGGGCGAACGTGATGTCGAATTGATATTCGCGGATCTGCTCGAGTGTAACGCTCGGGGATTGCTCTTCAGTCACGACCAGCTCCGTGTGCGACAGCGGGCGCGGCAACGGATCGCACGTGCCCGACGTGCCATGATAAATCATGGTACCACCCGTGCCCCACCGTTCTGGCTCTGGTAGCGCTATCTTTTCTTTGCTGGTATGGTCGCGGCGTATTCCGCGCGAATTCAGGCGCCGAACGCCGTGCGGCGCATGCGCCTCAAGCCCAAGGAGACATTCATGCGAGCGTTTGCGGCGGCTATCCGAATGATGACCGTGTTCGGCCGGCGGCGAGCATGATTCGAGCTCGATACGCCGCACGTTTGGCTGCGCTGGTAGCACTGGCCGCAACGGTCTGCCATGCCGGACCGGTCGCGCCGCGGACACGCGTTGCGCAAGGCATGCTCTCGGGTTTGCGCGAAGGATCCGTCAACGCGTTCCTCGGCGTGCCCTACGCCGCGCCTCCGGTCGGCGTCAACCGTTGGCGCGCGCCGCAGCCGGCCCGACCCTGGCGCGGGGTACTCTCGGCCACACATTTTGCACCGAGCTGCCCCCAGACGCTCACACCGCACGGTATCGGCCCCTGGTCATCCGAGTACGTCGTGCACGGACGGGTCAGCGAGAACTGCCTGTACCTGAACATCTGGACGCCGGCGCATGTGTCGCGACCGCTGCCGGTCATGGTGTGGATTCCGGGTGGAGCGTTCATTTCCGGCTCCGGCTCGGTGCCGGTGTACGACGGGCGGCACTTGGCCGCTCAGGGCATCATCGTCGTCACGATCAATTATCGGTTGGGAGTGCTCGGCTTCTTCACCGATCCGGGGCTCGCGGCCGAGGCGGCCCGCCTGCACGAGCCGCCGGCCAACTGGGGCCTGCAGGACATGATCGCCGCGTTGCGCTGGGTGCAGCGCAACATCGGGGCATTCGGCGGCAATCCCCGCGCCGTCACCGTCGCCGGCCAGTCCGCCGGCGCAATCGCCGTGCAGGACCTCATCGCCTCGCCGCTCGCGGCAGGGCTGTTCGCACGAGCGATCGCCGAAAGCGGCTTGCCCAACTCACGCCTACCCGGATCGCCGCGGCACATGGCCTCACTGGCCGCCGCCGAGCGCGCCGGCACGGCGTTCGCGCGCGCGCAGCATGTCAAGACGCTGGCCGCACTGCGTGCGCTGCCGGTGCGAGACCTCGGCACCTCAGCCGCGCCCATGACCAGCCCGCTGATCATGCCGATCATCGACGGCACCCTACTACCCGCCGCCCCCGAGCGGCTGCTGGCCGCCGGCCGCTTCATCCGCACACCGATCCTGCTCGGAATGAACGCCGACGAGAACACCGGCTTTCGCTCCAACCCGACGAGCCTGAGCCGCGCGGCCTGGCAAGCCTACCTGCGCAAGACGTTCGGCGCCCTCGCGCCGCGCTTCGCACGCCTGTTCCCGGCTCACAGTGGGCGCGGCCGAGCGCGGGCTCAGCGCGCCGTGCGGCGCGATCTGGGACTTGCGGCGCTCTATCAATGGGGTCGCCTACGGCTCGCACAGGCGCGCGCTCCGGTCTACGCCTACCTCTGGACGCACGTAGAGCCGGGGCCACGATCCCGTCTCTGGAGGGTGTTCCATTCCTCGGAAATCCCATACGTCTTCGGCACCCTGGATGCGGCGCCCCAACGGCATTTCACCCGGCTCGACCGGAGAATTTCCCGACGCATGTCCCGCTACTGGGTCAACTTCGTCAAGACCGGCGACCCTAACGGGCCAGGACTATCTCACTGGCCAAGGCTCACCCGCCGTGCACAGCGGATCATGCAGCTCGGCGCGCACGCCGCGCCCCGGCCCATCCTGCCGCCGCGCCTGCTGCGGGCCATGCGGGCCTTCATCGCCGCCGGCGGCACGCCTCAGCTGTACTGAGGGGACGCACGCGCGACGGCGCAAGTCATGGCTGAGCCGCGCTATTTTATTAGGCCTTCAGCCCGCATCGCGGCCTGGACGGCCGGCCGGCCGGCCACGCGCTCCTGGAAGGCGCGCACGTTCGGGAACTCGGCGAGGCTGAAGTTGACCATCCGCGCCCAGTTCGTCACGGTGAACAAGTAGGCATCGGCAACCGTGAAGGGCTCACCGAAGAGATACTTGCCCGCCTCGAGCTGCTTCTCCACCAAACCGTAACGGCGGCGCAGGTACGCTTCACGCTCGGCTCGAGTCTCGGCGGGCGTCGCCGGATTGAACAGCGGCGAGTAGGTCTTGTGCAACTCGGAGTTGATGTAGCCAAGCATCTCCTGCAGGTGGTAGCGCGGAAGCGTTCCGGCCGGCGGCACCAGCCCCGTCTGCGGCTTCAGGTCGGCCAGATACTGGACGATCACCGGCCCTTCAGTGAGCAGCTCCCCATTGTCGAGCTGCAGCGCCGGCACGTAACCCTTGGGGTTGATGGCGAGATAGTCCCCCTGGGTCGTCATCGTCTTAGTCTTCAAATCGACCATCTGCAGCTCGATCGCTATACCGGCCTCGCACGCCACGATGTGCGGCGAAAGCGAGCAGGCACCGCTTGCATAAAACAGTTTCATCGCTATCTCCTGGGAAGGTGAGGTTCGACCGGCGGCCTGCGGCCACCATACTTACAATTTTATAGTATATTACGTTTCGTTATTTTAAGGGTGCACTCCCCTTTCGGTAGAGAACATGCATGTGACCCGCCGGCCTCCTGCGCACGATCCCCGATCGCCACTGGAGGGTTGTCCCATGAGCGCCTGCATGGCACTGCTCGGGGGCGCATGGACACCCAATGTCATCTGGCAGCTCAGCGGCGGAGCCCGCCGCTTCGGCGAACTGCTCAAAGACATTCCCGGCGTCTCCCCAAAGATGCTGAGCGCCCGGCTGCGCGAGCTCGAAGCCAAAGGTGTCGTGATCCGCACCGTGGCTCCCGCCTCGCCGCCCGCGGTGCAATATGCCCTCTCTTCGCTGGGCGAAGAACTGGTCCCTGTGATCGACACCATCGTCAAGGTGGGCACGCGCCTGCTGCACCCGGCCGACGGCCGATGCCCCGGGCACAAGCGCCGCACGGGTCGTCCCGCAGCATGATCATCGACATCGACACCTTCCTGGAGCCCCGCATGTGTGCGAATCTAGCGGGTATGCCTGCCATACCGTTCATCGACGCCGATGACCAGGACCGCGTCACCCGGCGCGACGGACGGCGCGCCTGATGACACGCGCACATTGGCACAGATTGCTCCTCGTTGCGGCCCTCGGAGCGGTCGCCGGCTGGGTCTACGCACATCGCGGCGAACTTGACGTGCGCGCGCTCACCCAGACGGTGCACCAGGCCGGGCCCTGGGCGCCGCTCGCCTTCATGGCACTGTATGCCACGGCCACCGTGGCTTTCGTTCCGGGGTCCCTACTCACGCTCGCCGGTGGAGCGTTGTTTGGGCCTGTGGCCGGCACGTTCTACAGCCTGACTGGCGCGACGATTGGGGCGACCGGAGCATTCGTGACCGCCCGCTACCTCGCCGCCGACTGGGTGCGCGCACGAATTGGCGCGCGCGCCGAGCAGATTGTCTCCGGTGTCGAGCGCGAGGACTGGAGGTTCGTTGCGTTCGTGCGCCTGGTGCCGCTCATACCGTTCAACCTGCTCAACTACGCCCTCGGACTGACCCGCATCCGGCTCTCGCGCTACGTCATCGTCTCGTACATCGCAATGTTGCCGGGCACTCTCGCCTACACCTACCTCGGTTATGCCGGGCGCGAAGCGGCGGCCGGCAGTTCCGGCCTGATCAAGAAGGGCTTGCTGGCCCTGGCCTTGCTCACGTCCGTGGCGCTTCTGCCGCCGCTCATCCGCCGCCTACGCACAGCGAACGGCCCACGCCCCGCGCCTTGAACGCCTGTCGCTCTCGTATACGCCGTCGCCGGCTCGGCTCAGGGAGCGACGAACAGGCGATCGGCTACGAACGGGTTGGTGCGCCGCTCGGCGCCGAAAGTCGACGTCGGGCCGTGGCCGGGGACGAACCGCACATCATCGCCGAGGGGAAATAGCTGCTCGCGAATGGATCGGAGCAATGCCGCGTGGTCGCCACGCGGGAAGTCTGTGCGGCCGATCGAGCCGGCGAACAGGACATCGCCGACCCACGCACATCGCGAAGCACGGTGGAAGAACACCACATGGCCTGGAGTGTGGCCGGGGCAGTGCAACACTTCAAACAGCTCGTCCCCGACAGTGACCGTATCGCCGCCCTCGAGCCAGCGATCCGGCTCGAACGGCTCGGCCGCAGGCAGGCCGAACTGCGCCGCCGCCGCCGGCAGCGCCTCGATCCAGAAGCGATCGGCGCGCTGCGGCCCTTCGATCGGCAACCGGCGCACGCGGGCAAGCTCGGCCGTTGCGGCGCAGTGATCGACGTGCGCATGGGTCAACAGGATCTTTGTCAACCTGAGGCCACGCTGGTCGACCTGCTCGAGCAGCCGCTGCAGTTCCCCACCCGGATCGACGTAGGCCGCACACCCGTTATCATCCCAGATCAGAGAGCAGTTCTGCTGGAATGGAGTGACCGGGATGATCAGTGAATGCAGCATCACGCGCCTCAGTCGATCAGTTGCGCGATGCGCGCGGCGGCCGCCTCGGGCTGCGCATCGCTCGCCGCCAGAGCGCAACTGCGCCCGCGGCGCGGCGCATACAGCTGCGGCAACGTCACTTTGAACAGGCCGACCGTGACAGTGTCAGTTGCTGCCCCGAGGTGCATCAGACCCGAATCCGCGCACACGAAGCACGTGGCCGCGTCGATCACCGCGGCGACGTGACGCGTGCGGCGAGAGGAGAAACCCGCCAGCTCGGGCAACGTCGCGTGTCCGGACGGCGACCGAATCTCAATGAAGCGCGCCTGCGGCACGCGCATGCGCAACTGCTCGAGCACTGCGCGCCACCACGAAACCGCAAATCGTTTGGCGCCGGTGGCATGCGTCGCCAGTGCGATCACTGGTCCCGACGCCTCGTCGCCGGCCAGACGGCGGATCTCCCGACGGCCGAATTCCCGTTCGGCAGGCGATAGGTGCACCGTGAGGGTCGCCTCATCGGCGCGCGCGACCTGCGGGTCGAGGTCAAACAGAACACGTCGAACGAGGTACACCGGATAGGCGCCCATGTGCCGCGGTGCGTCCTTGAACGGAACGCTGACATCGAGGCCCCACTGACGACGCGGGTGCGTGAAGCCAACCTTCAACCGTCCCGGAATCCAGCGGGTGAGAAAACGGGCCGTCCAGGAGTTCGGACACGGATCGATGATGATGTCGTATCCAACGCGACACACGCGCAGAAGAGTGCCCGCGTAGCGAAACGGGTGGCGCACCCCACGAAACGGCAGTTCGTGAACGCGATACACGCCCGGGAACCCTGCGAATACTTCGGGAGCCGCAGGACAGGCCGAGAGCACGTCGATACGGGCGTTCGGCAGACGGGTCTGCAACTCTTCGATCAGCGGGGTCAACAGCACGGTATTGCCGAGCCGCGTATTCGGTCGGCACACCAGTATGGACGGGCCAGTGCCGCTCTGCGGCCAGATGCCCGGGACGGCAATAGAATGTGTCGGTTGCAGGGACATCGGCGCATTCTCGCCGATGTCCCGAACGCCGAACAGTCGGACCGCTCGCTCAGTTCCCGCCGCCGGCGCCCTGGACGCCGTAGCCGCGCGCCTGCAGGCAGGCGATCATTGCCCGCTGGTAGCCGGCCCGCATGTGCGCCGAGGCGTTGGCATCCTGCGCCGAACTCATCGGATTGAAGCCACTTTGCGCTACGGCCCACTTGTGACAAGCGTACTGATCGTTCGCAGTCTGTTGGCGTGACTGCCCTTTCTCCGGTGTCACCCGCAGGCCGAGCACGCCACTTCCGCCGCCCGCGACATACGTCTGGGTCGATGCTTGCGGCGCCGTGCCGCTGTCAGCAACCGGCGGGGGATCGGTCACCACGTAGCCCTGGTAGTACGGGCTCCATGTGTAGTACACCTGATTGACGTAGTAGTACGGCACGCCGCCAAAGCTGAGCATGACGGCCGCCGATGGAATACTCGCCAGAAACCAAGGGTAGCTCCAGCCGTAATTGACCGCCGGCCAGTACATGCCATCCCAGTCGCCGCCCACCCAGAGCGCCCCGTTCCAACCGAAACCAGGGCCACCCCAGGCCCAGCCGGGGCCTCGCCATCCGTCGTCCCATCGGTCGCTCAGCCACCCGCCGCGCCATGCCCAAGGGCGCGGACCGCCATGCCACCCACCAAGTAGCGGGCCACCGGGAGGCGGAGGTGGAGGGCCACCGAATCGACCAGGAGGTGGAGGTGGAGGGGCACCAGGGCCACCGGGAGGCGGGGGACCACCGGGAGTGCCGCCCATGCGAGCGACCGGAAAGTGACCGCCACCAAAGTGCGCGCCGCCGAAATGCGGCGGACCACCAGGACCACCGCCAAAGTGCGCACCACCGAAATGCGGCGGACCACCAGGACCACCGCCAAAGTGCGCACCACCGAAATGCGGCGGACCGCCAGGACCGCCGCCAAAGTGCGCGCCGCCGAAATGCGGCGGACCACCAGGACCACCGCCAAAGTGCGCACCACCGAAATGCGGCGGACCGCCAGGACCACCGCCAAAGTGCGCACCACCGAAATGCGGCGGACCACCAGGACCACCGCCAAAGTGCGCGCCACCGAAATGCGGCGGACCGCCAGGACCGCCGCCAAAGTGCGCACCACCGAAATGCGGCGGACCGCCGGGCCCTCGGCCGCCGAAGTGGGGCGGGGCGGCATGCGAGGGAGGCGGAACCACGACCATTGCCAGCGTCGCAGCGACAAAGAGAGAACACCAGATTGCGACAGCGCGGCGCAGCACCCCTCGCTCGCGTCGTTGCAACAATGCACCGCCTGAGCCGCCCGCGATCGGGGAAACGCCATGCAATTCAGCCGGGTTGATTCTAGACATAAGCTTCTCCCCCGCGGCGGCGCATCTCATGCATATCCGCAGGCCAAGGCGCCGCGGTACATGCAAATTAGACCACCTCGACGGCGTTCTGTTCAAATACCTGACGAACACCTGACGCCCGAGCTTCCCGAGGATCGGCGGTGGTCACACCCTATGTTCGAGGTGACTCGGCCTGCGTTGGCTGCGCGTCATTAGACGGACTCGCCGTCGTCCACGGCACGAGACTCGGTGACACTCTCGGCGGTCTCTGGCGCCTCGGACGCGCCGGACGGACTTTCCGCCGCAGCCGCACCGGCGCCTGCCAGCGCCGGCGGCGCCGTGACCACCCGAATGGGCGGCGGCTCGACGTGCCGCCGCTGAAGCTTCAGGGTGTTCTCGAGCTGCAGCGCGATGCCCTCGGACACGATCTGGATCGTCTTGGTCGAGTTGCGCGGCATCGGCACCCGCATTGCGAGGCAATAATTGACGATCGCCGCGGCGATGATCGGCAGCAGATACGTGCGCTGCGCGACCTCCGTCTTTCCCGGCACCCGAATGGACATCACGACGCCGCGAGCACTTTCATCGTCACCGTCGACCGTCGAGACTTCGACCAACTCGGCCCCGGCGGGCCAGCGGCCGTGTTTGACGTCGAGCTCGATCAACGCATCGATCACCGCGTCGAACGGCAATAAAAGACGTCTGGACTCGTGGATCAACGTGTTCGCCATGATGTTCCCGCTGTGGACTGTTGCTCTCGGCGGTGACCCGTGATCAGACCAAGCACCACGAAGCCAGCGCAGTATATTGATTTCGACAGTCTCGCGAGCACTGGCCCGGAGAACGCTCCGCCGAGCACCACCGGCTCGAACGACGCGCGGCGCCCCCGCTCAGGCCGGCGGCAGCACCAGCCCCGTCGCCTCTCCGAAGCCGATGCGCACGAAACCGGCTCGCTGGCATGCGCCGCGCAGGATGACCCGGTCGCCGTCGGCGAGAAATGCCCGCTGCTCGGCGCTCGAGAGCACCAGCGGTCGGGCACCCGCGGCGGTGAGCTCCAGCAGCGAGCCGGCCTGCTCCGGCCGCGGTCCGGATTGCGTGCCCGTGCCGAGCAGATCGCCTGGAGCCAGGTTGCAGCCATTGATCGTGTGGTGGGCGACCATCTGGGCAATCGACCAGTAGCTGTCACGGAAATCCGAGCGCGACAGCCGCTGCGGCGCCAGACCCCGGGCACGCATCGCGGCGGTCTCGAGCGCCACTTCGAGCTCGATCTCGGCCGCGCCGGCGTCGCGCAGTTCCGGGCAGTCGAGGTACGGCAGTGGCGACGGATCCTGCGCCACGCGCCGCCAGGGCGCACGAAATGGCGCCAGCGCCTCGAGCGTCACTACCCAGGGGGACAGTGTGGTGGCGAAATTCTTGGCAAGAAATGGGCCAAGCGGCTGATATTCCCATGCCTGCAGGTCACGGGCCGACCAATCGTTGAGCAGGCATAGACCGAATACATGCTCCTCGGCGCGCTCGATCGGAATTGGCTCACCGAGACGGTTGCCGCGGCCGATGAACACCCCAAGCTCGATCTCGTAGTCGAGCCGCTCGCTCGGTCCCACGCGCGGACATTCGGCGCCGCGCGGCATCAGCTGCCCGCGCGGCCGATGCACGCCCACACCGCTTACGACGATGGAGGATGCCCGGCCGTGATAGGCAATGGGCACCCACTTGTAGTTCGGCAGCAGCGGCTGGTCGGGACGGAACAGCCGACCGACCGCGATGGCATGATGGATCGAGGTATAGAAATCCGTGTAATCGCCGATGCGTGCGGGCACGGCAAACTGCGCGGCCGACTGGCGGACGAGCGCGGCGGCGAGCCGCCCGGACTCGCCTGCTCCGGTGCGCAGCACCTTTGAGAGCCAGCGCCGCAGGGCGAGCCACGCGGGCGCACCGAGAGCCATCAACGCGTTCAGGGACGGCTGCGCACACGCGGCAATGGCCTGCGCGACCGTATCGTCGGTCGCCGAGGCTGCCCCGAGCGCCGTCAAATCGAGGATGGCAGCGCCGATCCCCACGCCGCAGCGCAACGGCTCGGCGCTGCCGGAACGGCGAAACACCGTGAACGGCAGGTTCTGGATAGGAAAGTCGCAGCCCGCCCGGTTCGCCGAGCTCACCCAGCTGGTCAGCTGCGGATCGTGGGTTTCGTCGATCGCACGCACCGAAGCGCCCTTCAGATCGCCCCGTGCGGCGTGAATCGCTTCGTCAGACCGAGCCAACAGCGGGCATAGTCCCGCTGGCGCTGCGGCATTTGTAGCGCCAGCGGCGTCGGCCGAATCAGGGTGCGCGTTTCGAACATGAACGCCAAAGTGGCGTCGATGTGCTGCGGGATGCGCGTATCGACCGCGCTGGCCTGCTCGAAGGTCTCGGCATCCGGACCGTGCCCGCTCATGCAATTGTGCAGCGAGGCCCCACCGGGCTCGAAGCCGTGCGCCTTGGCGTCGTAGACCCCATGGACGAGGCCCATGAACTCGCTGGCGACGTTGCGGTGAAACCACGGCGGGCGAAACGTGTCCTCAGCCACCTGCCAGCGCGGAGGAAAGATCACGAAATCAACCGCATCCACCCCGGGCGTATCGCTCAGCGAGTGCAGCACGAGCAGGATCGAAGGATCGGGATGATCGTAGCTCACCGAACCGATGGTGTTGAATTGGCGCAGGTCGTACTTGTAGGGGGAATGATTGCCGTGCCAGGCGACCACGTCGAGCGGCGAATGATCGATCGAAGCGCTCCACAACTCGCCGCCGAACTTGGCCACCAGCTCCATGGGCGCGTCGCAATCCTCATACCATGCGACGGGCGTCTGGAAGTCGCGCGGGTTGGCGAGTCCATTGGCACCGATCGGCCCGAGATCCGGCAGCTTCATCGGTGCGCCGAAGTTCTCGCAGATATAGCCGCGTGCCTCACCGTCCGCCAGCTCGACCCGAAAGCGCAGGCCTCGTGGCAGCACCACGATTTCCTGTGGTCCAGCCTCGATCAGGCCCAACTCGCTCGCCACCCGCAACCGCCCCAACTGCGGCACGATGAGCAGCTCTCCATCGGCATCGTAGAAGAAGCGCTCGCGCATCGAGCGATTCGCCAGGTACCAGTGGATCGCGCAACCGCTATGCGCATCGCTCGAGCCGGTGCCACCGATGGTGAGCAGCCCATCGATGAAATCCGTCGGCGGCCCCGGCACGGGCGGAGCGCTCCAGCGCAGCGGGTCCGGCGGCGCGCTGAACTCGCTGAAGCGGCCAACGAGCCCCCGATGCGCGAGCGGCTGAAATGGCCCGTGCAGCGCCGCCGGACGGATCCGATAGAGCCAACTGCGCCGGTTCGCATGGCGCGGCGCGGTGAACGCCGTACCGGAGAACTGCTCGGCGTACAGACCGTAGGGACAGCGCTGCGGCGAATTACGTCCCTGGGGCAAAGCGCCACGCAGGGCTTCCGTGGCGAACTGATTGCCGAAGCCGCTCAAATACTCGAGCGGACGGCCTGGCGCAACCGGCGGCGACGGCGCGCTCATGGAAGCAGGTGCGGAGCACATGGCGGACTCCCGGTATGCTTTGCGGGTATGATGACACAAATAGTTGCGCTCGCAACCGACTCGGAGGTCCCCCGGTGACCGCCCGCTCAATGCCAGAGCAAACGCTCGAGCTTGCCGCCTTTGTGCCCTTCCGCCTCAATCGGCTGGCTGACGGAGTCAGCCAGCACTTGGCGGTGGTCTACCGGAAGCGATTCGGGCTGGACATTCCACAGTGGCGGGTCATGGCCACGGTGGGCGCCAAGCAGGACTGCACCGCCCAATACGTCGCCGCCAGCACCCGCATGCACAAGACCCGGGTGAGCCGCGCGATCGCCGAGCTCGAGGCGCGGCAACTCATCGAGCGGGCCTCGAGCAGCGACGATCGGCGAGCGCGTCAAGTCCGCCTGAGCCGCTCCGGCCGGCGCATGTACAGCGAGCTCGTGCCGATCGCCCTCGAGCGGGAAGCCACGCTCCTGTCCTGCCTGGGTCCCGATCAATTGGCGGGCTTCTTGGTCGGCATCGAGACACTCGAGCGCTTCCTGCGGCTGGAGGATTGACGAGCATGGGGAACATGGGGAACAGGGGTCGGCTATTGCGCACCCTGATACTGCCGGCACTGATGCTGCTGAGCGGCCTCGCGCACGCCGCCGCGGTTCAGGTTGCCCGCTCCGCGCAGCTGCGGCTCGATGCCGTGATTCACGGCAAGCGCGCGGTGTTGTATGCCGTGCGGCGGGATGATCACACGCCCATCGTTGGCGCCGGCCGGGTCACCGCCGACATCAATGGACACCCCCTGCCCCTGCGGCCCGATGGAACCGGCTACGCCTTCTCGCTCGCCGGCCTGCCGCCCGGCCGACAGAGCTTGCAGGTCGTGGTTGCTCACAATGGCATTCACGAACTGCTGAGCGGGACGATCACGCTGCCGAAACCGGCCCCCGCGGCCAGCGCCTTCGCGCTGCTCGAGCAGCACGGCTACGGGGCCTGGTGGGTCCTCAACCTGGTGGTGTTGCTGCTGGCGGCGCGGCTGATCATGCGCCGCAAGCCGCCCCCGTCCGACTAGCCCAGTCGAGCCACTCCCGCGCCACCGGCGTGGCCGCCACCGCTCAGTGAATAACGCGCGCGCACAGATCGAGCAGCGGCGCCGGCAACACGCCGAGCACGAGCACCGCCGCCGCATTGATGCCGAGCGCGAAGCGCACTCCGACGGACCGCTCCGTCGGCGGCAGCGTCTGCGGCGCATCATCGAAGTACATCAGCTTCACGACGCGCAGGTAGTAGAACGCGCCGACCACCGACATGATCACGGCGATGATCACCAGCCACAGATGGCTCGATTCCCACAGCACCTGGATGATGCGCAGCTTGGCCCAGAATCCCACGAACGGCGGCACGCCGGCGAAGGAGAACATCAGCATGGCCATCGCCAGCGCGAGCAACGGATCGCGCCGATACAGACCCTTGTAATCGGACAGCTGATCGGCCTCGAACCCCTTGCGGCTGGCGAGCAAGACCACCCCGAAGGAGCCGAGCGAAACCAGCACGTACACCAGCGTGTAATACAGCGCGGCGGCATAGCCGCTCGCCGTGCCGGCAACGAACCCGAGAACGATGAACCCGACGTGCGAGATCGTCGAATACGCCAGCATGCGCTTGATATTGGTCTGCGCTATGGCCACGACGTTCCCGACCACCAGGGACAGCACGGCGATCGGCATCAGCATGCGCGTCCAGTCGACGCTCGCACCCGCAAGGCCGTGGGCGAGCAAGCGCAACACCAGCGCGAAGTAGGCGATTTTCGGTGCCGTGCCGATGAACAGCGTGACACTGGTCGGCGCGCCTTCGTACACGTCGGGCAACCACATGTGGAACGGGACCGCGCCCAGCTTGAAGGCCACGGCCACGACGATGAATGTGACTGCGAGCACCACCCCGAGGCTGTCCGGCGCGCTCACCGCCGCGGCGATGCGGTCCAGATTGAGCGTCCCGGTCAGCCCGTACACGATCGACATGCCGTACAGCAGGATGCCCGAGGCGAGCGCCCCGAGCACGAAGTACTTCATGGCCGCCTCGGCCGCGACTCCCGACTCGCGATCGAAGGCCACCATCGAGTACACCGACAGCGCCAACAGCTCCACGCCCAGATACACCGTGAGCAAGCTGTTCGCCGAGATGAGCACGAAGATGCCGAGCAGCGCCGTCAGGGCGAGCACGTAATACTCCCCCTTGAGGATCTCGCGATTGCGCAGATAGGCCCGCGAATACAGCAGCGCCACCGCGACGGACAGGAATCCGGCGAGCTTCAGCACGAACGCCAGCGGATCGGCGACGTACGCGCCGTCGAACAGCACCACGCGGTGTGTCACGTCCGCGAATGCCACCGTGAGACCAGCGCCGACCGCAAGCACCAGCAGCGCGAGCGTTCCGGTGGCGCCCGGACGCTTCACCCCGACGAATGCCTCGAACAGCAGGACCAGGCAGATCGCCCCGGCCAGATAGATCTCCGGAACCGCCGGGCCCAGGGAATGCAGAGTCATCATGGATTCGGACATCGTGCGCTACGCCGGAATCTTGTTGGCTACGGCCTGGTGGACCAGGTGCTGAATCGAGGGTCCCATCACTTTCAGCAGCGGCGCGGGCCAGATACCCACTAACAACACCACCGCGGCGAGCGCTCCGAGAATCACGAACTCCCGGCCGTTGAGGTCGGTGAGCTTGGCAACCCGGTCGTTGCCCACCGGCCCGAACACCACCCGCTTGACGAGCCACAGCGTATAGCTCGCGGCCAGAATGAGCGTGAGGGCCGCCAGCGCCGAATACCAGAAGTTCGCCCTGAAGCTCGCCAGGATGACCAGGAACTCACCGACAAAACCCGACGTACCCGGCAGACCGGTATTGGCCAGCGCGAACAGCACCATGAAACCGGCGAACACCGGCATGGTATTGATGACGCCACCGTAATCGGCGATCTGCCGCGTATGCATGCGGTCGTAGAGCACGCCCACGCACAGGAACAGGGCGCCAGAGATCAGTCCGTGTGAAACCATCTGCACCATCGCCCCATCCATGCCCATGGCCGCGCCGTGCGTCGTACCCGTGTTCATCAAGATGGCGTACACGAGAAAAATCCCGAGCGTCACGAACCCCATATGCGCGATCGAGGAGTAGGCGATGAGCTTCTTCATATCCTGCTGGACCAGCGCGACGAAGCCGATGTAGATCACCGCGATCAACGACAGCACGACGATCAGGAAGTAAAGATGTCGGCAGGCATCCGGGGCGATCGGCAGTGCGAAACGCAGAAACCCGTAGCCACCCATCTTCAGCATGATGGCCGCCAGGATCACCGAGCCGCCGGTCGGCGCCTCGACGTGCGCGTCCGGCAGCCAGGTGTGCACCGGCCACATCGGCACCTTCACCGCGAACGCTATCAAGAAGGCCGCGAAGATCCAGCGCTGCTCGGCGAGGGTCAGCGGCAACGCCTGGAAGGCGGCGATGGAATAGCTGCCGCACTTCACGTACATGTAGATCAGCGCCGCGAGCATGAACACCGAGCCAAGGAAAGTGTACAAGAAGAACTTGATGGTCGCGTACACGCGCCGCGGGCCGCCCCAGATGCCGATGATCAGGAACATCGGGATCAGCATCGCTTCCCAGAAGAAGTAGAACAGCAGCGCATCCGTGGCGGCGAACACCCCGATCATCAGCCCTTCCATGATCAGAAACGACGCGTAGTACTGGGCGGGGCGCGCCTTGATCACGCTCCACGCGGCGATTACCACCGGAATGGTCATCAAAGCGGTGAGCACGATGAGTGGCATCGAAATGCCGTCTACGCCAAGCGCGTAGTAGGCATGGAAGCGTGGGATCCACGCCGCCTTCTCCACGAACTGATACGCCGCCGTATGGGTATTGAAGTCCAGCCACAGCGGCACGCACAGCGCCAGCGTCGCGAGCGTTGCAATCAACGAAATCCAGCGGCCGGCGACGATATTGCGCTCCCCGAGTAGCAGCACCACGATGCCGGCGGCGATGGGCAGCCAGATCAGCAGGGACAGCAAGTAGTCGTGCATTCTTGTGCTTTCTCCGAAATGCTCTGCGTACGCCTAAGCGCGCAGCATGAACCAGCCGAGCAGCGCCGCCAGGCCGATCACGATCCAGAACGCGTAGGAGTATAGGTAGCCGCTCTGCACCCGCCGCACTACTCCGCCAATCCCCCCGACCGATTTGGCCGTGCCGTTGACCAGAGCACCGTCGATCAGGCCCTGATCGCCGACCTTCCACAGCCCGAAGCCGACGCCACGGGCAAGCGGCGCCAGCAGCCGCTCGTTGAACCAGTCAAAGTAGTACTTCTGGTCGAGAATTCTCTTCAGCCACGCGAACTTCACCGCCGCAGCGTCAGCCCACTGCGGCCGCTTCAGGACGAACAGCCAGGCCGTGACCAAACCCGCCACCACCAGCGCAAACGGTACGCTGAGAAATCCTCGCAGTCCCAGCTCGAACGGCCCGTGGAAATCGCGCGCCATCCGCGCCAGCACGTTGTGCTGCGGCAGCACCATGATGGCCCTGCCGAAATAGTTGCCGTACAGCACCTTGCCGACCGTGAAATAACCGAGGATGACCGACGGGATGGCCAGCGCGATCAGCGGCAGCGTCACCACCAGCGAATTCTCGCGCGGCTCATGCGCGCCATGTCCGCCGTGCGCATCATGCTCCGCATGCACATTGCGGAACCGCTCCTCGCCGTGGAACGTCATGAACAGCAGCCGGAACGTGTACAGCGAAGTGACGTACGCACCGAGCAGCAGGCACCAATAGGCGTAGGTCGATCCCCAGCGATGCGACAGCCCCACCGCCTCGATGATCGCATCCTTCGAGTAGTAGCCGGAAAAGAACGGGAACGCCACCAGCGACAGGCCGCCGATCCAGCAGGTGGCGGCCGTGATCGGCATGTACTTGCCCAGCCCGCCCATCTTGCGCATGTCCTGTTCGTGGTGCATCGCGATGATGACCGAGCCGGCCGCAAGGAACAGCAGCGCCTTGAAGCACGCGTGGGTCATCAGGTGGAAGATTCCGGCCGCATAGGCCGAGGCTCCCAGCGCCGCCACCATGTAGCCAAGCTGCGAGAGCGTCGAGTAGGCAATCACCCGCTTGATGTCGTTATTGATCACCCCGAGGATGCCCATGAACAGCGCATTGGTCGCCCCAATGACCAGCACGAACGACAGCGCGGTGCTCGAGTATTCGAACAGCGGCGACATGCGCGCCACCATATAGACGCCTGCGGTCACCATGGTGGCCGCATGGATCAGCGCCGAAATCGGCGTCGGACCTTCCATCGAGTCCGGCAGCCACACGTGCAGCGGCACCTGCGCGGACTTGCCCATTGCACCGATGAACAGGCATATGCAGATCAGCGTCAGAGCATTGACGCCGCCGAACACCGGCAGAGTCTGGTGCGCCAGGTGCGGCGCGGCGGCGAACGCCGCCTGGTACGAGAGGGAGTGCGTGTACGAGAACAGCGCCGCGATGCCGATGATGAAGCCGAGATCGCCCACCCGGTTGACCAGAAAGGCCTTGAGGTTGGCGAAGATCGCGCTCGGGCGCGTGTACCAGAATCCGATCAGCAGGTAGGACACCACGCCGACCGCCTCCCAGCCGAAGAACAACTGCATGAAGTTGTTCGCCATCACCAGCATCAGCATCCCGAAGGTGAACAGCGAGATGTAGCTGAAGAAGCGTGTGTAGCCGGGATCGTCGCGCATGTAGCCGATCGTGTACACGTGCACGCACAGCGACACGAAGGTAACTACCGACATCATCAGCGTGGTGAGCCGGTCGATCAGGAAGCCGACCTGCATGTGCACGCCGTCGCTGACCAGCCAGGTATACACCGGCCCGTTGAAGCTCGGCACGTGCCCCCAGTAGCTCAGCCACGTCATGTACAGCGACAGGCCGCAGGCGAGCGCCACGCCGGCTATGGTGATGCTATGCGTGGCGACACGGCCGATATAGCGGCCGAAGAGGCCGGCGATGACGGCCGCGATCAGCGGCGCGAGGGGAATGGCAAGCAGCAGCTGCGGATTCATGCGGCCTCAGCCCTTGAGAGTGTTCATATCTTCGACATTGATGCTGCGCCGCTCGCGGAACAGCACCACCAGGATGGCCAGACCGATGGCTGATTCCGCCGCGGCCACGGTGAGCACGAAGAACACGAACACCTGGCCGGTCAGATTGCCGAGCATGCGCGAGAAAGCTATGAAGTTGAAGTTCGCCGCGAGCAGCAGCAGCTCGACGCACATCAGCAGCAGGATCACGTTCTTTCGGTTGAGGAAAATTCCCGCCACCGCCAGGGCGAACAGGATCGCCGATAGCGTCAATATATCCCCGAGCGTGATCATGGGCGCTTCTCCGCAGGCGTCTTGACTATGCGCAGCCGATCCCGGGCGCGTACCGCAACCTGCCGCGACGCGTCCTGTGACTTCAGGCCCGGACGGTGGCGCAGCGTAAGCGCGATCGCGGCCACGAGGGCCACGACCAGCAGCACCGCCGCCAGCTCGAACGGATAGGCATACCGGGTATACAGCACCTTTCCGAGCTGCAGCGTGTTGCTGTAATTGGCCGGTTCGCTGGCGAAGTCGGTGTTGACGTCGATCGCGCCCAGGCCGTGCCGCCACACCACACCGATGATCTCGGCGATCACGGCCAAGGCCGTCAGCCAGCCGAGCCACGCGAAGCGGGTGAACCCGCTCCTGAGCTCCGCGAGGTTGATGTCGAGCATCATCACCACGAACAGGAACAGCACCATGACGGCGCCGACGTAGACCAGCACCAGAACGATGGCCAGGAACTCCGCCTCGATCAGCAGCCAGATGGCCGCGGAATTGATGAACGAGAAAACCAGAAACAACGCCGAGTAAACCGGGTTGCGGGCGGTGATCACCCCGAAGGCGCCCGCCACCAGGAAGGTGGCGAAGATGTAGAACAGTATGAGTGCGAGCACGGTCCCAGCCTCACCGGTAGGGGGCATCGGCCGCCTTGTCGGCCGCGATCAGGGTCTCGTAGCGATCACCGACCGCCAGCAGCTTGTCCTTGCTCATGATGTTCTCGCCACGACTTTCCATGTGATATTCGTGGATGCGGGTCAGCACGATGGCATCGACCGGACAGGCCTCTTCGCAGAACCCGCAGTAGATGCACTTGAACAGGTCGATGTCGTAGCGGCTCGTACGGCGGGTGCCATCCTCGGCGACATCCGAGTCGATCGTTATGCACGTCGCCGGACAGACCGTCTCGCACAGCTTGCAGGCTATACAACGCTCCTCACCATTCGCATAGCGGCGCAACGCATGCAGGCCGCGGAAGCGCGGTGATTGGGGAGTCTTCTCTTCCGGGTAGTTCAGCGTGTACTTGCGCGACACGAACGTGCGCGCGGTGACCGTCATCCCCTTCAGGAGCTCCGGCAACAGGAAAGTCTTCAGCGGATTTGCCATTGCCATCTCCTTCAATGGAACCAGGGCCGGGCCCAGGGTCCGATGTGGACCGCCGCCATCACCATCTCCACGCCGATCCAGACCAGCGTCACCGGGATCAGCGCCTTCCAGCCGAGCCGCATGATCTGATCGTAACGATAGCGTGGGAACGTCGCGCGGAACCACAGGAACAGGAACAGGAACACGAATATCTTCAAACCCAGCCAGAAGAAGCTCGGGTCACCGAGCAAGGTGTGGCCGATGAGCGGATAACCGGCGACCGGCGAGAGCCAGCCGCCGAAGAACAGCACCGCCGTGAGCGCCGAGATCAGGATCATGTTGGCGTACTCGGCGAGGAAGAACAGCGCGAACGCGATGCCCGAATACTCCACGTGAAACCCGGCCACGATCTCCGATTCGCCCTCCGCGACGTCGAACGGCGCCCGATTGGTCTCGGCGACGCCGGCGATGAAGTACACCACCAGCATCGGGAACAGCCACAGCCAGTTCCAGGCGAACAGCCCACCTTCCTGGTGGCGCACGATCGCCCCGAGATTCATGCTGCCGGAAGCCATCAACACGCCGACCAGCGCAAAGCCCATCGCGATCTCGTAGGCGACCATCTGCGCCGCCGAGCGCATCGCCCCGAGGAAAGCATATTTGGAGTTGGCCGCCCAGCCGGCGAGGATGATGCCGTAGACACCCATCGAGGACAGCGCCAACAGATACAGCAGTCCCGCGTTGGCCTTGGAGATCACCAGGGCCGGGGACAGCGGGATCACCGCCCAGGCGGCCAGCGCCGGAATGAGCGCCAGCGCCGGTGCGATCCGGAACAGGAACTTGTTCGAGCCGCTCGGCACGACAACTTCCTTGCTCAGCAGCTTGAACACGTCGGCGAACGGCTGGCCGAGGCCAGGCAGCATGCCAAGGATGCGCACCCGATTCGGGCCGCGCCGCAGCTGCATCCAGCCGATGACCTTGCGCTCCCAGAGCGTGAGGAAGGCCACGCACAGGATCACCGCGATGGTGATGATCACGATCCAGATCAGCGTGCGCAGGAGCTCGGGCAGCTGGCCCCACAGCGCCAGCAGGTGGTCGGTTTGCGTGTGCATCTTCAGTACGTCACCGCAGGTGTACGCCCCTCGCGCGTCCTCTGTAGCGAAGCGGCACGGCGCACGAGCGCGTCGATCCAATACATCGGCACGTCCACAACCCGTGCGGCTGCGATTTCGGTGGTCACTCTATGGCGCCCCGCGTAGCGAGGCGCTGTATATGCACTGCTCGCACCGCACAGGCCAGCCACCTCGTCGCGCACCTGCTCGCTGGAGAGGTATTCGAAGCCCGAAAGGTCGAGCAGATTGCCGAGCACGCGCAGGATCTTCCAGGCCGGCCGCGCCTCCCCCACCGGGGTTGCCGCTCCGCTCTGGCTCTGCCAGAGGCCCTCCAGGTTTACATAGGTACCCGAGGTCTCGGCGAATGTACCGGCGGGCAACAGCACATGCGCCACAGAGCGCAGCGCGTCGGAATCAAAAGGGGTAATCGCCACCACGCAGCGCGCCTGAGCGAGCGTGCGCTCCGCGCCGCTGTCAGGTGCGTCGAGCCACGGTTCACTGCCCAACAGTACGTATGCCGCGAGAGGCCGTGCAAGCATGTCCGCGGCCGTGAGACCCGGCTTTGCCGCGGCGCCTCCCCCGGCCTCGCGATGCGGCACCGCCCCGGCCAGGTAAGCCCCGGCGCCATTGGCGCCTTCAGCAAGGATCCCGAGCGAGGCGCCGGTGATCTCGGCAAGCACCGCAGCGAGCGAGCGCAGATCCGCAAAGCGCGGATGGCGCAGCGCCAACGCGCCCAGCCACAGGGCGCGCCGCTCACCGTGCGTCAGCGCGGCCGCGAGCGCCCGATGTGGCTCACCGACCTGGACGCCGGCGAGCGCCGGCGCCACGTGCTCCGGAGCGCTCTTTCCGGCTGCCTCGAGGGCAGCGGCCAGCACCGCGGCAAGATCGCCGACCAGCCGGGCGGGCGCGGATTCCAGCGCGGCGGCGATCGGAAAGTGGTAGGGGAATGCGGCCGGATTGAGCAACCCGACCGTGGCCCCGCGACCCGCGGCCTTGCGCACGCGGTGCGCCAGGATCGGCACCTCGCGGCGCAGATTCGCGCCGACCACCAGCAATCCCTCCAAGACGTCGACATCGGCGATCCGCATCCCGAGACCGGAGAAAAGCGGATCGGCCTGCTGATCGCGAAAGTCGCGCTGCCGCTGACGACAGTCGATGTTGCCGCTGCCGAGGCCGCGGGCGAGACGCCCCGCCAGATAAAGCTCCTCGAGGGTGCTCGACGCGCTGGCGAGCACGCCCAGGGAATCCGCATGCGCGCGCAGGCCCTCGGCCGCCTGTGCCAGCGCGCTCTCCCAGTCGGTCTCGATCCACTGCTCGCCCTGACGGATCATGGGGCGGCGCAGCCGCTCGGGGCTATACACGCCCTCGTAGCTGAAGCGATCCCGATCGGCGAGCCATATCTCGTTGATCGCCTCGTTCTGCCGCGGCACCACGCGCATCAGCTTGCCGCGCAACACATGGCCGTACAGGTTGCTTCCCACGCCGTCGTGCGGCGAGATCAGCGGCACCGCGGTCATCTCCCACGCCCTGGCGCTGAAGCGGTAGGGCTTGGACACCAGCGCCCCGACCGGGCAGAGGTCGATGACGTTGCCGGACAGCTCGTGATCGACGGTGTGCTCGATGTAGGTTCGAACCTTCATCCCTTCGCCGCGGCCGATCATGCCGAGCTCCTGCACGCCGGCAATCTCCTCGGTGAAGCGGATGCAGCGCGTGCAATGGATACAGCGCGTCATGTCGGTCGCGATCAGCGGCCCGAGGTTCTCATCCTGCACCGAGCGCTTGCGCTCCGTGAAGCGGGAGAAATCCCGCCCGAAGCCCATGGACAGATCCTGCAGCTCGCACTCCCCGCCTTGGTCGCAGATCGGGCAGTCGAGCGGGTGGTTGATGAGCAGAAACTCCATCACCGCGCGCTGCGCGGCGATCGCCTTCGGCGAGCGGGTGAAGACCTTCATGCCCTCCGCCACCGGGGTGGCGCATGCCGGCAGCGGCTTCGGCGCCTTCTCCACCTCCACCAGGCACATGCGGCAGTTCGCCGCCACGCTCAGCTTGTCGTGATAGCAGAAGCGCGGCACGTAATCGCCGTTGACGTCGGTAACGCGAATGATCATCTCGCCCTTGCGGGCCTTGACGGGCTTGCCGTTGATCTCGATGTTGACGAATTCTTCAGCCATGTTATGCCGCTCGCTCCCCGAGCCGATCCTCGACGATGCTGCGCCCACCGTGATCGATCATGTAGTCGAACTCGGCACGAAAGTGCTTCAGGAAGCTCTGCACCGGCCACGCCGCCGCATCGCCCAGGGCGCAGATGGTGTGCCCCTCGATGTGGTTGGCGACTTCGACGAGCAGGTTGAGCTCCTCGTGGCGGCCCTTGCCGGCCAGGATCCGTTTGAGCAGCCGATTCATCCAACCGGTGCCTTCGCGGCAGGGCGTGCACTGGCCGCAGGACTCGGCCATGTAGAAGCGCGAGATCCGCTCGAGCATACGCACCATGCAGGTGGTCTCGTCCATGACGATCACCGCCGCCGATCCAATCGCCGACCCGGCGGCACGCACCGAATCGTAATCCATGTTGGTCTTGAGCATCACCTCGCCCGGCACCACCGGCACCGACGAGCCGCCCGGGATCACCGCCTTGAGCTTGCGGCCGCCGCGCACACCGCCGGCAAGCTCGAGCAGATCGGCAAACGGCACACCGAGTGGCAGCTCGAAATTGCCGGGACGCTCGACGTGTCCGGAAACGGAGAAAATCACCGTGCCCCCGGAATTGGCCGGCCCGAGCTGCGCGAACCATTCCGGACCCTTGCGCAATATGGTCGGCACGGAGGCGAAGCTCTGGGTGTTATTGATCGTGGTCGGCTGGCCATACAGGCCGAAGTTGGCCGGAAACGGCGGCTTGAAGCGCGGCTTGCCCGGCTTGCCCTCCAGAGACTCGAGCAGACCGGTTTCCTCGCCGCAGATGTAGGCGCCGGCGCCGACGAAGGTGTGCAGGTCGAAATCGACGCCGCTGCCCTTGATGTTCCGCCCGAGCAGCCCCGCGGCGTACGCCTCGCGCAGCGCCGCCTCGAACCTCGGCACCGGCTCGCCGAGAAACTCGCCGCGGATGTAGTTGTAGGCCACGGTGGAGTTGGTGGCGTAGCCGGCGATCGCCAGCCCCTCGATCAGCGCATGCGGGTTGTAGCGCAGGATGTCGCGGTCATGACAGGTGCCCGGCTCGCTCTCGTCGGAATTGCAGACCAGGTACTTCTGCACCGGCGAGTTGCGCGGCATGAAGCTCCATTTGACGCCGGTCGGAAAAGCCGCGCCGCCGCGTCCGCGCAGCCCCGAGGCCTTGACCGCGTCGATGATCTGCTCGCGCGGGGGCTTGTCGGCGAGGATCTTCTCCCACGCCTGGTAGCCGCCGATGGTGCGGTAGGTCGCGAGCGTCCACGGCCGTTCGAGCTTCAGCGGCTCGAACACCACCAGGTTCATCTTGTCCGGGCTCACGGGCATGGTTATTTCAGCTCATCGAGGATCTGATCGAGCTTCTCGGCAGTGAGATGCTCGTGGAAGACATGGTCCACCATCATCATCGGCGCGCCGGTGCAGGCCGCCAGGCACTCGTGCTCCTCCTTCAGGAAGATCCGGCCGTCGGGCGTGCTCTCATCGAGTTTGATCCCGAGCTTGCGCTCGGCGTGCGCAACCAGCGCCTCGGCGCCGTTCAGCATGCATGAGATGTTGGTGCAGATGCTGACGTGATGCCGGCCGCAGGGATGGGTCTCGAACATCGAGTAGAAACTGGCCACCTCGTACACCTGGATGGGCGGCAGCCGCAGATATTCCGCCACCGCATCCATCAGCGGTCGGGTGAGATGCCCGTGGTTCTGCTCCTGCGCCGCGCGCAGGGCCTCGATGCACGCCGAGCGCTGCCGTCCGGGCGGAAATTTCGCCACCCATTGATCGATATGGGCACGAGTGTGCGCGGCGAGGAGCGCGCTGCCTGCGGCGCCGCTTTCCGGCGTCGTGTCTTGTTCGTTACTCAACGGTCGACTTCCCCGAACACGATGTCCTGTGTGCCGATCACCGCGACCACGTCCGCCAGCATGTGGCCGCGCACCATCTCCGCCAGGGAGGCGAGGTGCGCGAAGCCCGGCGCGCGGCACTTGAGCCGATACGGCTTGTTCGCGCCATCGGAAACCAGATAGATGCCGAATTCGCCCTTCGGCGCCTCCACCACGGCATAGGTCTCCCCGGCAGGCACATCGTAGCCCTCGGTGAAGAACTTGAAATGGTGGATGAGCGATTCCATGTCGCCCTTCATGTGCTCGCGACTCGGCGGGCGCACCTTGCGGTCATCGATCATTACCGGGCCGGGATGCTTGCGCAGCCAATCGACACACTGACGAACGATGCGCGCCGATTGGCGCAGCTCCTCGACGCGCACCAGATAACGATCGTAGCAGTCGCCGTTGGTTCCGACCGGGATGTCGAAATCCATCCGGTCGTACACTTCGTAGGGCTGCTTCTTGCGCAGATCCCAGACCACGCCCGAACCGCGCAGCATCGGCCCGGAGAAGCCGAGCGCCATGGCCCGCTCCGGCGGCACCACGCCGATATTGACGGTGCGCTGCTTCCAGATGCGGTTATCGGTGAGCAGCGTCTCGTAGTCGGCCACCGCGGCCGGAAAACGCGCGGCGAACGCATCGATGAAATCCAGCATCGAGCCCGAACGGGTCTCGTTCAACCGCTCGACCTCCTTGGCCGAGCGCCACTTGGACACCTGGTACTTCGGCATGCTCTCGGGCAGGTCGCGGTAAACGCCGCCTGGGCGGTAGTAGGTGGCGTGCATGCGGGTGCCCGACACCGCCTCATACACGTCCATCAGCTCCTCGCGCTCCTTGAAGCACAGCAGGAATACCGTCATCGCGCCGATGTCGAGCGCGTGGGCGCCGAGCCAGATCAGATGATTGAGGATGCGCGTGATCTCATCGAACAGCACGCGGATGTATTGCGCGCGCTCCGGCGGCGTGATGCCGAGCAGCCGCTCGATGGCGAGCACGTAGGCGTGCTCGTTGCACATCATGGACACGTAATCGAGGCGGTCCATATAGCCGATCGAGTGATTGAAGGGCTTCGACTCGGCGAGCTTCTCGGTTCCCCGGTGCAGCAGGCCGATGTGCGGATCGGCCTTCTGGATCGCCTCACCGTCCAGCTCCAGCACCAACCGCAGCACGCCATGGGCGGATGGATGCTGGGGGCCGAAGTTCATCGTGTAGTTGCGAATCTCCGCAAGATTGCCCGATACGGTCGCACTCGCAGCTGCGGTTGTCGGAGAGTTTGCTTCCATCAGCGGGGCAACTCCGGAGCCGTCAGCGCCGGCTCGTAGCGGTTATCGTGCCGGATCACCTTCGGCGCGAGCACGCGCGGCACGATGCTCACGGGCTCGTACACCACGCGCTTCTTCTGCGGGTCGTAGCGCGTCTCGACGTTGCCGATGAGCGGGAAGTCCTTGCGGAACGGGTGGCCGATGAACCCGTAATCGGTGAGGATGCGGCGCAGGTCCGGGTGGCCACGGAACAGGATGCCGAACAGGTCGAAGGCCTCGCGCTCGAACCAGTTGGCGCTCGGCCAGATCTGCACCAGGGAATCGACGATCGGCTCGCGCGTATCCGGGCACACGACCCGCAGCCGCAGCCGCGCATTGTGCGTGATCGAGAGCAGCTGGTAGACGACCGCAAAGCGACCCGCCATGTCCGGATCCGGCGGCGCGTTCTGCTCGCGGGCGCGGCTGAAACCGCTGCGGGTCGCCCCCGTGGTCAACCACTCCTCGCGGCCGAATTGCAGGAAATCGATGCCGGCGACGTCCATCAGCATCTCGAAGCGCAGCTCCGGGGTGTCGCGCAGCGCGCGGCACACCTCGAGCAGCTGGGCCGATTCGACCCGGTAGGCAAGCTCGTGCGCCAGCGAAGGCAGACGGGTCAGGCCCTGCACGGCTCTCTCGATAGCTTGCGCGAGCGCCTCGACGCCTGCTCCGGCTGCCGCCGGTTGGTCGGTGGTGTGTTCCATCGGTACGCTCTACCTGGCGATCGTGCTGGTACGGACGATCTTCTTCTGCAACTGGATGATTCCGTAGACCAGCGCTTCGGCGGTCGGCGGGCAGCCGGGCACGTAGACATCCACGGGAACGATACGGTCGCAACCGCGCACGACCGCATATGAATAGTGGTAATAGCCGCCGCCGTTGGCGCACGAGCCCATCGAGATGACCCAGCGGGGTTCGGCCATCTGGTCATAGACCTTGCGCAGCGCCGGAGCCATCTTGTTCACCAGCGTGCCCGCAACGATCATCACATCCGACTGGCGCGGGCTCGGGCGGAACACGACGCCGAAACGATCGAGGTCGTAACGGGACGCCCCCGCGTGCATCATCTCCACCGCGCAGCAGGCGAGACCAAACGTCATCGGCCACAACGAGCCGGTGCGCGCCCAATTCAGCAGGTTATCGACCTGGGTGGTCAGAAAGCCCCGCTGGGCGAACCCTTCCTGCTCTTCCGTCAATCCCACTCGAGCGCCCCCTTCTTCCACTCGTAGATGAAGCCCACGGTGAGGATGCCGAGGAATATCACCATGGCGATCAGCCCCGCGACGCCGATCTCCCCGAGCGCCACCGCCCACGGAAACAGAAACACGACTTCGAGATCGAAGACGATGAAGAGGATCGCGACCAGATAGTAGCGCACGTCGAATTTCATGCGGCCGTCCTCGAAGGCCTCGAAGCCGCACTCGTACGCGGAAAGCTTGTCGCGGTCGGTGGGATTGCGGGAGAGGTACCGGCCGATGATGCTGCCGAGGGTCAGCATCACCAGCGCCACCGCCGTGGCGACTGCGAGGAAAATCAAGATCGGCAGATAATTGTTCAGCATGCTTCCAGCGTCCGGCAAGCAAATAGAAACTAGAAGACCGTCCCGGTGTCTTCCCCTTCGAGCGCGCTCATTGTAGCAGCGTGCGAACGCAATTTGGTGCCGACGGTCGGATTCGAACCGACACGCCTCGCGGCGCTAGCCCCTCAAGCTAGTGTGTCTACCAATTCCACCACGTCGGCAATGTCAATCAAAAGCCGCTGCTTCGCCCGCCCATGCGGTCAGCATCACTTCGCGGGCGGCTGGCCCGAGCCGGACGGCTTGTTGGGCGGCGCATTCTGGCTCTTCGGCGCCGCAAGGACCGCCGGCGCCTTCGTCATCGGGGCCTGCTCGGCGGCCAGATTAAGAATCGTCTTGTGATGCTCGTGCGTGCGTGTGCTGAGATACGTCAGCGCGACGCTGTTGAGCATGAAAATCGCGGCGAAAACCGCCGTGGTCCGCGACAGGGCCGTGGTGGCTCCGCGCGCCCCGAACACCGTGCCGGAAGCACCTGCGCCGAAACCCGCGCCAGCGTCGGCGCCTTGACCATGCTGCAGCAGCACGAGGATGACGATACACACCCCCGAAACCAACTGAACGATGAGCAAAATGTCATGCATAGTGAAAACCGCTCACCGCGACCCGCCTGCCGCCAGGATCGCCAGGAACTCCTCCGCATTGAGTGACGCGCCGCCAATCAGGCCGCCGTCGACATCGGGCCGCGCGAACAGCTCGGCCGCATTGCTGGCCTTGACGCTGCCGCCATAAAGGACGCGGACCGCCTCTGCGATTTTAGCATCCCGCATGCCGATTCGCTCACGAATGAATGCATGGACCGCCTGGGCCTGCTCGGGAGTCGCACTGCGGCCGGTGCCGATCGCCCAGACCGGCTCGTAAGCAATGACGGCCTCGCGCAACGCACCCACTCCGCACAGCTCCAGCACCACGTCGAGCTGCCGACCGACGATCTGCTCGGTACGACCGGCTTCCCGCTCCGCCAACTGCTCGCCGACGCACAGAATCGGCACCAACGACTTGGCCTGGGCCGCGGCAAATTTCCGCGCCACCAGCTGATCGCTCTCGTGATAGATCCAACGCCGCTCCGAGTGCCCGACGATGACGTAGCCGCAGCCGACGTCCTTCAGCATCGCCGCGGACACCTCGCCGGTGAATGCGCCCTGGCTCTCGGCGCACACGTCCTGCGCGGCAAGATGAATGGGCGTATCCCGAAGCAGACGCCCGACTTCCTGCAGATACACGAATGACGGACACACCAAGCACTCGGCCGCGGCGCCGTCCGGCAGCCCGGCGATCAGTTCTTCTACGAGGCGCGCGTTGTCCGCGCGCGTCCCGTGCATCTTCCAATTTCCAGCCACAATGGGGCGGCGCATGCGCAATTTCCCGACCTCGAACGGGGGCGGGATGATAGCGGCGCGCTCCCGGCAGCGCAACGCGCAGCACCCCAGATCGGTCGCTAGCGGACCGCTCCGCGCACGACTTCAGCCAGCTCGGCAGCCGCCGCCCGGGTCGGGCCCTCGTCGCGTCCCTCGACCATCACCCGGATGACCGCCTCGGTCCCCGAGGCGCGCAGGACCACCCTGCCTTGCCCCCCCAGGCGCTGCTCGACCCGCTCGACAGCCTCGCATACCGCGGGCACCCCGGCCGGATCGAAGCGTTTGGCGACCTGTACGTTGAGCAGCACTTGCGGGAATCTGCGCATCGGCGCGGCGAGCTCGGCCAGCGAGCGGCCGCTCTGGCGCATCACCGCGAGCACCTGCAGCGCGCTCACCAGGCCGTCCCCGGTCGTCGTCTTGTCGAGGCAGAGAATATGTCCCGAAGTCTCCCCGCCGAGGACACCACCGCTGTCACGCAGCATCGACAGCACGTACCGGTCACCGACCGGCGCGCGGCGGAATTCGATTCCCAGCTCGCGCAGAGCGATCTGCAGGCCGAGATTGCTCATGACCGTGCCGACTACCGGCCCCTGGAGCTGACCGGCCTCGTGGCGTGCGCGCGCAATGATGTACAGCAGCTGATCGCCATCGACGATGCGCCCCAGGTGATCGACCATCACCAGCCGGTCGCCATCTCCGTCGAGGGCCAGGCCCACATGGGCACGCACGCCAGCGACCGTCAGCTGCAGCAGCTCCGGGTGCAGCGAACCGCAACCGTCGTTGATGTTGCGCCCGTTCGGCGAGCAGCCGATCGGCACGATCTCGGCCCCGAGGTCGGCCAGCACGCGGGGTGCGACCTTGTAGGCCGCCCCATTGGCGCAGTCGATCACGATCTTGACGCCCGAGAGCTCGACGCCGTCGGGCAGCGTCGC
This sequence comes from Gammaproteobacteria bacterium, assembly GCA_027366635.1. Lineage (GTDB taxonomy): Bacteria > Pseudomonadota > Gammaproteobacteria > Steroidobacterales > Steroidobacteraceae > 13-2-20CM-66-19. Next base: position 19,566 of record DAHXNE010000127.1, on the reverse strand, counting down.
GGCACAGAACTCCTGGTAGTGGACGCGGGAGCGATCGACGCGCACGGCCTTGCCCAGATTGCGCGAGGAGCGGGTCAGCACCGGCCGGGCGAGCTCGGCCTCGATCCGCGCCTCGAGCTCGTCGGAAAGCTTCCCGCCGCTGCCGTCGAAGAACTTGATGCCGTTGTCGTCGTACGGGTTGTGTGAGGCGCTGATCACGACACCGAAGTCGCACTCGAAGCGGCGCGCCATGTAGGCAATCCCTGGCGTCGGCAGCGGTCCGATCAGCATTACGTTCACGCCCGCAGCGACAAATCCGGCCTCGAGGGCCGATTCGAACATGTAGCCGGAGAGCCGCGTATCCTTGCCGATCAGTACGGTGCCACCCTCCGGGGCGAGCACCCGGCCCGCGGCGCTCGCCAGCCGCAGCGCGAAATCCACGGTCATGGGGTCTTCGCCCACGCGGCCGCGGACCCCATCCGTACCGAAGTACTGCCGGCTCACGAACAGACCTCTAAAGATGTCCCGGAACACCCCCCCGGCCCATACGCCTGCGCACGGTCGTGCGTCGCTCTCGCCACGAGCCCATCAGTCCCGAAGTAGTTCCTGCTCACGTTCTGCGCCTCATCGTTAGGGGACATCGCCGACAGGCATTATCGATCATCATATCTGTGCCCGACCAGGGACAGGGGCGCCGGAGTCGAATCGTAGCCGTCAGCGACGCGCTCGCGCTTCAGCTCGGGGGCGCGGAATCGGAGCGGCCCGCAACGGCCTGGAGCACCTTCAGCGCATCCACCGTGGCGGCGACATCGTGAACCCTGAGGATGTTCGCACCACGCTGCGCGGCGATGAGTCCGGCAGCGACGCTGCCATGGACGCGGTCCTCAGCGGATTTGCCGGTGAGCGTGCCAATCATGAACTTGCGCGACAGACCCGCGAGAATGGGCAATCCCGCGACCCGAACCTCGGACAAGCGGCGCAGCAGCGTGAGATTGTGTTCCAGTGTCTTGCCGAAACCGAAGCCCGGATCGAGCACGATGCGCTCGGAGGCGATTCCCGCGGCCCGGCAAGCCTCGACCCGCTCCGCCAGGAATGCCCGCACCTCGCTCACCACGTCCGCGTAGTGTGGCGCGCGCTGCATGGTGCGCGGTTCCCCTTGCATGTGCATCAGGCAGATTGCGCAGTCCGACTTGGCAACCGCCTCGATCGCACCGGGGACACGCAGCGCGTACACGTCGTTGATCAGATCGGCGCCCGCGCTCACGGCGGCGCGCATGACCTCGGGCTTGCTGGTATCTACGGAGATGACAATCGAGGTCAGCGGACGCAACCGCTGCACCAGCGGGATGACCCGGCGCAGCTCCTCTTGCACGGACACCGGCTCGGCACCCGGCCGGGTCGACTCGCCGCCAAGGTCGATGGCGGCCGCGCCTTGCGCCGCAACCGCGAGCGCTCGCTCCAGTGCCTGCTCCGTCTGAAGGTACCGGCCGCCGTCAGAAAAGGAATCCGGTGTGACGTTGACCACGCCCATCACGAGCGGGCCCGCCCAGTCGAGCGACCGCCCCCCACAGCGCAGCAGCGTGCTCACCCGGGCACCTCTCGGGGACGGCACGGGCCCAGCCCGGCCGCGCCGCGCTCAGCTCGCCGGCGAGCCGAGCGGAGCGCCGGGCAAAGGACCGGGTGCCGGGGGCGGCGGGCGATGCGACATGGTGTCGTCCCAGCCGCTCGGCGGCTTCGGCACGCGACCCGCCATGATGTCCTTCAGCTGATCTTCCTCGATGGTCTCGTACTTGATCAGCGCCTCGGCCATGGTATGCAGCTTGTCGAGCGCCGCGGTGAGGATCTCGTGGGCGGTCTTGTAGTTGGCCTCGATGACCCGACGCACTTCCTCATCGATGGCATGCGCGGTCACATCCGAGACCTGCTTGTGCTGCGTGACGCTGCGGCCAAGGAACACCTCGCCGGTTTCCTCCGAGTAGGTGAGCGGCCCGAGCTTGTCCGACAGTCCCCACTTGGTGACCATGTTGCGCGCCAGTTCCGTAGCCCGCTCGATGTCGTTCGAGGCGCCAGTGGTGACCGCCTCGGGACCGAAGATCAGCTCTTCGGCAACACGCCCGCCGAACAGCGTGGCGATGGTGCTTTCCAGACGCCGCTTGGACATGCTGTAGCGGTCCTGCTCGGGCAGAAACTGGGTGAGGCCCAAGGCGCGTCCGCGCGGGATGATGGTCACCTTGTAGACCGGATCGTGCTCGGGCACGGTCATCCCGACGATCGCATGGCCGGCCTCGTGGTAGGCGGTCATGCGCTTCTCCTCCTCGGTCATCACCATCGAGCGCCGTTCCGCGCCCATCATGATCTTGTCCTTGGCGCGCTCGAACTCGTCCATGCCCACGATGCGCTTGTTGGCGCGCGCGGCGAACAGCGCCGCCTCGTTCACCAGATTGGCGAGATCCGCCCCGGAGAACCCCGGTGTGCCGCGCGCGATCAGCCCCGGCTTCACGTCATCACCCAGCGGCACGCGCCGCATGTGCACCCGCAGGATCTGCTCGCGACCGCGCACGTCGGGCAGGGGCACCACCACCTGCCGGTCAAATCGGCCGGGACGCAGCAGCGCCGGGTCGAGCACGTCGGGACGATTGGTCGCCGCGATGACGATGATGCCCTCGTTGCCCTCGAAGCCGTCCATCTCGACCAGCAACTGATTCAGGGTCTGCTCGCGCTCATCGTGACCACCGCCGAGGCCCGCGCCGCGGTGACGACCGACCGCGTCGATCTCGTCGATAAAAATGATGCACGGCGCGTGCTTCTTGGCCTGCTCGAACATGTCGCGCACACGCGAAGCGCCGACACCGACGAACATCTCCACGAAGTCTGAGCCGGAGATGGTGAAGAACGGCACCTTGGCCTCGCCGGCGATGGCGCGCGCCAGCAGCGTCTTGCCCGTGCCCGGGGAGCCGACCATCAATACGCCCTTGGGGATCTTCCCGCCAAGCTTCTGAAACTTCCCGGGATCCTTCAGGAAGTCGACGATTTCGCCCACCTCCTGTTTGGCCTCATCCACTCCAGCGACATCGGCGAAGGTGACGCTCACCTGATCCTCGCCGAGCAACCGCGCCCGGCTCTTGCCGAAGGACATCGCCCCGCGCCCTCCGGATGCGCCCTGCATCTGCCGCAGCATGTAGGCGAACAAGACGACCAGCACCAGCACGGGCAGCAGCTGGATGAGAATCTGCTCGAGAATGCCTTCGCCCTTGGGCGGCTTGCCGGAGATATCGACGTTGTGCTGCTCGAGCGCGCCGATCAGCGCCGTGTAGTTCGTCTCCGGATTGAAGGTCTTGAACTTGTTGTGATTGGTCAGCTCACCATAGAGCATCGTCCCCTGGAACGTCACCGCGGAGACATGATTGTCCTCGACGTCGTGCAGGAACGTGGAATAGGTTAAGACCTGGGGCTGGTTCGTGTTCGGGATGTAGCGGCTGAAGACCGCCAGCAGAATCACGACGATAACCACCCAGAGGATGATATTTTTGGTCAGATCGTTCATCGCATCAGCACGCTACACCAAGCGGTAGTCCTTAGCCAGCATATACATTTCGGCGCTACGGGCACGGGACGCCGTCGGCTTGATCAGTTTGACCTTGCCGAACTGCCTGCGCGTGGAGCGAACCAGCGCCTCGAATCCCGCTCCCTGAAAAAGCTTGATCAGGGCGCCGCCTCCAGGCTTCAAGACCCGCGCTGCCATATCCAGCGCAAGCTCGGCCAAGTCCATCGTCCGCGGCTGATCGACCGCATCGATCCCGCTGAGGGCCGGGGCCATATCCGAGAGCACCCAGTCTACCTGCCGCCCGGGCAAACGCTCGAGGATAGCGTCGAATACGACCGGATCCCGGAAGTCGCCCTGCACGAATTCCACGCCCGCAAGCGGTTCCATGGGAAGGATATCCGTGGCGAGCATCTGCCCGCTACGGCCCAGCCGTCGACGTGCGTACTGGCTCCATGCCCCTGGAGCGGCGCCAAGATCCACACAGATCGCGCCTGATCGCAACATTTTCTCCCGCAGATCGATCTCTTGAAGCTTGAATGCCGCTCGTGACCGCCAGCCTTCCGCCTGTGCCCGCTTCACGAACGGATCCGAGAAGTGCTCGTTGAGCCACCGACCACTGCTTTGGGACCGCTTTGCCATATCGGCCTGTAGAATGTCCAAATGTCCACTACCCAGAGCCTCACCGAACGCCAGCGCCGCCATCTGCGAGCGCTGGCACACCCGCTCAAGCCTGTGGTCCGCCTCGGCGCGGGCGGCCTGACCGACGCAGTCGTGCGTGAGACCGAGCGCGCCCTGGCCGACCACGAACTGATCAAGGTCAAGGCTACCGCAGCCGATGCCGAGCACCGCGAAGCGCTGCTCGCCGGCCTGGCCGAACGAACCGGCAGCGCGCTCGTACAACGCATCGGCCACTGCGCGGTGCTCTACCGGGCGCGGGACAACCTGCCGCGCATCGTGATTCCCGGCCACTAGGCCCTTACTCGAACCGTACCCCGACGATTTCGAAGGAGCGCACCCCACCGGGGGCAGCGACGTCCACCACGTCTCCCTCGGACTTGCCGACCAGCGCCCGCGCAATCGGCGAGGTAATCGAAATCCGGCCCGCGTTGACGTCCGCCTCGTCCTCGCCCGCAACCTGATAGACGCGCCGGTTACCGGCTTCGTCCTCGAGCTCGACCACGGCGCCAAAGACCACTCGGCCGGTATTCGGGAGCGTGCTTGGGTCGATCACCTCGGCGTTCGAAAGCTTGGTCTCGATTTCCCGAATCCGTCCCTCGATGAAACTCTGCTGCTCCCGCGCGGCGTGATACTCGGCGTTCTCGGACAAATCGCCGTGGCTGCGCGCCTCGGCGATCGCCTTGATGACCGCCGGACGAGACTCGCTCTTCAGCCGCCTCAGCTCGGCGCGCAGCGCCTCGGCGCCGCGCAGCGTCATTGGAGTGCGTTTCATGCGCGCACCGCCTCCCGATGCAGATCCTGCAGGCGGTTCACTTCCACCTCGTCGAGATGATCGAGGGCCTCGCACGTGGCCAACCCCGCCGCGAGCGTCGTGTAATACGTCACACGGCGGTGCACCGCCTCGCGGCGAATGGAGTTCGACTCCTTGATGGCGAGCTTGCCCTCGGTCGTATTGATGATGAGATCGATTTCGTCGTTCTTGATCATATCCACGACGTGCGGCCGGCCCTCGCGCCCCTTGTTGACGCGCTGGCATGCGATACCCGCCTCCGTCAACGCCCGGGCGGTGCCTTCGGTCGCGAGCAGCTCGAATCCCCGCTCGATGAGGCGCCGGGCCAACTGCACCGCCCCGGGCTTGTCGCGGTCGCGAACGCTGATGAAGCATACGCCCTCGCGCGGCAGGGTCACACCCGAGGCGCTTTGCGCCTTGGCATAGGCCTCCCCGAAGGTGCGCCCGGTGCCCATGACTTCCCCGGTCGATTTCATCTCGGGTCCAAGTATGGGGTCTGCTTCCGGGAATTTCACGAACGGAAAGACCGCCTCCTTGACCGCATAGTACTCGGGGGTGCGGACCTCGCCGACCCCGAGGTCCGCCAGGCGGCGGCCGGTCATGACGCGCGCGGCGATTTTCGCCAGCGGCACTCCGGTGGCCTTGGAAACAAACGGCACCGTGCGTGAAGCTCGCGGGTTCACTTCCAGCACGTAGATCACCCCATTCTGGATGGCAAACTGTATATTCATCAGGCCCACCACCTGCAGCGCCCCGGCGAGCTTACGGGTCTGCTCGCGCAGTTGGGCCTGCAGGTCGGCACTGAGGCTGTTCGGCGGTAGGCAGCACCCGGAATCCCCCGAGTGCACGCCGGCCTGCTCGACGTGCTCCATGATGCCTCCGATCAGAACCTGCTCCCCGTCGCATACCGCGTCGACATCGACCTCGATCGCCACATCGAGAAACCGGTCGAGCAGCACGGGACTGTCATTGGAAACCTGCACCGCGCGCGTCATATAGCCGCGCAGATCCTCTTCGTTGAATACGATCTCCATCGCCCGCCCACCGAGCACATACGACGGCCGTACCACCAGCGGAAAGCCGACCTCGCGGGCAAGCTGCACGGCCTGGTCCTCGGTCCGGGCCGTCGCGTTCGCCGGCTGTCGAAGTCCGAGCTTCTGCACCAGCGCCTGGAACCGCTCGCGATCCTCGGCTGCGTCGATCGATTCCGGCGAGGTGCCGATGATGGGCGCGCCGGCCTGCTCGAGCGCCCGGCAAAGCTTCAACGGCGTCTGCCCGCCGAACTGCACGATCACGCCCTCCGGCTTTTCCTTGGCGAGGATCTCCAGAACATCCTCGAGCGTCAGCGGCTCGAAGTACAGCCGATCGGACGTGTCGTAATCGGTCGAGACGGTCTCGGGATTGCAGTTGACCATGATGGTCTCGAATCCGTCCTCGCGCAGGCTCAGGGCGGCGTGCACGCAGCAGTAGTCGAATTCGATTCCCTGGCCGATGCGGTTGGGTCCGCCGCCGAGAATCATGATCTTGCGCCGTGCGGTGGGCTCCGACTCGCATTCCTCCTCGTACGTCGAATACAGGTAGGCCGTCGAGGTCGCGAACTCCGCCGCGCACGTGTCGACCCGCTTGTACACCGGCCGCACGCCGAGGTCGTGACGCTTGTGGCGCACCGCCTGCTCGGGCATCTCTACAAGCCTGGCAAGACAGGCGTCAGAGAATCCCTTGCGCTTCAGGGCGCGCAGCCGCGTGCCCTGAAGCCCGGCGAATCCTTCCTCGCGCACGCGCGTCTCCTCGGAAATCAGATCCTCGATCTGCGCCAGGAACCACGGATCGATGCGAGTCAGCTCCGCGATACGCTCGAACGTCCACCCGGCGCGGAATGCATCCGCCACGTACAGCAGACGATTCGGGCCCGCAACGCGCAACTCGTGAGTCAGCCGGCCCTCGGCCTCCTCGCTGGCGGCGGGCAGCGGCTGCGGCGTCAGCCCATCGAGTCCGGTCTCCAGGCCGCGCAGCGCCTTCTGCAGCGACTCCTGGAACGTGCGCCCGATGGCCATGACCTCGCCGACCGACTTCATCTGCGTCGTCAGCCGATCGTTGGCCGCGGGAAACTTCTCGAACGTGAACCGGGGAATCTTGGTGACCACATAGTCGATGGACGGCTCGAACGAGGCCGGCGTCGCGCCGCCGGTGATGTCGTTCTTCAGCTCGTCCAAGGTATAGCCGACGGCAAGTTTCGCGGCGATCTTGGCGATCGGAAATCCGGTCGCCTTGGAAGCGAGCGCCGAGGAGCGCGATACCCGCGGGTTCATCTCGATCACCAGCAGCCGGCCGTCGCGCGGATTGACCGCGAACTGTACGTTCGAGCCGCCCGTATCGACGCCGATCTTGCGCAGCACCGCGATCGAAGCGTCGCGCATGCGCTGATATTCCTTATCGGTGAGCGTGAGAGCCGGCGCCACGGTGATCGAATCTCCGGTATGCACGCCCATCGGATCGAGGTTCTCGATCGAGCAGACGACGATGCAGTTGTCCCTACTGTCCCGCACCACCTCCATCTCGAATTCCTTCCACCCGATCACCGACTCCTCGAGCAGCACCTCGGAGGTCGGCGAGGCGTCCAGTCCACGCGCAACGATGGTCTCGAGCTCCTCGCGGTTGTAGGCGATGCCGCCGCCGGAGCCGCCCAGAGTGAAGGACGGACGGATGACGATCGGAAAGCCGATGTCCCCGGCGACCGCGAACGCCTCCTCGAGGCTGCGCGCCATCTGCGAATGCGGCGACTCGAGGCCGATCTCGGTCATGGCGTCGCGGAAGCGCTCGCGGTCCTCGGCCATGTCGATCGCTTCACGCTTCGCGCCGATCAGCTCGACTGCGAATTTCTCGAGCACGCCTTCGCGCACCAGATCAAGCGCGGTGTTGAGCGCTGTCTGCCCGCCCATGGTCGGCAGCACCGCCTCGGGACGCTCCTTCTCTATGATGCGCGCCACGGTGCGCCAATTGACCGGCTCGATGTAGACGGCGTCGGCCATTTCCGGATCCGTCATGATGGTGGCCGGGTTGGAGTTGACCAACACCACCCGAAAGCCCTCGGCGCGCAGCGCCTTGCAGGCCTGCGCGCCGGAGTAGTCGAACTCGCACGCCTGACCGATGATGATCGGGCCGGCGCCGATGATGAGGATGCTCTTCAGATCGCTACGCTTGGGCACGGGGTCGCTCTCGGGGTCAGCGGGAAGTCACGCTCTGGCGCGGGGCGGCCGCTTGCGCGCCCGGGGACTGCCCCTGAGCGTCGCGCAACTGCGCCTGCAGCCGGCGCACCATCAGCTGCACGAATCGTTCGAACAGCGGTTTGACATCGTGCGGACCGGGGCTCGCCTCCGGATGTCCCTGGAAGCCGAATGCGGCACGATCCTGGAATGCCAACCCCTGCAGCGAGCCATCGAACAACGAGCGGTGCGTGGCGCGCACGTTGATCGGCAAGGTCGCCTCATCGACGGCAAAGCCGTGATTCTGGCTGGTGATGAGCACCCGGCCGGACTCGAGGTCCTGCACGGGGTGATTGCCGCCATGGTGGCCGAATTTCATCTTGACGGTGCGCGCGCCGGCAGCGAGCCCGAGGATCTGGTGGCCCAGACAGATACCGAACAGCGGCAAATCGGTCTGCAGAAGCCGGCGCGTCGCCTCGATGGCGTACTCGCAGGGCTCGGGATCGCCGGGTCCGTTGGAGAGAAACAGCCCGTCCGGAGCCAGAGCAAGCGCCTCCTCGGCGCTCGTTTCGGCCGGCACCACGGTCATCCGACAGCCGTAGTCCGCCAGGACCCGCAGAATGTTGCGCTTGATGCCGAAGTCGTAGGCGACCACGTGCAAGCGCTGATGCGCGCGCAGCGGGCCCGCCTTCTCCGGCCACACACTGCCGTCGTTCCACTGGAACGTGCGCCGCGTGCTGACGACCTTGGCCAGGTCCATGCCCTTCAATCCCGGAAACTTGCGCGCCGCGATGGCCGCGGCGGCGGCATCGGCATTCTCGCCGGTCATGATGCACGCGGACTGCGTGCCGCGCTCGCGCAGGATGCGCGTCAGGCGCCGAGTGTCGATGCCGGCGATCGCGACGATGCGGCCGCGCTCGAGAAAGCTGCCAAGCGATTCACTGCCGCGCCAGTTGCTCCAGCGTGCCGGCAGATCGCGCACCACGAGACCCGCGGCGTAAACCTGCGCGGACTCGAGATCTTCGGGCGTCGCGCCGGTGTTGCCGATGTGCGGACAGGTGAGCGTGACGATCTGACGGGCGTATGACGGATCGGTCAGAATCTCCTGGTAACCCGTCATCGCGGTGTTGAAGACGACTTCGCCCGTCGTATTACCCTTGGCGCCAATCGATTGGCCGCGAAAGACGGTGCCATCCGCCAAAGCCAGGACTGCCGGCACACTCACTTCGATGGATCCTCTCTTTCATCCGGCGGCGGGTCCCACTGCGACCTGCCGCGCCTGCGAGTTCTGCGCCCGCGACAGGCGGATATACAAAGCGGGAGGCGTTCCTGAGAACGACCTCCCGCCTTGCGTGGACTAACCCGCACACGAATCAATTGACCCGCCCGCGGATCGGGCGAAATTCTACGGTCGCCTGCCGCGGGTGTCCATGAGAAATTCGACGCCGGACCCCGACAGGCAAGACACTGCGGTGTATTCTCTACGTTATTGTTTTTCAAAAAGAATATCGCGCATCTCATAGCGCCCCGCAGGTTGCTGCGCAAGCCAGAGCGCAGCGGTGAGCGCACCACGGGCGAAGATCGCGCGATCGGTGGCGCGATGCCCCAGCACGATCTGCTCGCCCGGCCCAAGGAAGCGCACATCGTGCTCTCCGACCACGTCGCCACCCCTCGCGACGGCGAAGCCGATCTCCCTGGGACCCCGTGGTCCACTGCGGGGCGACCCGGCGCCCGCGAGCGCCTCGCCGGCGGCAATCCCGCGGGCATCGGCAGCCGCCCGGGCCAGCGTCAGGGCGGTTCCCGAGGGCGCATCGCGCTTCAGTCGGTGGTGCGTCTCCAGAATCTCGATGTCAAACTCGATCGGCAGCGCGGCGGCGGCCTGGCGCACCAGTTCAGTGAGCACCGTGACGCCGAGGCTGGTGTTCGACGCCACCAGAAGCGCGATGTGCTGTGCCGCCTCGAGCAAGTCCCCGTCACTGAGCGCCTGCGCCAAACCGGTAGTCCCGACCAGCAGCGAAACCCCCGACGCACGGCAAGCCGAGAGGTGAGCCGCACTCGCCTCAGGAAGCGAAAAATCGATCGCGACGTCCGCTTCCCGCAGCGCCCCGGCCAAATCCGCGCTGACGGCAAGACCGAGCGGCGCGATACCCGCGAGTTCGCCGGCATCGCGGCCGAGTGCCTCGCTGTGGGGCGAGGCAATCGCTCCGACGAGGGTGAGCTGCGGGAACTCGCCAGCGGCACGCATCAGCGCCCGCCCCATCCGGCCCGCCACGCCGATGATCACTGCGCGTGTGCCCATCGGAGCGGCTCTCAGGCGCCGAAGAAGCGGCGCACGCCCTCGAAAAATCCCTTCTCCCGCGGCGAGTGCCGCGTGCCGTTTTCCTTGAGCGACTCCTCGAACTTGCGGATCAATTCACGTTGCTCCGCCGAAAGGTGTACCGGCGTCTCGACCACGACCCGACAAAACAGGTCGCCCCGTGCGCTGCCGCGGACCGGTTTGACGCCTTTATCGCGCAGCCGGAAAACGCGCCCCGATTGCGTCTCGGCCGGAATCTTCACCACCACATCGCCGTCGAGCGTGGGCACCTCCACCGAGCCACCGAGGGCGGCGATGGCGAAACTGATCGGCACCTCGCACGAGAGGTGCTCGCCGTCGCGCTCGAAGATTGGATGCTCGCGCACCTGCACTTCGACGTAGAGATCTCCCGGCGGCCCGCCATTGCGGCCCGCCTCGCCTTCTCCCGTGAGCCGGATCCGATCGCCCGTGTCCACGCCGGGCGGTACCTTGACGGAAAGCTTGCGTGTGCGCCGCACGCGGCCTTGACCGAAACAGGTATCACAGGGGTTGCGGACGACCGTGCCGGCACCCCGGCACTTGGGACACGTCTGCTGCAGCTGAAAGAATCCTTGTGAGATGCGAACCTGGCCGCTGCCGCCACACGTGTCGCACGCGCTGGGCGAGCTGCCCTTGGCCGCACCGGTACCGTGGCAGGTTTCGCACTCGGCCAGTTTCGGTACCTCAATCTGCACCGTGTGCCCGAAGACGGCCTCGCGCAAATCCAGCTCCAGCTCGTAGCGCAGATCGGCGCCCCGGAACACCTGCGACCGACCTCCGCGGCGCGCGGCGCCAAAGATGTCGCCAAACACATCTCCGAAGATGTCGCTGAACGCGTCCGCAGCATTGGGGCCGCCCCGGCCGCGCGCCCCGGCGACGGCCTCGACTCCGGCATGACCATACTGGTCATACGCCGCTCGCTTGGATGGCTCGGTGAGCACTTCATAGGCTTCCTTCGCCTCCTTGAAGCGCTCCTCCGCCTCCGTGTCGCCCGGATTGCGGTCTGGATGATATTTCATCGCCAGACGCCGGTACGACTTCTTGATTTCCGCCTCGGTCGCCGTCTTCGGGACGTCGAGAACCTTGTAGTAATCGCGCTTGGACATGCCGGAATGTTAGCGTGAATTATGCGCGAGCGTTCTGAAATGCGCCGATGTTCCGCGTGTCCTCGAGCCGCCGTGCCCGCCGGGCCGCACCTGCACCTGCACAGGCTGGGTGAGACACATCCGGTCTCTCACCCGGCCCGAACACAACCGAACTCTGCACATGCGCGGCGCATCGGCCGCAGCCGCGACGCGCGAACAGATCGAGTTGGCATCAGGACGCTTTGCGCCCCTTGTCCTTCACCTCTTCGAACTCCGCGTCGACCACATTCTCCTTGCCGTCAGCGGCGCCGCCGGCTGGCGCACCAGGCTCGCCACCCGCCGCCGCGGCCGCCTCGCCGGACTGGGCCGCGTAAGCCTTCTGAGCGAGCCCGGCCGAAGCCTGCGCCAACGCCTCGGTCTTCTTCTCGATCACCGCTTGGTCGTCGCTCTTCAGCGCCGCACGCAGCTCCGAGATGGCTGATTCGACCGCGGCGCGCTCGCTCGGCTCGACCTTGTCGCCAAGATCCTTCAGGCTCCGTTCCACGGCGTGCAACATCGCATCGGCCTTGTTGCGCGTCTCGACCAGCTCGCGGAAGCGCTTGTCCTCGGCGGCATGCGCCTCGGCATCGCGCACCATGCGCTTGATCTCATCCTCGTTGAGGCCGCTCGAGGCCTTGATGACGATCTTCTGCTCCCGCCCGGTTGCCTTGTCCTTCGCCGATACGTTGAGAATGCCGTTGGCGTCGATGTCGAAAGACACCTCGATCTGGGGCATACCGCGTGGAGCCGGCGGAATATCCGACAGATCGAACTTGCCGAGCGACTTGTTGTCCGCAGCGCGCTCACGCTCGCCCTGCAGCACGTGGATGGTCACCGCCGTCTGGCTATCGTCAGCGGTGGAGAACACCTGCGCGGCCTTGGTCGGAATGGTGGTGTTCTTCTCGATGAGCTTGGTCATGACTCCGCCCAGAGTCTCGATGCCGAGGGACAGTGGGGTCACATCGAGCAGCAGCACGTCCTTGACTTCGCCGGCGAGCACGCCGGCCTGAATGGCCGCTCCGACCGCCACCGCCTCATCGGGGTTGACGTCTTTGCGCGGCTCACGCCCGAAGAAATCCTTGACGTACTTCTGCACCAGCGGCATGCGAGTCTGGCCGCCGACCAGAATCACCTCGGCGATATCCCCGGCGGAAACGCCGGCGTCTTTCATCGCCGTGCGGCACGGCGCAATGGTCTTCTGCACCAACTCCTCCACCAACGCCTCGAGTTTGGCTCGGGTCAATTTGACGGACAGGTGCTTCGGGCCAGATGCGTCGGCCGTGATGTACGGCAGGTTGATCTCGGTCTGCTGCGTCGAGGAAAGCTCGATCTTAGCCTTCTCAGCGGCCTCCTTCAGACGCTGCATGGCAAGCGGATCCTTGCGCACGTCGACGCCGGACTCCTTCAGGAATTCCTCGGCCAGGAAATTGATGATGCGCAGGTCGAAGTCCTCGCCACCGAGGAACGTGTCGCCATTGGTCGAGAGAACCTCGAACTGGTGCTCGCCGTCGATCTCGGCGATCTCGATGATGGAAACATCGAACGTGCCACCGCCCAGGTCGTACACGGCGATCTTGCGGTCCCCGCCCTGCTTGTCGAGCCCGTAGGCGAGCGAGGCGGCGGTCGGCTCATTGATGATGCGCTTGACCTCCAGGCCGGCGATGCGGCCCGCGTCCTTGGTCGCCTGGCGTTGCGAGTCGTTGAAGTACGCCGGCACCGTGATCACCGCCTCCGTGACCGGCTCGCCGAGGTAGTCCTCGGCGGTCTTCTTCATCTTCATCAGCACGCGCGCGGAGATCTCCGGCGGGGCCATCTGCTTGCCCTGCACATCGACCCACACATCGCCATTGTCGGCGCGCGCGATCTTGTAGGGCACCATCTTCGCGTCACGCTGGACGACTTCGTCCTCGAATTTCCGTCCGATGAGACGCTTGATGGCGAACAGCGTGTTCTGTGGATTGGTCACCGCCTGACGTTTGGCGGGCTGGCCCACCAGCACCTCGTTGTCCTTGGTGAAGGCCACGATCGACGGCGTCGTGCGATCGCCCTCGCTGTTCTCGATCACCCGGGGCTTCCCCCCCTCCATGATGGCCACGCACGAATTGGTGGTGCCGAGGTCGATGCCGATTACCTTTGCCATGATCTGCTCCGCCGATATCTTCTGTCGTAGGGTGCCTGGAAGTCGTTGAGGCTCTTTTTGGGGGCCCGTTCAGGCCGAATCAAGTCCCACCCCGGAGGCCCGGTCGCTGCCCGCCACGGCCTTGGTGACGATCACCCGCGCCGGGCGCAGCAGCCTGCCGTTGAGCTCGTAGCCGGCCTGAACCACCTGCAGCACCGTGTTCGGGGCCGCCGTCGCGGACTCCTGGGCCAGCATAGCCTCGTGCCGGGCCGGATCGAAGGGTTCGCCGAGCGGCAGGATGGGCGTGATACCGAGTGTCTCCAGTGCCTTGGTCAGCAATTTCAGCGTCGCCTCCTGGCCCTGCCTGAGGCTCTGAGGGTCGACGTCGGCCTGAGCAGCGCTGTGCACCGCGAGCTCGAGACTGTCCTGGACCGGCAGCAGCTCGGCGGCGAATTTCTCCAAACCGTAGCGGTTTGCCGCCTCGATGTCGCGCTGGGCGCGCTTGCGTACGTTGTCCAGCTCGGCCACGGCGCGCAGGTACTGCTCCCAGTGCTCACGCGCCCGCTGCTCGGCTTGCTCGAGCGCTTGCTGCACTCGCGCCAGCTCCGCAGGCGAATCACTGTGCTCGCCGCTCGGGGCTGCGCCGGCCGTCCCGGCCGACTCGCCTGCGGCGCGCGGCGCGTCTGCCGGGCTCGTACCGGCCTGTTCGATGCTCATCCGCATTCCTCTCAGATTCTTGAGGTAAAACCATCGCTTCCCGGGGGGTACCCCGAGGCAGCCTAGCGCGATCGGTGGGGGTCAGCGCCGCGAATTCAAGGCGGCACCCAGCAGTTTTGCCGTCATATCCACGATGGGAATGACCCGCTCGTAAGCCATACGGGTCGGTCCGATCACCCCGAGAACGCCGACGACCGAGCCCGGTGAGCCGTACGGGGCGGTGATCACGCTGCAATCATCGAGGATATGGTATCCGGACTCATGGCCGATGAAGATCTGCACGCCCTCGGCCCGCAGGCTGTGATCGAGCAAGTGCAGGAAATCGCGCTTCTCGCTGAACGCCTCGAACAGGCGCCTCAGTCGCTCAACGCCCGAGAGCTCGGCCAGGCTCATCAGATTCGTCTCGCCCTTGATCACATACTCGAGCTCACCTTCCTTCTCGCCGGACTCGAAAACATGCTGAGCCATGGAGATCGCATCGAGCATCACCTGGTTCATGTGTGCGCGCGTCTCGCTCAGCTGGCGGAGAATCTCCTCGCGCACCTGCTCGAGGGAGCGCCCGCGGAAGTGCTGGTTGAGGAACTGCGCGGCCCGCTTCAGCTCATCGGGCGAGTAGTACCGCTCCAGCTGGATGAAGCGGTTCTGCACCTCGCTGTCCCCGTAGACGAGCACCACCAGCACCCGGTTCTCCGAGAGGCTGACGAACTCGATCTGCGTGATCGATGCCTGGGTGGCGCGCGGCAGGGTCACCACGCCCGCAAGCCGGGTCAGGCTCGAGAGCAGCTCCGAAACCATGCTCACCAGATCCTTGCCGCTCTCGCGCAGCGTGGCGAACTGGCGCTCGATCTCCTCGGCAGCCTCGGCCGGCAGCGTCTGGACCTGCAGGAGCGAGTCGACGAAGAATCGGTAGCCCTTGTCGGTCGGAATCCGCCCGGCTGAAGTGTGCGGCGAGGCGACGAAGCCGAGCTCCTCCAGATCAGCCATCACGTTACGGATGGTCGCCGAGGACAGCTGCAGTCCGGATTCGCGCGACAGCGAGCGCGATCCGACCGGTTGACCGTCGCGGATATAGCTCTCGACCAGCACCCGCAGCAAATGCTGCGCGCGCTCGCTCAGTTGATCTTCCCGCCCGTCATGCGTCATAGGTGCCGCCAGCGCGCGGATGTCGCTCGCGCGGTGCCGAGTCGAAACTATAGGCACGGCGCGCGAGCGTCAAGCAACCGATCCAGGGTCCTGCTACGATTTTCCGATGACCCCTCCTCGCAGCTGTGCGCTGGTCGGCCGATTCTCGGACCCGCGGGTAGCCGAATCGGCCCAAGCGGTGCTGGCGCATCTGGCCGCCCGGGACGTGCCCGTGCGGGTCGATGCGCGCACGCCCCTGGCGGACAGCCCGGGAGCGACCGGAGTGCCGGAAGATCAGCTCGGCGAGGGCGTGGACTTGATGATCGCCGTAGGCGGCGATGGAACGTTGCTCTACGCTGCGGGCCTAGTGGCGCGGCACGGCGTACCGCTGCTCGGCATCAATCGGGGCCGGTTGGGCTTTCTCACGGACGTGATGCCTCAGGACATCACCGCCTGCCTCGATACGGCCCTGGAAGGCCGTCTCGACGCCGATGAGCGGCCGCTGCTGGCCGCCTGCCTGCACCACAGCGGCGGCGCCGCGGCCACGGCTCTGGCGCTGAACGACGTCGTGCTGCAGAAGGTCGCCACGGGACGGATGCTCGATTTCGAAACTCGCGTGGCCGGCAACTACGTCAACACGCACGCCGGTGACGGCATCGTGGTAGCCAGCGCCACCGGATCGAGCGCTTACGCCCTCTCCTGCGGCGGCCCGATTATCGAGCCGCAATTGGACATCGTGGTGCTCGCACCGATTTGCCCCCACACACTCTCGGATCGCCCAATCGTGGTCTCGGGACGCTCGACCATCGAAATCCGATTGCTGGAGCGCCCTGACACTCGCGCGCAGATCACGTGCGACGGGGTAGTCCTCGGCTCCATGGTCCCCGGCGATCGTTTGCAGATCACGCGCGCCGCCGAGCGCATCTCGCTCCTGCACCCGCCCGGCTACGATTATTTCCGCCTGCTGCGCTCGAAGCTGCACTGGGGTCGGGGTAACGGCGAACGCTGAGCGCAGCGCGCAGATCACGACTCATCGTCATGCTGAATGTCCTGCAAATCCGCGACTTTGCCATCATCGATGCACTCGAGCTGACCGTACGGCCGGGGCTTACGGTGCTCACTGGCGAAACCGGCGCCGGAAAGTCCATCCTGGTGGATGCGCTGCAGCTTCTGGCCGGGGGTCGCGCCGGCGCCGAGATGATCCGCCACGGCGCCGAGCGGGCCGAGCTCAGTGCCACCTTCGATGTGCGCAGCGCTCCGACCGAGCTTGCACAATGGCTGGAACGACAGGCGCTCGGCGGCAATGAGCTGATCGTGCGGCGCATGATCTCGGCAGACGGGCGCTCGCGCGCCTGGCTCAATGGCCAGCCGGTACCGCTGCAACTGCTGCGCGAGACCGGCGATCTGCTCGTCGACATTCACGGCCAGCACGAATTTCAGTCGCTCACCCGGGCGGCCCGCCAGCGCGAGCTGCTCGATGAGTACGGCGGACTCGAGTCACGCGCCGCCGAGGTCGCCGCGACCTGGCGGCGCTGGCGCGAGCTGCAATCGAGCGAGACCACTCTGACGGATGCGGCCCGCGATCGCGACGCTCGACTCGATCTGTTGCGCCATCAGGTCGGTGAGCTGAGCGCGCTCGAACTGGCCGCCGGCGAGCTCGAGCGCCTGAGCGAGGAGCGCACGCGACTGGCGCACCGCGGCCGTCTTGCGCAAGCCGCCCAGAGCGCGCTGGCGCTGCTATATCAGGACGAATCGCACAACGCCCACGGCGCGGTCGGACGGGCACTGCAGTCACTACGCGGGGTTGTCGGGATCGACACGCACCTCCAGCCGATCATCGCGCTGGCGCAGGAAGCCGAGGTCAACCTGCGCGAGGCCGCTCGCGAGCTGGAGCGCTACGTCGAGGACCTGGAGCTCGATACCGCCCGGCAGAACGCGGTGGAAGGCCGGCTCGCGGCCATCGAGGATCTCGCGCGCAAGCACCGGGTGGCGCCGGCCGAGCTGCCGGCGCACGCGGCGCAGCTCGGGGAGGATCTGGCGGCGCTCGAGCGTAGCGGCCTCGATCTGCAGGCTCTGCGCGCCGAGCTCGCCGGCGTGCTCGCGCAGTACCGGCGTCAGGCCCAGGAGCTCACCCGAGCCCGCATTGCGGCGGCCGCGACGCTCGGCGCCGCTGTAAGCGAACACATGCAGAAATTGGGCATGGCGGGCGGACGCTTCGAAGTGGACGTGACGGAGCTTGGCGGCGAGCCGGCGGCCCATGGCTCCGATGACATCGAGTTTCGCGTCAGCGCCAATCCGGGCCAGCCGCTACGCCCGCTCGCCAAGGTCGCCTCCGGGGGCGAACTGTCCCGTCTGTCGCTGGCCGTCGAGGTGGCCAGCAGCGCCCGCGAGACCCGGTGCATGGTCTTCGACGAGGTCGACTCGGGTATCGGCGGCGCGGTGGCCGAGATCGTCGGGCGCGAGCTGCGCACGCTCGGGGAGCGCAGCCAAGTACTGTGCGTGACACACCTGCCGCAAGTGGCCTCGCAGGGACATCAGCACATGCGTGTCGAGAAGCGAGCGGACCGGGGCGTCACGCGCACCACGCTGGCCGAGCTCAATGCGAACGAGCGCATCGAGGAGCTTGCCCGCATGCTCGGCGGAGTCGATGTCACCGACTCGGCACGCGCGCACGCGCGCGCGCTGCTGGCAGGGACGGGCCTGACCGAGCCGCCACGACCGGCAAGGCGCGCCGCGCGACGCCGCTGAGCGGTCCCCGTCAATGCTCCGGTTTGCGCCGGTGCGGGCATGCCTCGCGGCGGCAATGGCCGTAGAGAATCAGGGAGTGGTCGCTGATCTCGAAGTGCAGCTTGCGGGCCACGGCGTTCTGGCGCGACTCGATGTCCGCGTCGACGAACTCTTCGACGCGGCCGCAGTCCAGACACACAATATGATCGTGATGCGCGCCCTCGTTGAGTTCGAACACCGCCATGCCATCCTCGAAATGATGGCGTGCGACTAGGCCGGCGGCTTCGAATTGAGTCAGCACCCGGTAGACCGTCGCGAGGCCGATATCCTCGTGCGACTCGAGCAGACTGCGGTAGATGTCCTCGGCCGATAAATGCCGCGTCTTGCTGCCGGCAAGAATCTCCAGGATCTTCAGGCGAGGCAGCGTGACTTTCAGGCCCGCTTTGCGAAGGTCATTGCCCTGCACGGCGATCTGCGCCTCCCGGGGGTCGAGCGCCGCACGGATCGCGGCGGCGCGTTTATGATCAGGTATTATCGGACCCTATTATTGCCCATCGGACCTCCATGCGACCAGTTCACTTCAATTCGGCCCTGCGTCTGAGCCTCGGGCTCGCGGCGCTCTCGGTACTGCTCGGCGGCTGCGTATATCGCATGCCCATTCAACAGGGGAACTACATCGATGGCTCGGCGGTACGGCAGCTCAAGATCGGCATGACCCGCTCGCAGGTGCAATACCTGCTCGGCACGCCGATGATCAAGGATCCCTTCGACGTCGATCGGTGGGATTTCGTGTACTACTACAAGCACGGATACTTCTCCGGGTCGTACGAGAGTCGCGTGACCGTGTTCTTCAAGAACGGTAAGGTCAGCCGCTTCACCCTCTACCACGTGCCGAAAGGCCAGCCGCTGATCCCGGGGCTCCCCTCGTCGTAAAGGGTCTCTTCGCGCCGGCCCGCACCCGCGCTGCTGCGAGCGCCGGCCGTCCCCGAGCGGGCCATGCGATCAGGCCCCGCGCGGCTCCCGCACCCCTTAGTGGTTGTCCATCGACTGACAGTCGACCCCCGAGTCATGAAGCGGCCCGGCAAGGTCACAGGCACAGGGACGTGCCCCGCCGCCGCAGGTGGCGGACGTTGAGCCAAAAACCACGCTTTTTGGCGCAACGGCGCTGGGCGGGGCAGGAGCCCCGATCCAGCGCTTCTTACATAGGGCGGCCCGCGCGATCACGCCG
>DAHXNE010000124.1 GCA_027366635.1 Gammaproteobacteria bacterium | reverse complement strand
CAAACGCTCTCGGCCGGCGCGCCGGCGCGCCGATGAAATACGCCGGTCAGGGCGGCGATCTTGGAGAAGCCGAGCGCGTCTTGCGCCGTCCATTCGCCGGCTGCTTCGCCGTAGACACCCTTGGAAGCGCGCATCAGCGAGTAGGGCGATTCGACGCCCTCGACGAACAGATTGCCGGGCCGCAGCGCGATCCGCACCGTGCCGGTCACGCGCGCTTGCGAGGACTCGAGCAACGCCTCGATGTCGCGGCAGACCGGGTCGAGCAGTTGCCCCTCGTGCACCAGGTCGCCATAGGGTTGCGCGAGCAGTTCCTTGATGCGCTGCTGGCGACCGGTCAGAACGAGCTTCTCGAGCTCGCGATGCGCGGTCAGCAGCACCTCGGCGGCCGGTGCCTCGAAGGCTACCCGGCCCTTGGTGCCGATGATCGTATCGCCGAGGTGGATGCCCCGCCCGATGCCGAACGGCGCGGCGATCGACTCCAGCGTCTCGATCAGCGCCACGGGCTCGAGCGTGCGGCCATCAAGGCCCGTCGGCCGGCCGCGCTCGAAGGCGATGACATGGTGCTCCGGCGGGCGCGGCCGTGTGAACGCCTCTCGGGTCAGAACCCAGGCTTCCTCGGGAATGCCGCCCGAGGAGGTCAGGGTCTCCTGGCCGCCGATGGTCACGCCCCACAGGCCGCGGTTGATCGAGTAGGCCGCGCCGAACGGCGGCACCGGCAGACCGCGCTCCTGCAGGAACGCCAGCTCGTCCGGCCGCTTGAAGGCGCGGTCGCGCACCGGGGCGAGGACCTCGAGCTCCGGGGCGAGCGTGCGCAGCGCGACCTCGAACCGCACCTGGTCGTTGCCGGCCGCGGTGCAGCCGTGCGCGATCACGGAGGTCCCGAGCTGGCGCGCCATGTGGGCGAGCGTCTGTGCCTGCATTACCCGCTCGGCGCCCACGCACAGCGGATACACCTGCCCGCGCCGGACATTGCCCATGATCAGGAACCGCAGCACCTGCTCGAAGTACTGCGCGCGCGCGTCCGTCTGGTGATGCTTGATCGCGCCAAGCGCGCGCGCGCGCTCCGCGAGCGTGCGGGCCGCTTCGGCGTCGATGCCGCCGGTGTCGACCGTCAAGGTGATGACCGGCCGCCGGTAGGTCTCGATCAGCCACGGCACCAGGAATGAGGTATCGAGGCCGCCGGAATAGGCAAGGACGATGGGCTGTTCGCCCGGTGTGGCAACTGTGGGCATGGGCTAGATCCGAAAGAGCGCCCGCAGGCGCGCAACAAGTTCGTCCTGCGCGCGCAGTGAGGCGGTGGCTATAAAGATGGTGTCGTCGCCGGACAGCGTTCCGGCAACTTCCGGCCAATCGGCGCGGTCGATGGCGACCGCGACGCTCTGCGCCGCACCGACGGTGGTGCGAAGTACGGTAAGGGAAGCGCCCGCGCGCCGCAACTCGCGCACGAATTGGCCGAGCGTCGAGAAATTGTCATGCGTACGCGTGAGATCCTCGGGCGGCAGGACGTAGCGACCGCTTGCCTTGAGCGCCCCGAGATCACGCAGGTCGCGGCTAACGGACGACTGGGTCACCTCGTAACCTTCCGCGCGCAGCAGTCGCGTCAGATCCGCCTGGCGGTGGACCACGCCGCTGCGCAGGATGCGCAGGATGGTCCGGCGTCGGTCGAGTTGCTGGGCGTCCACGAGTTCAGGCCTGCGCAGAAGGGTGCATAAAAGTGCGCCAATTGTGCATATTAATTCATGGACGTCAACCCCTGCCTCACAGCGAAGCGCGCGCCTACGGACCGGCGCGCGGCTTCGAGCTCCCTCAGCACCACTCGGTGGCGCGCAAGCGGTATTGCGCCTCGCCGGCGTAGCGTCCCGAGCGGTCGAAGCGCCGCTCGTCGATCCGGAGCGCCCCATCGTGCTCGAGCAGCACAGCGGTGGAGCAGCGCGTGCCGAATTCCGGGTGCTCCACGAACGGCGCGGAGAGGACTCGCGTCCAGCCGAGCGGTCCCGCCTGCGTCAGCGTGGACTCGCTCTCGTCAGCCGGGCGGCGATCATCGAGCAGCGCCAACAGACCGGCTGGCTCGGCGTACGCGGGGGCCGCCCGCAGCCACTGCTCGAAGCTGCGCCGGACCCGCAGAACCTTCGGCCAGGGCGCATCGAGTTGCTCATTGGAGAGGCCATAGACACCCGGCTCGAGCCGCCGCGCGAAAGGTTGCGAGCGATTCGAGCCGTACCATAGGGACTCACCGTCGGCGAGCAGCAGATTGAAGCCCCCGTAATCAGCCGCTCGCGGCTCGACCGCGCGCAGATACTCGCCCGCACCGCGCGCGCCGCGCAGGTAATCGAGGACCAATCCGCCACGCGAGGGTGCCCCGAGCGGAGCCTGATTCAGATCACGGTAGTTGGTGATGATGCCGAAGCGGCGTCCACGGTCTATCCCTAGCCAGGTACCGCCCGCCCGCAGGTCACGGCCGGCCAGAATCTCATCCGGGACTGGCCACGGCGCGAGCGGTGCGGCCGGCCGGTCGTGGTACTCGTCGCGGTTCGCCGCGACGATCAGCCGATAGCGTGGATGCGCACACCAGGCCAGCACCAGCAGACACATCAGGGATCCGCTCCCAGCCACGAATCGATGAGCCGCCGAGAAATCGAATAGGCCGGTGGCAGCCGAACGGCGCCGCCTTCAACCTCGGCGCGCGTGAACCACCGGGCGTCTTCGAGCTCTCCACCGACGCGCACCACTCCGGGCGCGGCAACGGCCTGGAAGCCGATCATGAGTGAGGCGGGGAACGGCCAGGGCTGGGACCCGTCGTAGCAGGTGGAGAGCACCTGGATGCCCGTTTCCTCCATTACCTCCCGGCACACGGCGTCTTCGAGACTCTCTCCGGGCTCGACGAAACCGGCGATCGTCGAGTAGCGGCCCGGCTCCCATACCTGCTGGCGGCCAAGGAGCGCATGCGCGCCATCGGTGACGAGCACGATGATGGCCGGCTCGAGGCGCGGGAAGAATTCCTGCCCACATGCTGTGTCGCCGCAGACCACGCTGTGGCCGGCCCGGGCCGGCACGGCGGGCGCCCCGCAGACCCCGCAATAGCGCTGCCGTCCGCGCCAGATCGACAACGCCCGCGCGCAGGCAGCCAGACCCGCTTCCTCTGGCGCGAGCTGTGGCGAGAGGGCGCGCAGCTCCTGGAAGCCCGCGCCCTCGGGCAGGTCGATATCCTGCCATTCGGGCGCGAGCATCAACAGCACACAGCGCCGCTGGCGGAACCATCCGAGCAACACGAACTGGTGTGCCTCGGCGGCCGCCACCGCCGGATGCCGGCCGCTGACGAACGCGATGCGCGGCCCTAGTCCGCCGAACAGCAGCTGCGCGTTGTCGCGGACCAGCAGGAACTGTGTATGCGGGTCGGCGAGCGCGCTGTCCAGCCAATCCGTCTGTGCACGAGCCTCGGTGCGACGGTCGAGATACGCACCGGAAAAAAAGGTCGGACGAGCCAGCACGGATGACCGGACAGCGCGCGCCGGTCAGCCCCCCGGACTCTGCGGTGGTGCGCCCCGGTGCGCGAGACAATAGTCGCACCAGCGGTCCCGGATCGGGAAGCGCTCCACCACCATGTGCCCGTGGCACTTCGCGCAGCGGCGCACCGCAAGCTCATGGCCGTCGCGCAGGCACTGGGACAGAAACACCGCGTGCTCGAACGACACCGCCGGCTTGCCCGCCATGGCCGAGTAGTAGTCATAGATGTCGCTGATCAGCATACCAATGACCACATTCGGCACGGGGTCCGGGTGTCCCGGCACCTGTTCTTCGCGGGTCAGCCCGTAGGCGCAGTAGGCCGCGGCGAGAACCGAGGCTTCTTGGCGCACACGCACCGAGCGGACGAAGTAGCTGGGCTGGTGCGGTGATTTCCCGCGGTGGCGCGCCAGACCCCGCGAGCCGCCGCAGTAGCGTTGCCACAACCGACGGATCCGGTGATCCGTGAAACCCGTGTAAAAGCGGATGGTGCGCGTGCGAGCCTCGCGCAGAACGAACCGCAGAGCTAGATGAAAGTTCCGCAGTTCCCCCTCATAGCGATCTTCCACGATACGCATAGCCGTTCCTTTCCCGTAGTTTTTATGCCGCGACTGCGGCCCACGGGACACATTTTCGGCCAATTCCAGAAAAGAACAATCTCATTTAGCTGCAAAAAAATACAGAAATGCAGCATTGGGGACGGCCGCCGCAGCGTTACCATTGCGTTGTGGGGAGGGTTGCACGGAGGGTCTTTCAATGGCCGAATACGATTGGAATACTTTGAGTGGGTACCGTTCCTGGGTTCCACGGCCGCCACCTGAGGTCGTCGAGCCTCTGCCCGAGTTGAACACCTACTGCCTGGACGTGCTCGTGGAACAGGCTCGCGCGGGAACGGCGCATCCAGCCGCATGCCGGGTCGCCGAGAGATGGCTGGGACTGGACGCCGTGGCCCGCAAGCGCTTGGTCAGCCAGCAGTATCTGCTGTTCTCGGCTGGATTTTCCGATCTGCGCCGCTGGGGGAATGTGGACTACACGCAGGTCGGTGACGCGTCAGAGGCCGAGTACAAGTTGCAGTTCGTGACGCCGCGCGCGATCACGGGCGCGCAATTCGTGCTTTGCTACGCGTGGTCGATCGCCGGACGCTACGCGAACCATGCGCCCCTGGCGCTGGGCATGCATCCGCAGTGCGCACGGCATATCGCCAAGCTGACGATTCTGCGGATGCTGCAGTTGGCCCACCGCACCGCGGGGTGGCTGCGGCCTCGCTGGCTGGACGCGCCGGAGGTCTGGGACGATCTCGTGCACGGCGCCGTCGAGGGCGGCGCCGCCCACACCCACGCCGGACTGCAGGGGATGCGGCTGATGGTCTCTGAGCTGGCCGCCGTCGTACATGGCGGCGGTCACAAAGATTCCGGCTAGAGGCCGATCTCTCGCCAACCGCCGGAGTCGCGGGCGGCGCGGAACATGCCCTCAGTGTTGAACTCGAGGGCAATCCGCCCGTCCGCGTCAACGGCGATGATGCCGCCGCGGCCACCGAGCCCGGCGAGGCGCTCATGGATCGTCTCGTGCACCGCCTCTTGAACGTCCAGCCCGCGGTACTCCACCGCAGCGCAGACATGATAGGAGGCCACGAGGCGCATGAAGAACTCGCCGTGCCCGGTGGCCGAGACCGCGCATACGCCGTTTCTGGCGTAGGTCCCCGCCCCGATGATCGGGGAATCGCCCACGCGGCCCGGCCGCTTATTGGCCATGCCCCCGGTGGAGGTTGCCGCGGCCAGATTCCCGTGCGCGTCGCGCGCCACCGCCCCGACCGTGCCGTGTGGCGCCGGGATCAGCTCCGAGACGTGCCGCCCGCTGCGCAGCAGGTCCAACTCGGCCCGGCGCTCGGCGGTGCGGAAATACGCATTCGGAGCGAACTCGAGGCCCTCCTCGAGCGCGAATTCCTCGGCGCCTGCGCCGACCAGCAGGACGTGCCGGGATTTCTCCATGACACGCCGGGCCAGCTCGATGGGATGCTTTACGTGACGCACCGCCGCCACGCCGCCGGCGCGTAGCGTGCTTCCGTCCATCACGGCCGCGTCGAGCTCCGCAACCCCTTCGCAGGTCAGCGCTGCACCGCGACCCGCATTGAACAGCGGCTCGTCCTCCAGAACACGAACTGCCGCGACGACCGCGTCCAGACTCGCGCCGCCGTCCTCGAGTACCGCGTAACCCCGATCGAGCGCCGCGGCCAGGCCATCGTGGTACCGGCGCTGCTGTTCGCTCGAGAGCTGCTGCCTCGGCAACCCGCCGGCGCCGCCATGAATCGCGATGGCATACATTTCAGAATCAGCCTCGCGCAGCACGGTGCGCAGCCGTTATTATCGGCTCGGATTTTACGGATGAACGAGCGTATGTCACACAGGTTTCGAAGCATTCTGGTCGCCAATCGAGGCGAGATCGCCATCCGCGTGATGCGGGCCGCAAGCGAACTCGGCCTGCGAACCGTGGCGATCTACTCTCGGGAGGACCGCTTTTCGCTGCATCGCACCAAGGCCGACGAGGCCTACCTCGTCGGGCAGGGCAAAGGACCGATCGACGCCTACCTCGACATTGAGGACATTCTGCGGATCGCGCGCGAGGCGCGCGTGGATGCGGTGCATCCGGGCTACGGCTTTCTCGCCGAGAACCCCGAGCTGGCCGCGGGCTGCGAGCGGGCCGGCATCATTTTCGTCGGTCCGCGGCCGCAGACCATGCGCCTGCTGGGCAACAAGGTTTCGGCGCGCAATCTGGCCGTACGCGCGGGCGTCGCCGTGATGCCGGCCACCGATCCGTTGCCCCCCGACCCGGACGAATGCCGGCGCCTCGGCGGGCAGATCGGCTACCCGGTCATGCTCAAGGCGAGCTGGGGCGGCGGCGGCCGCGGCATGCGCGCGATCGAAAGCGATGAGCAACTCGCCGAGCTGTTGCCGGTGGCCCGGCGGGAAGCGAAGGCCGCGTTCGGCAACGACGAGGTGTATCTGGAAAAGCTCGTGCGCCACGCCCGCCACGTCGAGGTCCAGATCATCGGCGATACCCACGGTTCGCTGGTGCACCTGTTCGAGCGCGATTGCACGGTGCAACGGCGCAATCAGAAGGTGGTCGAGCGGGCGCCGGCGATATTCCTGACCGATGCGCAGCGCACCGAGATCTGTCAAGCCGCGCTCGCCATTGGGCGAGCCGCCGATTACGTCAATGCGGGCACGGTGGAATTCCTCCAGGATGCGGACAGCGGCCGCTTTTACTTCATCGAGGTCAATCCGCGCATCCAGGTCGAGCACACCGTCACGGAGTGCGCCACCGGCATCGATCTGGTCAAGGCGCAGATCCACATCGCCGAGGGCGCGCGCATCGGCACACCCGACAGCGGCGTGCCGGCCCAACAGGACATCCGCATTCAGGCGCACGCGCTGCAATGCCGGGTAACCACCGAGGATCCGGAGAACAATTTCGTTCCGGACTACGGCAAGATCAGCGCCTACCGCAGCCCGGCCGGCTTCGGGGTCCGCCTCGACGCCGGCACGGCCTACACCGGCGCCATCATCACCCGCTCGTACGATTCGCTGCTGGTCAAGGTGACGGCGTGGGCATCGACGCCGAGCGAGGCCATCGCGCGCATGCATCGCGCGCTGTGGGAATTCCGCGTCCGCGGCGTGGTCACCAACCTGCGCTTCCTCGATCAGGTCATCACGCATCCGCGCTTCGCCGACGGCTCCTACACCACGCGCTTCATCGACGAGACGCCGGAACTGTTTCAGTGGCCGCGCAAGCGCGACCGCGCGACCCGCATCCTGACCTACATCGCCGAGACTATAGTCAACGGCAACCCGGAGACGCGCACCCGGCGGCGCCCGGAGCGCATCGAGAGCGCGAAGCTGCCGACGGTGCCGCTGAGCGAACCGCCTGAGGGCACGCGGCAACGGCTGAACGCGCTGGGACCGGAGGGTTTCGCCCGCTGGATGCTGGCCCAGGAACGCGTGCTGCTCACCGACACCACGATGCGCGACGCGCACCAGTCGCTGCTCGCCACGCGCATGCGCACCATCGACATGGCGGCCATAGCGCCGTACTACGCCAGCCTCGTTCCGGACCTGTTCTCGGTGGAATGCTGGGGCGGTGCGACGTTCGACGTGGCGATGCGCTTCCTGCGCGAAGACCCGTGGGAGCGGCTCACGGTTCTGCGCGAGCGCATGCCCAATCTGCTGTTGCAGATGCTGTTGCGCGCATCCAACGCCGTCGGTTACACCAACTACCCGGACAACGCGGTACGCTTCTTCGTCAAGCGGGCGGCACAGGGCGGCATCGACCTGTTTCGCATCTTCGACTCACTCAACTGGGTCGAGAACATGCGCGTGGCGATCGACGCGGTGCTCGAGACGGGTCGGCTGTGCGAGACGGCGATCTGCTATACGGGCAATCTCAGCGATCCGCGCGAGACGAAATACACTCTCGACTATTACCTCGGGATGGCGCGGCAGCTCAAAGCCGCGGGCGCACACATCATCGCCATCAAGGACATGGCCGGGCTGTGCCGGCCACGGGCGGCATATACCTTAATCAAGGCGTTGAAGGCGGAGATCGATCTGCCCATCCACTTCCACACGCATGACACCAGCGGGATCGCCGCGGCCAGCGTGCTGGCGGCGGTCGATGCGGGCGCCGATGCGGTGGATGGCGCCATCGATGCGATGAGCGGACTGACATCGCAGCCGAATCTCGGCTCGCTCGTCGAAGCGCTGCGCCATGGTCCACGTGACTCGGGAATCGATCCAGACAAGTTGCGCGTGCTGTCCGCGTACTGGGAGCAGGTGCGCCGACTCTACACGGCGTTCGAGAGCGACATCCGCTCCGGAGCCTCCGAGGTGTACGTCCACGGCATGCCCGGCGGGCAGTACACCAACCTACGCGAGCAGGCGCGCGCCCTGGGAATCGACAGCGCACACTGGCCGCGCGTGGCCCGGGCCTACGCCGAAGTGAATCAACTGTTCGGCGACATCGTCAAGGTGACACCCAGCTCCAAGGTGGTCGGCGACATGGCGCTGCTGATGGTCACCAGCGACCTCACCGCCGAGCAGGTGCTCGACCCGCAGGTTGACGTGCCGTTCCCCGATTCGGTGGTGCAATTCTTTCGTGGCGAGCTGGGTCAGCCGTACGGTGGCTTCCCACCGGCGCTGCAGCGCAAGGTGCTCAAGGACGCCGCGCCGCTCACCAGCCGGCCGGGCGCCTCGATGCAGCCGGTCGATCTGGAGGCGGAGCGGATCAGGATCCAACAATACTCGGTACGGCCGGTCACCGACGACGACCTGGCCTCGTACCTGATGTATCCGAAGGTCTGGATCGACTATGCAGCCGAGCGGGCCCGCTACGGCGAGGTGGCGATTCTGCCGACCTCGGTGTTCTTCTATGGCATGGACTCTGGAGACGAGATCAGCATCGATCTGGAGCGGGGCAAGCGCCTGTTTGTACGCTACATAGCCTGCAGCGACGTGCACGAGGATGGCACCCGCACGGTATTCATGGAGCTCAACGGACAGCCCCGCTCGCTGCGGGTGCCGGACCGCAGTCAGGTCGCCAAGCGTCCGACGCAGCGCAAGGCCCAACCCGACGATCCGAAGCAGGTCGGCGCACCGATGCCGGGGACGATCGCGACGATCGCGGTGAGTGTCGGGCGGAAAGTGGCCCGCGGCGACATTCTGGTGAGCCTGGAAGCGATGAAGATGGAGACGCAGGTGCGCGCGGAAATCGACGGCGAGGTCGCCGAGGTTCTGGTCACGCCGGGCCAGCAGGTCGACCCGAAGGATCTGCTCGTCTTAT
Organism: Gammaproteobacteria bacterium; assembly: GCA_027366635.1. Taxonomy (GTDB): domain Bacteria; phylum Pseudomonadota; class Gammaproteobacteria; order Steroidobacterales; family Steroidobacteraceae; genus 13-2-20CM-66-19. The sequence continues at coordinate 2,708 of DAHXNE010000124.1, read as the reverse complement.
TGCGCTGACACGGGACGCGCAGCCCGGACGTACGCAAGTCCGTCCCGCGGACGTGACGCGCCGTGCCAATCCCACGCCGCCCATCGGAAGTTGCACGGTGCGCGAGATCCCCAAGCTGCGTATGCGCAACACCCCGGCGCTCAGGTTAACTTGACCATCACGTGCCGCGGCACTGTGTAGTCCTCGAGGGCATACATGGACAGGTCTTTACCGTAGCCGGAGCGCTTGCACCCTCCATGCGGCATCTCGCGCGCCAGGATGCCGTGCGTGTTGATCCAGGTGCAGCCGTACTGCAGGCGGGCGGCGACCTGCATCGCTGTGCCGATGTCGCGCGTCCATACCGATGAGGCGAGACCATACTGCGAGTCATTGGCCCAGCGGATCGCCTGCTCGAGGTCCGAGAACGGCGTGAGCGTCACCACCGGCCCGAAGATTTCGCGCTGCACGATCTCATCGTCCTGACGGGCGCCGGCGATCACGGTTGGCTCGTAGAAATAGCCTTCGCCGCCGCGCTCGCGGCCGCCGGTCGTGATGCTGACGTGCTTGTCCGCGGCGGCACGTTCGACGAACCCGGCGACGCGGCGGCGCTGCTCGGCCGAGATGAGCGGCCCCATATCCACAGCGGGACTGGTCGGGCCGCCGACCTTCAGGCCGCTCGCGGCCTGGGTCACGTCCGCCACGACGCGTTCGTAGGCTTGCGCCGCCACATACAGGCGGCACGCTGCGGTGCAGTCCTGTCCGGCGTTGTAGAAGCCGAGAACGCGCACGGCTGAAGCGACGGCCGCGAGATCGGCGTCGGCGCAGATGATGACCGGCGCCTTGCCGCCGAGCTCCAGGTGCGTTCGCTTGAGATTACCGGCGGCGGCCGCGAGGACCTTTTGTCCGGTCGATACGTCGCCGGTCAGCGAGATCATGCGGACGCTCGGATGGGCAGCCAGCGGCGCGCCCACCGTGTCCCCACGCCCGCACACGATATTGGCCACACCGTTGGGCAGCAGCTCGGCCAGTGCTCCAGCCAACTTCAGGGTGGTGAGCGGCGTCTGCTCCGACGGCTTCAACACGACGGTATTACCCGCCGCGAGCGCCGGCGCCAGCTTCCAGGCCGCCATCATGAGCGGATAATTCCAGGGTGCGATGGATCCGACCACCCCCACGGGATCGCGGCGGATCATGCTGGTGTATCCGCGCACGTACTCGGCGGCGGCGGGGGCGCTCTGGAGCCGCACCGCACCGGCAAAGAAGCGAAAGACGTCCGCGATGGCCGGCATCTCGTCCTTGCGCATCGCATCGAGCGGCTTGCCCGTGTTGAGCGATTCGAGCTCCGCGTAGGCGTCGGCCTCGGCGTCCAAGTGCGCGGCGATCTCGAGCAACAGCCGAGCCCGGTGCGCCGGTGTCGTCCGGGACCAGCGCTCGAAGGCGCCCGCGGCGGCGGCAACCGCCGCCTCGAGTTGCTCGCCGCTCGCCTCGGGAACGGAAGCGATGCAGCGTCCGGTGGCCGGATCCACGATGGTCTCGGGCGGTCCGTCGCCCGCGGTTCGCCGGCCGTCGATGAGCAGGCGTGTTTCCGGCGCAATAAGGAAGGTGGCATTCATGGAATTCATCCGAGTGCCGCGACACGGCGATAGGCTCATCGTAGCCCCGGGCGCGCTCCGATGGCGGTCACACCCAGCCGCCGTCGACGATGTAGTGCTGGCTGGTGCATGCGCTGGCGGCGTCCGAGGCGAGGAACACGATGACGCTGGCCACTTCGGCGGGCTGCAGCCCGCGCTTGAGGCATTGCCGGGCCTGGATCTCCTTTATGGTCTCCGGTGTCACCCATTTCTCGAGTTGCCGCTCCGTCATGATCCAGCCGGGCGCGACCGCGTTGACCCGGATCCCATATGAACCGTAATCGCGTGCCAGCGAGCGTGTCAGCCCCAGTACGGCCGATTTCGCGGCGGTGTAGGCGATCATACCGCCCTGGCCGATGATCCAGGAGATCGAGCCCAGGTTGACGATCGCGCCGCCCCCGGCGGCCTTCATGGCCGGCAGCACCGCCTGTGCGCAGAAGAACTGCTGCTTCAGATTGACCGCGATGCGGCTGTCCCACAGCGCCTCGGTCACCTCCTCGGTGGCATGTCGCTCGTCGCTCGCGGCGTTGTTGACCAAGACCATGATCGGTCCGAGCCGCGCGGCGATGTTGACGATCGCCCGCCGCAGCGCCGCGATGTCGGTGAGATCACACGGCTCGAAATGCACCGTCGCGCCGGCGCCGACCAACTCCGCCGCGAGCGCTTGGGAAGGTTCCCGGGCCACATCGATGAAGGCGACCTTGGCCTGCTGCGCCGCGAACGCCCGCACAATGGCTGCGCCGATCCCGGAACCGCCGCCGGTGACCAGAACGACGCGATCTTTGAGGTCAGAATAGAGAGCTGTCATCGTGCAATGCACTCCGTAAAATCAAGGGCCGGGGAAGGGCGCATCATTATGCGCGGGGGCGTACCATCACGCTTGAACCGGACACGTCATCAGGAGCATCGCGTTCACATGGCACTGACTGGAGAGTTGTTCATCGGTCGCGAGCGACAGGAGACGCCGCGGAAATTTCAAGCGCTCGATCCGGCGACGGGCCGCCCGCTGGAGCCGGCCTTCAGCGCCGCAGGCGCCGCGGAGGTGCAGGCCGCCTGCACGCTGGCGCAGGCGGCGTTCGATGCCTATCGCGACCTGCC
>DAHXNE010000114.1 GCA_027366635.1 Gammaproteobacteria bacterium | reverse complement strand
CGCCGGAGCCGGCGTAGAGCCGATGGATCAGCCCACCTCGGAGCTGGCGACGCCGCAGCGGGCGCGCGCGCTGCCGGCGTGGAAGATGTTCCTGCTGGTGATGGGACCGGGTCTGGTGGTGATGCTGGCCGACACCGATGTTGGCAGCATCATCACGGCGGCACAGAGCGGTGTCCAGTGGGGCTACCGGCTGCTTCTGCTACAGATGCTGCTCATTCCGGTGCTGTACATCGTGCAGGAGCTCACCGTGCGTCTCGGGGTGTTCACCGGTCAGGGGCACGGCGAGCTGATCCGCAAGACCTTCGGTACGGGCTGGGCCTGGCTTTCGGTCACCGGCCTCGGGGTGGCCACGCTCGGAGCACTGATCACCGAATTCTCCGGAATCGCCGGTGTCGGCGAGTTGTTCGGCATTGCGCGTCCGATCAGCCTGAGCATCTCTGTGGCGGGACTGCTGGCGATCGTGCTGACTGGCAGCTATCGGCGCGTCGAGCGCGTGGCCATTGCGCTCGGGCTGTTCGAGTTCGCGTTCTTCTTCATCGCCTGGCGCGCCCACCCGCAGGCGGCGGCGATCGCGGCAGGCCTCGTGCACATGCCGCTCGACCAGCGGCCGTATCTGTATCTCGTCGCAGCCAACATCGGCGCCGTGATCATGCCGTGGATGATCTTCTATCAGCAGTCGGCCGTGGCGGACAAGAAGCTGCAGCCGCAGCATTACCGCGCCGCGCAATGGGATACGGCGGTCGGCTCGGTGATCACTCAGCTGGTGATGGCCGCGATTCTCGTTGCGGCCGCCGCGACCATCGGCACGCTGCATTCGGATGCCAGCCTGAACTCCATCGGCGACATCACCAAGATGCTGGTGCCATTCCTCGGGGTCGACGTCGGTCGAGTCGTGTTTGGGTTCGGCACCATCGGCGCGGCGCTGGTTGCTGCCATCGTCGCCTCCTTGGCGAGCGCCTGGGGTTTCGGTGAAGTCACCGGTTACCGTCATTCCCTGGAGCACCAGCCGCTCGAGGCGCCGTGGTTCTACGGCATCTTCTCGCTCGCGGTCATCGCTGGCGCGGTGCTGGTGGATCTGGTGCCCAACCTTGTGGAACTGAACATTGGCGTCGAAGTCATGAATGCGCTGTTGCTGCCCTTGGTGCTCGGCTTTCTCGTTGCCCTGGCCTTCCGTGCGCTGCCGCCGGAGCATCGTCTGAAGGGGCCTTATGCCTGGATAGTCGTGGGCGTGGCAGTCCTCACTGCCGGGCTCGGCGTCTACGGTGGCATCACCGGCGCCAGTCTGTTCTGATCCGTGATCAGGACGGCTGCCACGAAAAGCGTAGAACAACGCGCCTCCGCGCGCTCATTGTGCATAAACTCGCACGGGCCGTTTTAACAGACGAAGCTTGCCGCACGCGGTGAGCGGACCAGAATGGCCGCGGTGAATCAATCGCGGAGCAACGAAGCGAACATGGACGTGAGCGACCCCGCCGGATTTGAGCCACTGCGCAGCGTCCGCGCTTCAACGGCGAGAACCTCGAGCGCAACCTGGCTCTGGTCGAGGCGCTGTGGGCGCTGGCGCGCGAACGAGGGGTCAGCGTCGCGCAACCAGCCATCGCCTGGGTGGCCGCTCGGGGCGCCGATATCATTCCACCTGTCGGCGCCCGCCGCCGGGAGCAGCTCACCGAGACCCTCGGCGCACTGCCGATCCGGCTCTCAGCGCAGGATCTGGCGGCGATCGAGCGCGCGGTGCCCAAGCGCGCCGCCGCCGGCGAGCGATACGCGCCGGCGCAGATGGCGAGCCTCGACAGCGAACGGCGGACATGAGTCGCGAGCGCCGCGATTTTGCGCGCGGCCGCGCGCCCGCCGTGGTGCCCTGTCAGCTGTCCGCTCCGGTGTGGGATCTCGCGCGCCGGCCCGCCCTACGCCTTGCGCAGCCAGAACAATCCGGTCCGGATGGTGAATGATCCGTCGGCCTCGATCGCCAGGGCCTCCTTGACCTCGCGCGGGGCTGCTGCCTGAATATCGCGGATTGCGGCGACCCGGTCGGCGGGCGTGCGCATGCGCGCCACCCAGGAGGAGAACTCGAGCCGCGTCGGCCACTCGCGATGTTCCAACTCGGAGAGTCCGGCCAAGCCCAGCAGCGACCGCCATTCGGTCACGGATCGATTGCGCACATGCGACACGTCGCGCAGCAGCTCCATGGCTTGCATGTAGGTGTCGGTCAACGCGCCCTCGGCGCCCAAGGTGTCGATGATCAGCATGTGACCGCCCGGCGCCAGCACGCGGTACATGTCCCGCACGGCGACCTCGAGCCGCCGCCAGTGGTGGGCGCTGTAACGTGTGCCCACGAGATTGAAACTCCCGGCGGCGAACGGCAGCGATTCGGCGCTGCCCTGACGCACTTCGATCCGGCTCGAGCCGCGCTCAGCGGCGGTGCTTGCAACGGTCGACAACATTGCCGGCGAGGGATCGAGCGCCACGAGGTGCTCGACGTGAGGCGCGAGCGCGACGGCAAGATGGCCGGCGCCGCAGCCGACATCGAGCGCCCGACCCGCGCCTGCCGCCGTCTGCCGCGCGAGGCCGCTGGCATGCGCGAGGTCCGGTCCGGAGGCGTGCACGGCACTGGTGAGATACGCTCTGGCGCGGGGATCGAACTGCTGCTGTACGGTCTGCTCGTGTGTGCGCATCGCGACTGCTCCGCTGTCTGATTGACGATCAGCGTAGTGGGACGTCTATGCTGGTACAAGACCCTAAGATATCCTATTACACACTCTACCCGTCCTGCGGTTTCCACCATGCCTGCACGTAATCGGTCGATCGACGCTGACGAGCGCTCTTGTCGTCTGCCTCTGGGTGAGTTTCTGCGGGCCCGGCGCGACCGACTGCGGCCGGAGGATTTTCAGCTGCCCAGGGGCAGGCGGCGCGCGCCCGGTTTGCGCCGCGAGGAGGTGGCGCAGCTCTGTGGCATCAGTCCCACCTGGTACACCTGGATCGAGCAGGGGCGCACGACGTCCATCTCCGTCGCAACGCTGACGGCCATTGCGGACGGGTTGCGCCTTTCCCGGGCCGAGAGAGCGTATCTGTTCGAGACGAGCATGCGTGCCGACCCTGCAGCTCCGTGCCGCGAGGATGCCGATCCGCGCCGCCTGCTCGTGCTGGTGCGCTCGGTCCGCACCCCGGCCTACATCCTCGACCGCCACTGGGATGCCGTCGCGTGGAATGCGCCCGCCGCCGAGCTGTTCCTCGACTGGCTCGGGAAAGGGGCGCTGATGGTCAGAGGAAACCGCAATGCGCCGGGGCGCAATCTCCTGCGCTACGTGTTCCTCGACGCGCGCGCGCCGGCTTTCATCGCGGATTGGGAGGAGCGCTCGCATCGTTTGGTGGCCGAATTCCGCGCCGACACGGCGAGCTGGGCGGACGACCCCGTACGCCAGATGCTGGTGCACGAGCTGTGCGAGGCGAGTCCGGCCTTCGGCGGCGCTTGGCGCTCGCAACGGGTTCTTTCCCGAGAGGGCGGCACCAGGATGTTTCACCATCCGAGGCGAGGGCGGTGCGAGTACGTGCAACATACGCTTCGTCCGGTGCAGCACAGCGATCTGAAACTCACTGTTCTGCTGCCTGCGGACGACTGAGGCGCGCTACGGAGTCGGTGCACGCGGCGCGTGTCCGGCCGATGCGCGCGCGTTGCGCTGATCGTGCGCGAACGGTGTCATAATCATCAGGGAAATGAGGGCGACCAGTGCCGCGAGAGCGGCCGCGCCGTCCTGAGGAGAGCCGCAATGCGCAAGATCCGCTTAGGTCAGGTGGGTGGCGGCCAGGGGGCCTTCATCGGTGCGGTGCACCGCATCGCGGCCCGCCTGGATGATCAGTACGAGCTCGTGGCCGGGGCGCTGTCGGCCGACCCGGAGCGCGCCCGCGCATCCGCTGGCGAGCTCGGCTTGTCGCCCGAGCGCACCTACGAGAGCTACGAGCGCATGGCAACGGCCGAGTCGGCGCGCGCAGATGGTATCGAGGCGGTGGTCATCGCCACGCCCAACGATTCCCATGCGGCGATCGCCCGTGCCTTCCTGCGCAGCGGGATCCACGTCATCTGCGACAAGCCGCTGACAACCTCTGTTGACGACGCGCGTGAGCTGCGCGCCCTGGCTCGGCAGACGGGCCGGATTCTGGCCGTCACCTACAACTACAGCGGCTACCCCATGGTGCGCCACGCCCGGGAGCTGTGCCGAGACGGCGCGCTGGGCGCGGTCCGACTGGTCGATGTGCATTATCTGCAGGACTGGCTGACGACGGACGTCGAGGCGCGCGGTAACAGACAGGCGCAATGGCGTACCGACCCGGCTCACGCTGGCCGCGGCGGCGCGATCGGCGACATCGGCACGCACGCCTATCACCTGCTGCGATTCGTCACCGGTCTGCGCGTCCAGGGCCTGTGCGCCGAGCTGACGAGCTTCGTCGCGGGCCGGTGTCTTGACGATGACGCGCGAGTGATGCTGCGCTTGACGGGCGGCGCCCGCGGGCTGTTGTGGGCCAGCCAGGTCGCGCCCGGCAATGAGAACGAGCTGACGATCCGCGTGTACGGCGAGCGTGGCGGCCTGGAGTGGCGTCAGAGCGATCCCAACCAGCTGATATTCGCCGAGATGGAACGGCCGCGGCAGATCATCACGCGCGGCTCGCGAGCGGCGGGTGCGGCGGCCGGGCGCGTCACGCATGTCCCGGCGGGCCACCCGGAGGGTTATCTGGAGGCCTTTGCGAATCTCTACAACGAGATCGCCCGGGCCATTCGCGCGGCGGGGCGCGGCGAACAGCCGCCCGCAGACGTCTGGTATCCGGACGTTGACGATGGCTTGGAAGGGGTCGCCTTCGTCGATGTGGCGTTGCGCTCCAACCAGGCTGGAAGTGTCTGGGTGCCGTTCGACTCAGCGCTGCCGGGTGACTAGCGCGCAAAGATGCGGCTCGCAGCGTCCGGAGTCGTGGCGCGGGGGCGGGCCCGATCGGTCCTGCGTGTGCCGGCGCGTCTGATCGGCCTCGGTCGTTGCGCTGCGCACGGGCCCGCAGTCGTGGCGCCCGCGCGCCGGCCGCTGGATTGCCGGCGCCGCGCGCTCGTGCGAACCTTCGCAGCCTGCACCGCTCATCCGGAGACACCGCAATGGCGACCCGTTCCGCCGCATCCACCCAAGACCCTTTGCCGACTCGTGCGCTGGGCTCCACCGGCATGGCCATCACGGCGGTGGGGCTCGGGGCATGGGCCATCGGCGGCACGGAATGGGGTGCTCACGACGACGAGGTTTCGGTCCGAGTCATCCGCCGTGCGCTCGAGCGGGGCGTCAATTGGATCGACACTGCGCCGATCTACGGCCTCGGCCATTCCGAGGTGCTGGTTTGCAGGGCCTTGAAGGAGATGCCGGCGGCCGAGCGGCCTTATGTGTTCACGAAGTGCAGCCTGGTCTGGGACGAGCGCCGGCCAGGGGAGCCACCGCGCCGGGTGGGCTCGGCCGACAGCTTGCGGCGCGAGGTGGATGACTCCCTGCGCCGGCTGGGCGTCGAGCGTATCGACCTGTATCAGATGCACTGGCCCGCCGACGATGTGCCCCTCGAGGAATACTGGCACACGCTGCTCGAGCTCAAGAAGGCGGGCAAGGTGCGCGCGGTCGGCCTGTCCAATCACACCGCCGAGCAGCTCGAGCGCGCCGAGCGCCTCGGGCATGTCGAGTCGCTGCAGCCACCGTTCTCCGCCATCCGCCGTCACTCGGCCGCGGAGATCGCCTGGTGCCACGCGCACCGGACCGGCGTGATTGTCTACAGCCCCATGCAGGCGGGGCTACTGACAGGTACGTTCACGGCCGAGCGCGCCAGATCGCTCCCGAAGGAGGACTGGCGCACCCGCAATGCGCAATTCACCGGCGATGTCCTGACGCGTAATCTCCAGCTCGCCGAGGCCTTGAAGCCCGTGGCGCACCGTCATGGCACGACGGTGGCGGCCGTCGCCGTGGCCTGGGTGTTGGCCTGGCCCGGCGTGACCGGCGCCATCGTCGGCGCGCGCAAGCCTGCGCAGGTGGACGATTGGATCGGCGCCGCGGCACTGGCGCTGACCGAGGCCGATTTGGGCGAGATCGCCGCGGCCATCGAGCGTACGGGTGCCGGTTCCGGCCCGGCGCTGCCGGCGAAAGCAACGGCAGGCGTGGCTGGATGACCTTGCGGCACGGCCGCTCGAGCGGCTGATCGCGGGCGCGTATCCCGCGCAGGGTTCGCAACCGGAACAGGATCTCGCGCGCGGGAGCAAGCCATGAAATGCATCCGATTCCACGAGCACGGCGGTCCGGACGTCCTGCGGGTCGAGGATCTGGAGCCCGGCAGGCCGGGCCCCGGGGAGGCGCAGATCCGCCAGACGGCGGTCGGGCTCAACTACATCGATGTCTATGACCGGACCGGGCTGTACCCCGGCAAGCTGCCGAGCGGCGTCGGCCGTGAGGCAGCCGGTGTCATTACCGCACTCGGTCGCAAGACAGCGGGTTTGCGCGTCGGTGATCGCGTTGCCTATGTTGATTCCAAGCCGGGCGCCTACTGTGACGTGTGCAACGTGTCCACCGAGCGGCTCGTGAAGGTTCCCCGGAGCATCTGCGACGAACAGGCCGCCGCGATCATGCTGAAGGGGCTTACGGCGCGTACGCTGCTGCGGCGCACCTATCGGGTGCGGCGCGGCGATGTCATCCTGGTTCATGCGGCGGCGGGCGGTGTCGGTGTCATTCTCACACAGTGGGCCAAAGCCCTGGGCGCGACCGTCATCGGCGTCGTCGGCAGCGAAGCCAAGGCGGCGCTGGCGCGCAAGCACGGCTGTCGGCACGTGTTGATCCGCGGGCGCGATGAACTGGTGGCGAGCGTTCGCAAGCTCACGCGCGGCGCGGGGGTGGAGGCCGTGTACGACTCCGTGGGTCAGGACACCTTCATGGCCTCGCTCGATTGCCTTCGGCCGCTCGGCATGATGATCTCGTACGGTAACGCCTCGGGACCGCCGCCGGCGATCAGTCCCCTCGAGCTCAGCAAGCGCGGCTCACTCTATCTCACCCGGCCCACGCTCTTCAGCTACATCGAGCGGCGCGCCGACCTGGATGCGGCGGCGCGCGAGCTGTTCTCGGCGGTGAACAACGGCGTGGTCCGTGTCAGGATCGGGCAACGCTATCCGCTGACGGATGCCGCGGCCGCCCACCGGGACCTCGAGGCGCGGCGCACCACCGGCTCGACGGTGCTGATTCCCGGATAGCGCCCGATCACGGATGAGCTGGGCGTGCGCCCGGGAGCCGCAGCAGCTCGAGCGTCCGCGGGTCCTCACGACCAGCGAAATATTTGTCGAGGGCGGTGCGGAAGAGCTGATCCTCGGGCCGCGCGCCGGCCGCCGCGGCAAACAACGTCATGCACGAGCGGAACTTGAGATTGTCCGGATACCCGAAAATCTCCTCGATCGTGCTCCCCGGGGCGGTGCACACGAGCCGCGTGCACTCCCGCAGCCGCGCGCCGAGCACAGCGTGTTGAAGATAGGCCTCGGCCTCGGCAAGGCCGTCGATGGCGTAGCGCTGTGCTGTCGGGCTGTGCCCCAGGCCGCGGATTTGCGGGAACACGAACCACATCCAGTGGCTACGCTTGCGGCCGGCCGCGAGCTCGGCGCGCACCGTGTCCATGACGGGCCGTTGGGCGTCGAGGCAGCGCTCGAGAGCGCCCCCGGCGCGATCCGCATCGCCGTTCATCCGCTGCCGCGGGCGCTCACAATCGCGACGCGACGGCGGGCCAGCCGCCCCGCGCGAACCGCGCCCGCAGCCATTGCCGAATGCGGCGCGCGTCCGCCGTGCGCGTGTACTTGCCCCACGAGTGCATCAACACCATGATGACATCGTGGTGATCGATGTGGGTATCGAGCACCAGGCACTGACCCGCCGGATCGGTGAATCCGGTCTTCTGGATGACGATGTGCCACCACCTGTCGCGCACCAGAGGATCGGTGGGGTAGTAGGGCAGGCGCCAGCGGCCCGCCCGAATCGTGTAGCCGGCGCTGGTCGAGTAACGGCGGATCACCGGGTTACGCGAGGCGGCGAGCACGAGCCTCGCGAGGTCGTCGGCCGTCGACACATCCCCGCGGGACAGGCCGGTGGGCCCCACGAAGTGAGTATGGCGCATGCCCAGCGCCCGGGCCTTGGCATTCATCGCCCGCACGCAGGCCGGCAGGCCGCCGGGATAACTGCGGCAGAGTGTGCGCGCGGCCCGGTTCTCCGAGGACATCAGCGCCAAGTGGAACAGTTGCGCGCGCGTCAGCCAGATGCCGATCGGCAAGTGCGAGTAGGGCGTCCAGTCGGCGCGCGTCACCTGCAGCCGCTGTCCAAGCGGTTGCCGCGCGTCGGCCACCACCAGAGTCGTCATGAGCTTGGTGATCGACGCAATGGGCGTGACGCCGGCGGCTCGTTTGGTATAGAGCACCCGTGAGAGCGTTGCGTCGTAAACCAGCGCTTCGCGCGAGCGAACCAGGGGACGTCTGGCGGCGCGGTGATGCCGGACGTACCGTCGGTGGATCACATGCGTGCGCGCATGGACGGCGGGGATCGCCGCGAGACCCGCGGAGAGGAGAGCGATCCCTGTCGCCAGAGTCGTCAGCCCGAAGCGCCTTGCGCTCATCAGAGGTTCTCGGTGGTGTGTTGACGCGCAGCGCCCTGACGTCTCTCCGGGGCACGTGCCCGCTGCCAATTGCAAGGCGTGTCCTGCGTCTCCCTGGACGACGTTGCCCGGATCATGCCATGGCCGTGTGATTTATGGCAGCGGGTTGCGCGAGGACTCGGGCGCTCCGTCAGCCCGATGGGACATGCCGGGCCCTGAGGCGGGGGCTCGGGGCGATGATGAATCGGTCTTGGCGTGCGCCGTGCAACGAGTCCTGTCGGGACTGCGCGGGGGCAGGGATGGCTACGGTCCGGGCCCGATGCCGCCGCGTCCGCGGCGCATGCGCAGGCCGGAACGTACCAGCACGATGATGCCCACCAGCAGCGCGGCCCCGAACAGCGCCATCCAGACCCGCAGGGCGTCGAACGGCAGCGGCAATAGGCTGAACGCCGGCAGGAACGCGATGAACCAGGCGGACAGGACGATCAGGAGGGCGGCCTGTCGTCGAAAGGCCCGCTCGGCGGCCCGCATCTCAGGCATGACGTGCGGGGGAGGTTGCTGCAGCATGAGCCACGCCAGCACGATGAATGCCAGACAGATGCCGCCCATGGTGCCCATCACCGAGAGCACTGTCGTGGGGGTGCGTCTAACCCAATAATCCGGCAGCCCCGTCAGGAGGTCCCAATGAATGGGGATCAGCGGCGGCAGCCGCGACCAGCGGGCCAGCACCCAGGCGCCGAGCCCGAGCAGCCAGATCGGCGGGACCAGCGCGATGAGCCAACCTCCGGGCAGGCGCAGCGCGGGGAGGCGTTTTGGAGCGGATTCGAGTCCCGACATCGCGAAGCGTTCTGCGGCCTCAGAAGCGACACGGCACCGATGATACGTCATCGCAGGACGACTCGCGCAGTGCTGGCTGTACGGCGCCGACCGATCACGCCGAGCAGTGTACCGAGCGTCCTGCGCCGCAGCTGTACGCAGTCGGCCTTCAGCGGCTGAAGCTGTTCCCGCCGCTCCTTCTCGATCCGCCCGCTCGATGCAGCGCCGTTTTGATCGTGCCCTTAAGGGGCGCTGAGCGTCGGCGCCACCTTCGTCACCGTGGCGCTGTGGCAGACGGCCGGGAACAACAACTTCTGGTGGGGTCTGGTCATCGTCGCCTGGGGCGTGGGCAAGCTGGTGATCGGATTTCTGGAGCGCGACACCCCGTCCGCCAATCCGGCGCTCGATCCGCCGGGCAGCCCGCCGCAGAGCGGTGGTGCCGGCAATCCCACCTACCCGGGGCGCGGCTGAGCGGCACGCCGGCACCGGCCGTCGGGTCGGCGCCGCGCCCTGCCGGGCGGGGCGGCGCTAGGTGCCCGCGTGCGGTGAGAACCGGCTGGTCAGGCTTCTGCCGATGATCAGCAGCATGACGATGGCGCACAGCCCGATCAGCTCTTCGGCCGAGAATCGATTGCTGTACAGCTTGACCAGCAGCTCGCGGAGCGCGAATACGATGGTCACGTCGAGCAGTTGTGTCATGTGCACGTGACGTGTCTTGACGTAGCTGGTGAACGTGGCGAACAGCTCGATCAAAACGAATACGTCGAGCAGGTTGACGATCAAGTCGCGGAAATCGTCCGCGCCGATCATGTTGGCCTTCAGGCTCGGGATCAGCGCCCATACGTTCAGCACTACTTCGAAGAAGGCGAACGCCATTACGACGATCATCACCAGCACCAGGCCGATGACGATTACGTCGATGGTTCGATCGTAGATGCGAAGAATGAGATCTCTCATCGGGGCGGTCCGTGCGCTGTGGATACCCGGCGGTGCGATCAGTCGATCACGGGGCTGGAGCATAGCATCGGGTGTTCGCCGCAGTGCCCGGACCCGCTCGCGCCAGAACTCATGGGGCGCAATCGGCTGTATGTACGAACAGCACCCCAGAGGCGCTCCGTGGTCCGGGGCATGAGGGTCGCGCCAGCGCTTGCGCTCGAAGAAAACCGGCGGTTTCCAGCCGGCGCGTGCTGCGTCCGGACGATCCGGCGAGTGCGCTCGCTTCCCGGTGCCGGACCGCTCGATGCGCGCCGCGGTTGACACCCTTGCCACCCCTCCATAGAATCGCCGGCCTTTCTCGGGTCGGTCCGACTGCAACCCGATCCCTGAAATAGCGACACCCAGACACCGGGCCAATCCCTCGCGAGCGCGCTGGATCTAGTGCGTGGTGCGCAGGCGGCCCGGTTTTTGTCCGGCCGCTCACCGCACGGGCGCACCCTCTGACGGCTCCAGGGGCGCGGTCCGCGCTCGAACGCAGGATCTTGGAGACAATATGGCGACCACGGGTCAACTCATCCGGCAACCGCGCCGGACGAGAGCGGAAAAAACCAAGGTGCCCGCCCTGGGGGCATCGCCCCAGAAGCGCGGCGTCTGCACGCGCGTGTACACGACCACGCCGAAGAAGCCGAATTCCGCGCTCCGCAAGGTTTGTCGCGTTCGGCTCACCAACGGGTACGAGGTGACCAGCTACATCGGTGGCGAAGGCCATAACCTGCAGGAGCACTCGGTGGTGCTCATTCGCGGGGGCCGCGTCAAAGATCTGCCGGGCGTGCGCTATCACACCGTCCGCGGCACCCTGGATTGTGCCGGGGTCGGCGAACGTAAGCAGGGGCGCTCGAAGTACGGCGCCAAGCGGCCTAAGAAGTAGGAGGATCGGGTATGTCCCGCCGAGCTCAAGCCCCGGTCCGCGCGATCTTGCCGGACCCAAAGTTCCACAGCGAGATGCTGGCCAAGTTCATGAATGTCGTCATGAAGGACGGCAAGAAGTCCGCGGCCGAGCGCATCCTGTACGGTGCCATCGACCGCATTGCCGAGAAGACCGGCAAACAGGGTCAGGAGGCCATCGAAGTGCTGACGGCGGCGCTCGACAACGTCAAGCCCGCGGTGGAGGTCAAGTCCCGGCGCGTTGGCGGTGCAACGTATCAGGTGCCGGTCGAAGTGCGCGCCACGCGCCGCCAGACGCTCGCAATGCGCTGGGTCATCGAGGCGGCTCGCGCGCGCAGCGAGAAGTCCATGGCGCACCGCCTGGCCCATGAACTATTGGATGCCGCGGAGAATCGTGGTGCCGCCGTGCGCAAGCGCGAGGACACCCACCGCATGGCGGAGGCCAACAAGGCGTTCGCCCACTACCGCTGGTAAGCGGCGCAATCACGGCGGCCAGGAACTCGCAGGACATCGCATAGTGGCACGCGCGACGCCCATAGAGCGCTATCGGAACATCGGCATCTCCGCCCACATCGACGCGGGCAAGACGACGACGACAGAGCGCATCCTGTTTTACACGGGCGTTTCGCACAAGATCGGCGAGGTTCACGACGGCGCCGCCGTGATGGATTACATGGAGCAGGAACAGGAGCGTGGTATCACCATCACCTCGGCGGCCACCACCTGCTTCTGGAAGGGCATGGACGGGAGCTTCCCCGAGCATCGCATCAACATCATCGATACTCCGGGGCACGTCGATTTCACCATCGAGGTGGAACGAAGCCTGCGCGTGCTCGATTCGGCGGTGGCGTTGTTCGACTCGGTGGCGGGCGTGCAGCCGCAGTCCGAGACGGTCTGGCGCCAGATGAACAAGTACGGCGTGCCGCGTATCGCGTTCGTCAACAAGATGGACCGCGCCGGGGCAAACTTCCTGCGCGTCGTGGAGATGATCCGCGCGCGTCTGCGCGCCAATCCGGTGCCTATTCAGCTGCCGATCGGGGCGGAGGACAATTTCGCAGGCGTCATCGACCTGATCCGCATGCAGGCGATTTACTGGGACATGGAGACCCAGGGCATGCGCTTCGAGTACCGCGAAATCCCGCCGCCGCTGAAGGCGCAGGCCGAGGAATATCGCGGC
The DNA here is from genome assembly GCA_027366635.1 of Gammaproteobacteria bacterium. Taxonomy (GTDB): domain Bacteria; phylum Pseudomonadota; class Gammaproteobacteria; order Steroidobacterales; family Steroidobacteraceae; genus 13-2-20CM-66-19. The sequence continues at coordinate 1,588 of DAHXNE010000114.1, read as the reverse complement.
AAGATGATCGAGGCGGCCGCCGAGGCCAACGAGGCGCTGACGCAGGCGTATCTCGAGAGTGAGACGCTCACCAACGAGCAGATCTGCGCGGGCCTGCGTGAGCGCTCGATCCGCAATGACCTGGTGCTGTGCATGTGCGGCTCGGCGTTCAAGAACAAAGGCGTTCAGGCGCTGCTCGATGCGATCATCGAATTCATGCCCGCGCCCACCGAGATGCCGGAAGTCAAGGGCGTGGACGCCAACGGCGAACCGGCCACGCGCAAACCCAGCGACGAGGCGCCTTTTGCCGCGCTCGCCTTCAAGATCCTGAACGATCCGTTTGTCGGCAATCTGACATTCTTCCGCGTCTATTCCGGCGTGCTCAACTCGGGTGATACCGTGTTTGTGCCCACCAAGAGCCGCAAGGAGCGCATCGGCCGGCTGTTGCAGATGCACGCCAGCGATCGTACCGAGATCAAAGAAGTCCGAGCGGGCGACATCGCTTCCGCCGTGGGTCTGAAGGACGTCATCACGGGTGACACCCTGTGCGACCTGGAGAAGGTCATCACGCTGGAAAAGATGGAATTTCCGGAGCCGGTCATTTCGGTGGCGGTGGAGCCGAAGACCAAAGCCGACCAGGAGAAGATGGGGTTGGCCCTGCAGCGCCTCGCCAAGGAGGACCCGTCCTTCCGGGTCAGCACCGACCAGGAGTCGGGGCAGACCCTCATCGCGGGCATGGGCGAGCTGCACCTGGAAATCATCGTCGATCGCATGAAGCGCGAGTTCAAGGTCGAGGCCAACGTCGGCAAGCCGCAGGTCGCCTACCGCGAGACCATCCGCGCCCGTGTCGAGCAGGAAGGCAAGTTCGTGCGCCAGTCCGGCGGGCGCGGCCAATATGGTCACGTATGGCTGAAGATCGAGCCGAACGCCACCGGCAAGGGCTACGAATTCATCAACGGCATCGTCGGCGGCTCGATTCCCCGCGAGTACATCCCGGCGGTCGACAAGGGCATCCAGGAGGCCTGTCAGACCGGTGTCATCGCGGGCTATCCGGTAGTCGACGTCAAGATCACGTTGTTCGACGGCTCGTATCACGACGTCGACTCGAGCGAGATGGCGTTCAAGATCGCCGGCTCCATGGGCTTCAAGGAAGGCTTCAGGCGCGCCAAGCCGGTGCTGCTCGAGCCGATCATGAAGGTCGAAGTGGTGACTCCCGAGGAGTACTCGGGCGACGTGATCGGCGATCTCAACCGCCGGCGTGGACAGATCATGGGTATGGACGAGTCACCGGCGGGCAAGACCATCACGGCCGAGGTACCGCTCTCTGAAATGTTTGGTTACGCGACCAACGTGCGCTCGATGAGCCAGGGCCGCGCAACGTTCACCATGGAATTCGCGAAGTATCTGGAAGTACCGCCGAACATCACCGACGGCATCATCAAGAAATAGGTTTCATCAGGTAAGCAGTCATGTCCAAAGAGAAATTCGAGCGCAACAAGCCGCATGTGAACGTGGGGACGATTGGGCACGTAGATCACGGCAAGACGACGCTGACGGCGGCGCTGACGAAGGTGATGGCCGAGACGTACGGCGGGTCGTTCATGGCGTA
>DAHXNE010000090.1 GCA_027366635.1 Gammaproteobacteria bacterium | reverse complement strand
CACGATCCCCGATACTAGAGCGAGGCAGCCCCGCGACGGACGAATGAAATGCCGGTAACCAATCCGCGGATATGAGCCTGATCATCGTCGCCAACTTCTGCTTCTCGCGTCGCGTGATTCTTGCGCTGTTGGTTCGTAAAGGTCCAAACTTGGAGCACGAAATCCGTGAGAAAGACCTATGGGGGCTTGACAGGGGTCAGGCCATATGAGCCTGTGAGCCGCGCTCAGCTTGACGTCCCCGCTTTTGGTCGTGGTGACGCCGCGGGCCATGACGAATCCGATCTCCCCGTGAGTCGCCCACTTCGAAGGGGCCGGCGCTTTGCGGTCGGCGGCTCGAGGCTTGCTCTGAGCGGCCGGAGCCTTCTCCTGCATGGCGGTAGTGCTGCCGGCAGCCGCCGAGGCAATGCCTGAAATCGCCAAGGTGGCACCGAGCAGCACCACGCTCTCCATCCTCATCGATCGAGTCTCCGAAGCCGGTCCGCGGCCGCGGACTTGATAAAGGACGGAAAGATACACAAACCAGGCAAACGAGGGAATCCGCTCGCGGCAGCGCACGTCGCTCGCGAAAAATCGACAATACCGAAATCGGGCGGAGGGGTGGAAATCGTCTGTGCGAGGCGTCACCGCTTGCTGAAGCGCTCGCCTCCCGGCCTCGGGACGACCGCAGAGCAAGACCCGGCTCTAAGGAATGACGCGCTGAGGAATTCGTGCAGTCTCAGGCGGGTTTGAGGTATGCTGTGTCCACCTTTGGGGGCGACCGGTTTCGACGCGGGTTGCGAACCTTCAGGGGCGTACCGAGGCGCAGTGTCCTCGTAAATCTCGCTGCAAAACCATAGTTGCCAACGACGACAACTTCGCTCTCGCCGCCTAATCGCGGCTGACCTCCGACCGGTCCGTGCCTGTGCGGTCGACTCGGGGGACGCGCTCACAGGATCGCGATCCGGCGTGCGACGGGCCGGACCGTTAAGAGTCACCGTCCGCTGGCGCTTCGTCTTCCCTGCCCCTCGGGTAGCGCGGTGCGAGAATCAAAGAGTGGGCTACGTACGTAGAGCCTGAAGTCTAGGACTTGCGGACGGGGGTTCGATTCCCCCCGCCTCCACCAACTCGCGAGGTGCGCGCCCCTTAAGCCGCGCACCTCGCCCCAGCCCAGAATCCATCTCGAGCGCAACAGAATACGCGCGACCCGGCCGCTGCGGGAACGCCCGGCGTGCTCGACTGTCAGTTCATCAGCGCGCGGACTCAGCCGGCATGTTAGGTCGCCGAAGGTCATCCGGCGCGCCCGCACGTGACGTACAGGACTCGGCCACAAGCGGCCACCGCCCCGGGGAAATGTGCTCGGTGAGCGCCGCCGCGTGTTTCTCTGTCGCGACAAATGCGCTAGGCTTATTCATCGATCATCACGTTGGCTAAACGACGACTCTGTCGCCACTCGGCGACAGTCGCCCTTGAGCCGTAGGCGAAACACCCGGTTCTAACAGCAACCTCGCATGTGGAGCTGCAGGAAACATTGGCATCCATCGCTCATCGAATCCCGCTTGTTGCTGCGCTGTCGCTTATCTGCCTCGCCTGCATGTCCGGACTTGCCGCGGCACAGCCGCCGGCACCGCGGCCATTCAGTTTCGCCAGTGTCGAGCATCTGGCCGCGCTACGCGCCAGAGGGCCCTATGCGGCGCACTCCAGCGCGCTGCCGCGCTCGCTCAGGCGGCTCACCTACGCCCAATATCGATCGATACGCTTCAAGCCGCAGGACGCGCTGTGGCGCCAGGGCTCGATGTTCGACGTGCAGTTCTATCATCGGGGCTTCGCCTTCGCGCGCCAGGTACATATCTATACCGTGTCGCCGGCGGGTGTGCGCGAGGTGCACTATCGGCCCTCGATGTTTGAGTTTCCCCCGGCGCTGGCGCGCCTACGGTTGGCGCAGAACCTCGGATTCGCGGGCGTGTCGGTCCACTATCCGCTCAACTCGCCCAACCGGCGCTCCGCCGTCATCGCGTTCCTCGGCGGGACCTACTTCCGCGTGCTCGGCCGCGGCCAGGTTCCCGGGGTAACGGCGCGCGGACTGACGATCGACACCGCCGCGGTCAGTGGCGAGGAATTCCCCTACTTCACCGATTTCTGGCTGGTGCGTCCGGCGCCGCAGGCGCGTACGATGACCATCTATGCACTGCTGCAGAGCCCGAGTATCACCGGGGCGTACCGCTTCATCGTCACCGCGGGAACCGTCACACGGGTGACGGTCAGCGCAGTTCTTTATCCGCGCCGCAATGTCACCCAGCTCGGCATCGCGCCGCTGACCTCGATGTTCCTCTACGGCGTGAACTCGGCGCGACGGCGCTTCGACAACTGGCGCCCGCAGGTCCATGACAGCGATGGATTGCTGATGCACACCGGCAGTGGCGAGTGGCTGTGGCGGCCGCTGCAGAACCCGCTGCGGCTCGAGGTGAATCGTTTCATGGACCACAATCCGCGCGGCTTCGGCCTCATTCAGCGCGACCGCAACTTCGCCGACTATCAAGACCCGGCGGCGCGCTTCGAGCAGCGGCCGAGCTACTGGATCCATCCGCTCGGGCGCTGGGGCTATGGCGGGGTGGAACTGGTCGAGATCCCAGCCACCCAGGATATCGACTACAACGTCGACGCGTACTGGGTGCCGAGCGCTCCGGTGCGCGCCGGCCAGCCGCTCGCATTCTCCTATGTGCTCTCGGCGTATCTGCACTCCGATGACCGCTGGCCGCCGGGCGGCAAGGCCGTAGCCACACGCTTCGGGCCGGTGTTCCACGGTACGCACAAGGCGCACGGGTGGCGCCAGACCCTCATCGACTTCTCCGGCGGCGACCTCGATGGTCTGCGTTCGGATCAGCCAGTGCGCGCCGTGGTGACGGCAACGGGCGCGGCAATCTCGGCGGTAAGCGTGCAGCGTGTGCCGGAGGACGGCGACTGGCGGGCGCGCTTCACGGTGCATCCGACCGGCGGGCCGATCGATCTGCACTGCTTTCTCGAGCTCGATGGAGCGGCCCTGACCGAGACATGGACGTACCAGTGGACACCACGCTCATGACCGCCGGTTCGGCGCAACGCCGCGCAATCACGCGCCTGCGGCGGTCGATCCTGCTCGGCTTGACGGTACTCACCGCCGCAGCCGCCACGGGGATGATGTGGAACATCCTCGCGGCAAACGGCCTCAATGATCTCGACCGCGCCGGACTGGTGCTGTTCTTCGTTCTGTTTCTCTGGATTGCTCTGTCCTTCTGGACCGCGGTGGCCGGCTTCTGGGTGCGCTTGCGCGGCCGCGACCCGCTCCAGCTGACCGCACCGCTCACGGGCGCCGATCCGCTGCGCTCGCGCACCGCCGTGGTCATGCCCATCTACAACGAGGACACCGCGCGCGTGGCGGCCGGCCTCGAGACGATCTGGTCCTCTATTGGGCGGTTGCCCGAGAGTTCGGCATTCGATCTGTTCATCCTCTCGGACACCCGCGACGCCGCCATCGGCGCCGCCGAGGAGCGCGCCTGGGCCGAGCTGGTGACGCGCCACGACGCCGGCGGCCGCATCTTCTACCGGCGCCGCTCGGAGAATCGCGGCCGCAAGGCGGGCAACATCGCCGATTTCATCACCACCTGGGGCGGCGCCTACGAGTTTGCGATCGTGCTCGACGCCGACAGCATCATGTCCGGCGAGGCACTGCGCGAACTGGTGCGCCTGATGGAAGCGCACCCCCGCGTCGGCATCATCCAGGCACTGCCGCTGCCGGCGGGACGCGATACGCTGTTTGCGCGCCTGCTGCAGTTCGCCACCCGCCTCTCCAGCCCGATGCTCGCCAGCGGCCTGGCGTACTGGCAGCTCGGCGAGAGCAATTACTGGGGCCACAACGCCATCGTGCGCCTGCCGGCGTTCGCGGCCTTCTGCGGTCTGCCGCGCCTGCCGGGCTCCGCCCCGCTCGGCGGCGATATCCTGAGCCACGACTTCGCCGAGGCGGCATTCATGCGCCGGGCCGGATTCGAGGTCTGGCTGCTGCCGATCGATCGGGGCAGCTGGGAGGAAATCCCCTCCAACGTCATCGACTACGCGGCGCGCGACCGGCGCTGGGCACAAGGCAACATCCAGCATCTCGGGCTGCTGCCGGCGCGCGGTCTGCATTGGCTCAGCCGGGTGAACCTCGTGAGCGGAGTGCTCTCCTACGTCGCCTCGCCGCTGTGGTTGCTGGAGCTGGCGTTGAGTTCGACCGTCATCATTCTGCAGGCGCTGCACGGCCACCAGTACTTCGTCCCCGGCAGCCACGGACTGTTTCCCAGCTGGCCGCGTTACCACGATAGGGAGATCGCGGCGCTTCTGACCCTGACGGGAGTAGTGCTGTTCCTACCGAAAGTGCTCGCCACCGTGCTGGCATTGCTCGACCCGGCGCTGCGCCGGCGCTTTGGCGGGGCGCTCCGTCTCTGTGTGAGCGTACTGCTCGAACAAACTTTCAGCGTGCTGCTCGCCCCGGCCATGATGTTGTTCCATACCGGCTTCGTCATCACCACCCTCGCCGGCCGATCCGTGGGCTGGCACGCACAGGAGCGAGGTGATCGCGGCGTTGGCCTACTCGAGGCGCTGCGCCGGCACGCCGGGCACCTGTTGATCGGAGTGATCTGGGGCGTATTGATTCTGAAGCTCGCGCCACTCTACACCGGCTGGCTGGCACCGGTGCTGCTCGGCATGGTGCTGTCGGTGCCGTTGACGATGCTCACCAGCAGCACCTCGGTCGGCCGCTGGCTGCGCCGACGCCGACTGCTGCTGACGCCGGAGGAGACCGACCCGCCAGCGGAACTCGCCGAGCTGCGCCAGCGCCTGGAGCGCCCGGTACGACTCGAGAGCGCCCCGGACCGGGAACCAGCGCCGCGAGTGCCGGCCCGCGCACCGCTGGAAATGCCGACGCAGCCGCTGCGCTGCTGGAGCGTGCGTGACACCCTGAATCTCATTGGTCGGCGAACGGAGACCTCGTGATGCTCGATAAGATGAACAGCTGGCCGCCGGTACCGGCGGGAGTCCTGTGATGCGGCGGCGCAGCTTTCTGCAAGCCGGTGCCGCGAGCCTGGCATCGGTCGCGCCCTGGCCCATGGCGGTGAAGCAGAAGACGACGCGCAAGCCCCCGCCCGCGAAAGGGATACGACAATTCGGCCCTGCCCAGCCGTTCTCGTTCGAACAGCTCAAGGCCCGCGCGCACGCGATGTCACTGACGGTGTATGACGAGCGATATCCGCCGCTGCCGGCCGCGATCCGCAACCTCACCTGGAATCAATGGGAAGCGATCAGCTACCGTCCCAACCGCGAGCTCTGGTACGAAGACAACCTGTTCTTTCGCATCCGCTTCGACCATCTCGGTTACACCATGAAGCGGCCGGTGGACGTCTACACCCTCGAGAACGGTGTGGCTCGACAGGTCCTGTTCGAGCCCGGACTGTTCGATTACAGCGGCTCGGGGCTGAAGCCGGCCCAGGTCCCGCGTAATCTCGGTTTCTCGGGATTCAACGTGCTGTTTCACACCAACTGGGTCGACGACCGGGTCGTGTTTCAGGGCGCGTCCTACTTCCGCGCCGTCGACGGAACCGGCCAGTACGGCATGTCGATGCGGGGTCTGGCGATCGACACGGGTATGCCGCAGCCGGAGGAGTTCCCAAAATTCATCGAGTTCTATCTGGAGAAACCGGCGCCCGAGTCCACCCAGCTACTGCTGTACACGCTGCTCGATTCTCCGAGCGTTTCCGGCGCCTACCGCTTCGTCATCGACGTCGCCAGCACGCTGATCATGGACGTGGATCTGACCCTGTACCCGCGCAAGCAGATCGCCCGGCTGGGTATCGCGCCGGGCACCAGCATGTACCTGGTGGGCGAGAACGATCATCGGGTGGCCGACGACTGGCGGCCGCAGATTCACGACTCCGACGGCTTGCAGATGCACACCGGCGTCGGCGAGTGGATCTGGCGGCCGCTCACCAACCCGAGCGTAGTGCGCGTGAACTCGTATTTCGACGACAACCCGCGCGGCTTCGGCCTGATGCAGCGTGACCATCGCTTCTCGGACTACCAGGACGACGGTGCCTGGTACAACCGCCGTCCCAGCTGCTGGGTGGCGCCCAAGGGCGCATGGAGCAAAGGCGCGGTGATGCTGGTCGAGATTCCAACCGACACCGAGACCATGGATAACATGGTCGCGTTCTGGAATCCGGCCGAGGAGATCGTGCCCGGCCGGCCGTACGATTACGGCTATCGGCTCTACTGGTGCGCGGAGAATCCGCTCAACCCCGACCGTGCGCTCGTGCGCGCCACGCGCGATGGCATCGGCGGAGTGGTGGGACAAAAACGGACGAAATTCTCCTGGCGGTTCGTCGTCGATTTCGTCGGCGGCGACATACCGATGCTCACCAAGGACGATCCGGTGGTCGCCGTGGTCAGCACCTCTCACGGGCACGTCGAGCTCGTTTCGGCCCGGCCGCTGGTGCCGATCAAGGGTTGGCGAGCGATGTTCGATCTGGCGCCAGACGGGGCCCCGGGACCGATCAATCTGCAACTGTACCTCTCCCTGCACGGCCAGGCGTTGTCTGAAACCTGGATGTATCAATACACACCGCCGCCGCTCGCCGTGCAGCGCACTTACCTCTCGACATAACATCGACGGCCCCACAACGCACTGCGCCGGGCGGCACCCGGCGCAGTGCCGCCCGGCACGGACCTGGGTAAATGCGGGGTGGAAAATCCGCGCCGCCTGCAACATAATCAAAATTCCTGGGAACACATAGGGACTGGAGGTCGACCGCGACCGAGGCGCATATGCCGCTGCGCTCACCTCAAATGCTCGTTACCGAGCCCCCGGTTGATCTCGGCGCGCAATTCGAACGGGTGCGCGGCCGGACCGAGCAGCTGTGCGCGCCGCTTGCTCCCGAGGATACGGTCGTACAGTCAATGCCCGATGCCAGCCCCATCAAGTGGCATCTGGCGCACACGACGTGGTTCTTCGAGCGCTTCGTGCTCGGGTTCGGCGGCGAGGGCGGCGCGCCGCTACATCCGCAGTGGCACTTCCTGTTCAATTCGTATTATCAAAGTGCCGGCCCGATGCACGCCCGCACCGAGCGCGGATTGATCACGCGGCCGACACTGGCGCAGATCCGCGACTACCGCCGGCGCATCGACGCCGCAGTGCTCGAGCTCCTGCAGGGCGACGTCGATGGCGCGCTCGCCTTCACACTCGTGCTCGGTCTGAATCACGAGCAGCAGCACCAAGAGCTGATGCTCACCGACATCAAGCACTTGTTCTGGTGCAATCCGCTGCGCCCGGCGTACGCCCCGGCGACGCCCGCCCCGCCCGGCCGCGCCGCGCCGTTGCGGTTCCTCCCGGGCCACTCCGGCATCGTGGCGAGCGGCTTCGGGGGCGAGGGGTTCGCCTACGACAACGAGCTGCCGCGCCATCCCGAGCTGCTGCACCCCCACGCGATCGCGCACCGACCGGTAACCAATGCCGAGTATGCCGAGTTCATCCGCGCCGGCGGCTATCGCGAGCCGCGCCTGTGGATGTCGGAGGGTTGGGCCGCGCTGCAGCGCGAGGGCTGGATGGGTCCGCTCTACTGGTCCGAGGACCTCGAGTACGCCTTCACCCTCGGCGGAGACTGCCCGCTCGATCCGCATGCACCGGTGTGTCACGTCAGCTACTTCGAGGCCGATGCGTTCGCCCGCTGGGCCGGCGCCCGCCTGCCGCTCGAGGCGGAATGGGAATCGCTCGCCGCGCCTGTCGACCCGCGCCGCGGTCATTTCGCCGATGACGATGTATTACAGCCCTGCGGGCCCGGCACCGACACGGGCACGGAGCCGACCCAATTGTTCGGCGATGTCTGGGAGTGGACGGCAAGCCCCTACGTCGGCTATCCGGGATTCCGCCCCCTGGCCGGCCCGCTCGGCGAATACAACGGCAAGTTCATGTGCGGTCAGTGGGTGCTGCGCGGCGGCTCATGCGCGACCCCGCGCGGCCACGTGCGGGCCAGCTACCGCAACTTCTTCTACCCGCGCGACCGCTGGCAGTTCTCGGGCATCCGTCTGGCGCAGGATCGGCCATGAGCACGCTGCCGAGCGAGATCCTGCTCTACGACCTGCGCGCGGACACGCTCGACATGCGCTCCGATGTGCTCGCCGGACTGGCCCGCAACCCCAAGCGGCTGGCGTCGAAGTATCTGTACGATGCGCGCGGCTCGCAGCTGTTCGAGCGCATCTGCGAGCTGCCGGAATACTATCTGACACGCGCCGAGCTGGCGCTGATGGAAACGCACGTCGCACAGATGGCAATGACCCTCGGACCGGCGGTGCTGCTGGTCGAGTACGGCAGCGGCAGCGGACTGAAGACCGAGCTGCTGCTCGAGCGGCTCGCCGACGCCGTGGCGTACGTGCCGGTGGAGATCTCGCGCAGTGCCCTAACGGCAAGCGTGGAACGGCTGAACGGGCGGTTTCCGCACCTCCAGATGCTGCCGGTGTGCGCCGATTTCACCCAGCCGATCCGCTTGCCCGAGCCGGCGCGGCCGCAGCGGCGCAGCGTGATCTATTTCCCCGGCTCGACACTCGGAAATTTCGCGCCCGACGCGGCGGTGCGGCTGCTCACGCACATGCGGCGGGAAATGGGCCCACAGGGCGCGGCGCTCATCGGGGTGGATCTAGTGAAACCGCCGGCGCTCATAGAGGCGGCCTACAACGACGCGGCCGGGGTGACCGCCGAATTCACCCTCAACATGCTGCATCGCCTCAACAGGGAACTGGACGGCAATTTCGAACCCGACAGATTCGAGCATCGCGCCCGCTACGTCGGTGAAACGGAGCGGATCGAGACGCACATCGTCAGCCGTGCCGATCAACGGGTCACAGTCGCCGGACAGCGCTTCCACTTCGCCGCCGGCGAGGCGATGCTCGTGGAGATCAGCTGCAAGTACTCCCGCGCGTCATTCGCGCATCTGGCGGCCCGCGCCGGATTGCGGGTCTCACGCGTGTGGACGGACGCCGATGAGCTGTTCAGCGTGCAATGCCTGCAGCCGATGCGCCAACCGCTTCAGACCCAGTAACCCGCCACGTGCCGCCCGTCCGGCGGCAACGATCCGCTCCCGTGCAGCCAGTCCACACGACCGACCGGGATTGCGGCCACGGCCTGCGGCTCGGCCAGCCGCAAGTTGACGGCCATCCTGCGCCGACCGTCTCGAGCGGCTGCGAGCGCCCGCCAGTACACCACGCAGCCGCAGGTCGGGCAGAAGTGAAAGCCGAGGGAATCGCCGGGCACGTAGCGATGAGTAGGACCGGACACGCGGATGCGTTCGTCTTCGAACCCATACGCCCACAGCGCCGCATACCGGCGGCATAGGGTGCAATTGCACGCGTTGGCGCTCTCGGGTCGTCCGTCAAAGACCCAGTGCACGACCCCGCAATGACAGGATCCCTCGAGCATGCCGCGAGTATAGGGATGAGTTTGGCCGCGCGACAAACAATGCCGCAGCGGTTCAGGGCGCGCCCAGGACCCCGGCAATGGATCCTGCGAAGCGCTCGGCCGCGCCATCGGCGTAGTTCAGAAACAGCGACGGCTCGGCGAGCTCGAGCTCGAGCACTAACGGCGTGCCGGCCGGATCGGGCAAAAGATCCACTCGCGCGTAGAGCGGCGGCCCTTCCAGGCGTCCCGAGGCTGTGAGCGACGCCACGACTCGCTCTCCCACTGCCAGCTCTGCCGGCCGTGGCTGACGAGCCGCGATATGCTCGGGGGCGAACAGCGCTCGCGTGGGCTCGACGTTCGGTTGCAGCAGCGGCCCCTTGCGGATGGCATGACTGAACTGGCCGCCGAAAAACAGCAGCGCCGTCTCGCCATCGCGATCGACGCCCGGAAGATAGGGCTGCAGCACTACGCTGCGATCCGTCTCGAGAAGACTCGCCGCATGCGCCTGTGCCTCGGCAAGTTGCGCGCGCTCCAGACGTCGCGCCCCGCGCGAGCCGGCGCCCACGGCCGGCTTGACCACGAATTGCGCACACGAGTGCTCGGCGAGGAACCACTCGATCGCCGGTTGCAGCGCCTCGCCCGGCTCGATGAAGGCGCTTGGCACCACCGGCAGCCCCTGGGCGGCGAGGTCACCGAGGTAGTGCTTGTCGGTGTTCCACTCCACCAGCGGCGCGGGATTGTGCAATCGGGTGAGGCCGGCGACCCGCCGCAGCCAGCCGCGGAACTCCCCGAGCCGCTCGGTGTAGTCCCAGGTCGAGCGCAGCAGCGCCAGATCGAAGTCCGTCCAACACACTCGCGCGTCGTCCCAATCGACCACGTCGCAGCGAACGCCGCGCGCCTCGAGCGCCCCCAGCAGAGGCTCCATGTCCTCGTCGAGTCCGCGCGCCGCGCGGGCACCGACCAGCGCGACGCGGGCCGGACCGCCGCGCGCCTCCCCCGCGACGCTCATCGGCTCCGTCCGTCGAGCGTGACGAGCGCCCCGTAGAGATCAGGGCGGCGGTCGCGAAAGACGAACCAGCTATCGCGCCGATCGGCGTTGTGCGCCAGATCGAACTCGGCGGTGAGCACTGCATCACCGGACTCGGGCGCTTCGGCCACTTTGTCCCCGAGCGCATCGGTGATGAACGACGAGCCGTAGAAGCGGATATGGAGCCGCTGGGGATCCTGTAGGGAGCGCTCCAGGCCGTGGCGGTTGGTGGCGATGAGCGGGGTGAGATTGGCCGCCGCGTGTCCCTGCTGGGTGCGTTGCCAGTGCCCGCGCGAGTCGTACGGCGGTGCGGGTGGCGGCTCGGTGCCGATCGCCGTCGGATAGAACAGGAGGTCGGCGCCGGCGAGCGCCATGGCGCGGGCGGCCTCCGGGAACCATTGATCCCAACAGATTCCGACCCCAATCCGTCCGTACCGGGTGCTCCAGACTTTCAAGCCGGTGTCGCCGGGACTGAAGTAATACTTCTCCTGATAGCCCGGTCCGTCCGGGATGTGCGACTTACGATACACCCCGAGCAATGCGCCATCGGCATCGAGCACGGCCACCGAATTGAAATACGCCGGACCGGCCCGCTCGAAGAAACTGATCGGCAACACCACGGCGAGCTCACGCGCCACCGCCCCGAAATGGCGCACCGCGCGATCGTCGCAAACGGCACGGGCCAGATGCAGGTGCCGCGGATCCTGCTCGATGCAGAAGTAAGGCGTCTGGAACAGCTCGGGGAGCAAAATGATCTGTGCCCCGGCGGCGGCGGCCCGCCGTACCAAGCGCTCCGCCACGGCGAGGTTGCGATCGGCGTCCCAGGTACAGTCCATCTGTATCGCCCCGACCACCACCCGACGCGACGCGATGCTCGGCTGCGCGGGAGGATCACCCATGCGGGCCGCGCTCGCTCAGCCGCCGCGCCGCCAGCGACTCGTTGACCTGCTCGGTGATGCGCATGGCCGTGTCGAGCGCCATCAGACCGTCCTCGCCGCTGACCACCGGCGGCTTGCCGGTGCGGATGCACTCGAGAAACGCCTCGATCTCGGCCTTCAGGGCATCGCCCTGCTCGAGACTTTGCTCCTCGATACTCACCGGCAGGTGCGCATCCCCGGATGCGCCATCGCGCTTGCGGATCAGTGTCATGACCTTCTGCTGCAGATCGAGCGACAGATAGGCATCGTCCTCGAACAGCCGCATCTTGCGCTCCGTCTTCAGGCTCACCCTGCTCGCGGTGGCGTTGACGACGCAGCCATTGGCGAAGCGGATGCGAGCGTTGGCGATATCAATGGCATCGGAGAACACCGGGGCTCCGATCGCATCGATGGTCAGCACCGGGGCGCCGACGATGGTCTGCACCAGATCGATATCATGAATCATCAGATCGAGCACCACGTTCACGTCGGTGCCACGCGCCCGATAGGGCGCGAGCCGATGGCACTCGACGAAACGCGGCGCGTGCAGATACGGCTCGGCGGCGAGAATCGCCGAATTGAACCGCTCCAGATGACCAACCTGCAGGACCCGGTCGCCGCGCGCGGCAAGATCGATCAGCTCGCGCGCCTCACGGGGCGTCTCGGTGATCGGTTTTTCCACGAGCACGTGGGCGCCGGCCTGCAGGAAATCGCGGGCGATGGCGAAATGCAACGCAGTCGGCGTCACGATGCTGACGGCATCCACTTTGCCGAGCAGCGCCCGATAGTCCGCGAGCGCCTGGACCCCGAGCTCCGAGGCGGCGCGCTCGCGAGGCTCCCGCCCGGTATCGACCACGGCCTGGAGCCGGCAGTGCCGGGATTCGGCGTACTTTTGGGCATGAAAGCGCCCGAGATAGCCGACGCCGATGACGGCTGCCTTGATGGGTTCCATGGGCCTATTATGACCTGCTTATGACCTGCCCGGGGCGGCCGCGGCCCCCAGTCGGCGCCCCCGGGGCCCTGGATCGGGACCGGCGGCCTCCGGATCGGCTACACTGGCAGCCATGACGGAGCTGCGTACCGAATTACCCGCGACCCGACCCACGGCTTTGAATCTGAAGCGTGAGCTGCTGCTGATGGGCGGGGCGATCGCCTTCGGGCTGCTGATTCTGCCACTGCTGATCTGGCTGGCGGGACACTTTACCCTGGGCCCGTACACGCATGGCGACACCGGCCCCGGCTATGGCCCCTTGGCGCTCTATGGCAACTATTTCATGGAGCTGGGACGGGGCCAATTGGTTTACTGGGTGGCCGCGCTCGCCCCGGCGCCGCTGCTGCTCATCCTGCGGTTGTGGCTGGCGCTCCTGCGGGCCATGTCCCGAGGCTGATCGGTGCGCGGATCGCACCTGCCGCCGCTCAGCGCTGATACGCCCGGATCGAACCTCAATTCCTTAGGACTGTCTCGAGCTATCTCACGATGACTCATCCCATACGTCGCTTTGTTGGATGGCTAATAGCCGCCACGGCAATCGTCGCGCTCGGCGCGGCCGTGCTGATGCCCCGAACACCCGCGCGCGCAACGGTTCTGCCGCCGGGCGCACTGGCCCCGAGCGCCACTCAGCGCGCAGTCGCGCGCAAAGTCGGACAGATACTCACCGACTATCAATACAGCGACCCGAAAATCAACGCGCAATTCTCCCAGCTCGTCTTCGCGCGCTATCTGCACTTTCTCGATCCCGAGCACGCCTACTTCCTGGCCGCCGATGTGCACGACTTCGATGCCAAGTACGGCAACGATTTCGCCCAGCTGCTCGAGGCCGGCAGGCTCGACCCCGCGTTCCTCATCTTCCAGCGCTTCAGGCAATTGAGCAGCGAGCGCCTACGGTACGCCATCAGCCTGCTCGCCAAGGAGCCGGACTTCGACACCGACGCGACCTATCGCTACGACCGCAGGCATGCCCCGTGGCCGGCCACCGAGGCGCAGATGAACGCTCTGTGGCACAAGCGGGTGATGAACGATGCGATCTCGCTGATGCTCTCCGGCAAGAGCTGGCCACAGGCGGCCGCCACGTTGCACAAGCGCTTCGCGGCCGAGCTGCGCAGTATCACCCGGCTCAGCTCCGAGGACGTATTCGAAGAATTGATGAACGCATACGCGCGCACCTTCGATCCGCATACGACGTACTTCTCGCCGCTTAACTCAGAAGAATACAACACTGAGATGAGCCTGAACTACCAGGGCATCGGCGCCACGCTGGAGATGGACGGCAACTACATCAAAGTGGTCAACGTCATCCCCGGAGGGCCGGCGGCGGTCAGCGGCAAATTGAAGCCCGACGACCGCATCACCGGGATCGGCCAGGGCGTACACGGCCACATCACCGACGTGGTCGGCTGGCGTCTGGGCAAGGTGGTGCGGCTGATCCGCGGCAAGGCGGGCACCACGGTGCGATTGCAGATTCTGCCGGCCGGGACGCATCCGGGCGGCAAGGAGGCAGTCGTGTGCCTGGTGCGCAACCGAGTAACGCTCAAGGCCCAGGAAGCGCAGGGCAAGCTCGAAACCGTCAAGCAGAACGGCCGGACCTACAAAATCGGCGTCATCACCGTGCCGAGCTTCTACGAAGACGTCAAAGCCGAGGACGACGGGGACAGCGGCTATCCGTCCACCACCCGTGACGTGCGCCGGCTGATCCTGAAATTCGAAAAGGAGCACATGCAGGGACTGTTGCTCGATCTGCGCAATGACGGCGGCGGCTACCTGCCGCAGGCGACGGCACTGACCGGGCTGTTCATCCATGGGCCGGTGGTGCAGTTGCGCGGCCGCGCCGGGCACATCGAGGTGCTGGACGATCCAGAAAAGGCGCCGATCTACACCGGACCGCTGGCGGTGCTCGTCAACCGCTTCAGCGCCTCGGCCTCCGAGATCTTCGCCGGCGCCATCCAGGACTACCACCGGGGCGTGATCATCGGCCAGAACACCTACGGCAAAGGCACGGTCCAGAACCTGATCCCGCTCGAGGGCCGCGCCGGCCGGCCGAACGAGGGCGAGATCGCCGTGACTGTCGGCAAGTTTTACCGCATCACCGGTCAGAGCACCCAGCTGCGTGGAGTAATTCCCAACATCGATCTACCCTCGGCGATCAACCCGAAGACGGTCGGCGAGAGCAGCATGCCGCGGGCGTTGCCGTATAACACCATCGGCCCCGTGCCGTTCCAGGTCAGCACCGGGACGGCGGCAATCCCGTCGATCGCCAAACTCAAGGCCGAAGAGCAGGCGCGCGAGCAGCGCGATCCGAACTTCCGCTGGCTGGTCGGCGACATCCACGACATCGAGGCGATTCGCACCGATAAGGTGGTCTCGCTCAACATCGCCACCCGACGCCGGGAGCGGCAGGAACGGGACGCGAAGCTGCTCGCGCTCGACAACCACCGCCGCGCGGCATTCGGCCTGCCGCCGCTGCAGAAGGTTGACGAGATAGGCGGCAAGAACGACAAGATCCCCGACGTGGTCCTCGATCAGGCCAAGGACATCGTGGCCGACATGGTCGCTCTGGAGCAGGCCGATCAGAGCAAGCAGCCGCTCGTTCGAGGCGCCTAGCGCTGCAACGCGCTCAGCGCAGCAGGATGCCGTGAATGTGCCAGGTGTCCTCGGCCAGCACATTCGCAATGCCGGCTGGCGAGCCGACCGCCTGTGCCGAGGCGGCGGCGATGGAATCGGCTGTCGGAATGGCATCTTCGGAATCACGGTACTGCGCGAGCAGACGCAGCGCCTTGCTGCGCTCACCGATGTCACGGCTGGCGCGGGCATTGGAGCTGAGCAACGCCTCGGCGCGCTCGATCTGGCCCATCAAGGAAAGACACTCCGCGCGGGCGCCGTACTCATCGATCACGTCGCGGCTCTGAACGGCATCGCGCGCTCGCGTGAGAAGCAGCGGCATGACCGTGAGGCGCTGGCACATGACCTGCGCGTAGGCGATGACGGTAAGATTGATCATGCGCCGGGCCTGCAGCGAGAGCCCCAGAAACGGCGGGACCGGCGTCGCGGCGATCTCGGCCGCGACCCGCTGCGCGGACTCGAGCGACACGTCGGCCTCGGCCGACTCGGCCCGCGCGCGCGTGATCGTGTGCTCGAGCGCGCGCCGCTTGAAGAAGTGCCACAGACGGCGTAGCCGGGCGCGCTGACGCTCGAGACTCTCGAGCCGTTCGGCCGCCTGGGCGGCAAGCTGACGCGCGCCCTGCAGATGCTGCTCTGCGGCCTGGCGTTTGGCGAACTGCTGGCGGTTGTGCTCGGCGAGATGAGCGCGGCGCTCGAGCGCATCCTGCTGGGCGGTCAGCTCACCGCAGAAACGCTCGAGCTGCTCGTGGCCGCGCTGCCACAAGTGGCGCAGCTGATAGAAAACCAGCGCAGGATAAGCGGTCTCGTTCACGCCGAGACGTGCCTCCAGCGCCGCCAAGGTCTCTCTCACCCGCCGCGTGACGCCTTCCTGCTGCTTGATCCGATCCTTCAGCCGCTCCAGATCGTCCTTGAGGTCACCAAAGGCCTTCTTCAGCTCGGCGCGATTACGAAACAAAGCGAGCACGCGATGGTCGTCGGGCGACGCCTGCGCGCGCTGGAATGGCAGCTTGAGAAAGCCCAGTTGTCGAAATGCCTTCATCACCGGTGCGGCGCGTGCCGCCGGGAATCACATGACAGGTGCGGCGAAGCGATGACCACGCTCCGCACAATACTCCAACCATTTGTTTAACATCATATTTCGCACCCAGCGCTGATGCAGTTCACGCTCTGGGCATCGCCCATCCCGAAACGTGACCTCGGCTGTAGAGCCCGGGCAACGCTCCGCCTCGACGAGCCGCGCATCGTGGTACACGCGTAAGCGCATCTGCGGAAAACGCACCGGCTCATTCCCGTCCAGCAGTTCGTAGGTGAGCTCCAGAATGCTGGTGTACGCGCAGCGCTCAACCACCGTAAGCAGCAGATCGCAGTCACCTTCCACCCGCGAGCGACACGTTCCGGCGAGCCCGCCCAGCGCCCCGGCAAGCCGCAAGAGCCGAATGTAATTGCTCTCGTACAGGCCCATGAGCGCCACAAAACTGCGGGGTCGGGCCCGCCAGGAAACCGGAGTCAATGTCTCATTGCGCATCTGCCCGACTATAGCGGAGGGACAGGACAGCGCAAGCGTCGTGTCCGATGGCGCTTTTACCACGGGCACGGACAATTTCCATGCTATTTAATAAGCGCTGGATCGGGGCTCCTGCCCCGCCCAGCGCCGTTGTGCCAAGAAGCGTGGTTCTTGGCTCAACGTCCGCCACCTGCGGCGGCGGAGCACCTCCTTGTGCCTGTGATCGTGCCGGGCCGCTTCATGACTCGGGGTCGACTGTCAGTCGATGGACAACTATCAATAAGCGCCGGATCGGGGCGCCTGCCCCGCCCAGCGCGGTTTTGGGCAAAAAGCGTGGTTTTTGCCCAAAACCCGGCCACTGGCCGTGGCCGGTCAGCCGGATTCCCCTCCGTAAGCGGGTCGGAACAGCTTGGCGCGGTAATGGCGCAGTTCGCGAATCGATTCCTGGATGTCCGCGAGCGCCAGGTGTGCCTCCTGTTTCACGAGTCCATCGAGCACCTCGGGTGCCCAGCGGCGCGCCAACTCCTTCAGCGTGCTCACGTCGAGATTGCGATAGTGAAAGAATCGCTCGAGACGCGGCATGAGCCGGGCAAGAAATCTCCGGTCCTGGCAGATGCTGTTGCCGCACATCGGTGCAGCGCCTGGCGGCACGAGCGGCATGAGGAACTCGAGGGTCCGCGCCTGCGCCTCCGCAGTGTCCACACTACTGGCCCGCACGCGGGCGAGCAACCCCGAGCCGCCGTGCTGCTTCTGGTTCCACTCGTCCATGCCCGCGAGCGTCGTCTCGTCCTGATGGACTGCGATCACCGGCCCTTCGGCCAGTACGTTGAGCGCCTTGTCCGTGACCACGGTGGCGATCTCGAGGATGACGTCGCTCTCGGGTTTCAGACCCGTCATTTCCAGGTCGATCCAGATCAGGTTGTCGGCGCTGCGCATGCACGGCTCGCGGAGTGTGATAATCGGGGAACGATGAGTGTAGCAACGTTCGATGCATGCGTGATCGGCGCCTTTGGCCGCCAAGTGCGCCTGCGCCTTGCGGACGGGCGCGAATTCCCGGGCCGACCGCTCGGACGCGCGCTTTCCATCGTCTGCGGCGACACCGTGCGCTGCCGTCTGGATGAGCGCCACGCGGAGGTGCACGTCCTCGAAGTGCTGCCACGGCGCACCGCCCTATACCGCAGCAATGCGCGCGGCGGTGCCGAGCCGGTGCTGGCCAATCTCCAGCTGCTGCTGGTAGTCATCGCACCGCTTCCCGAGCCCGACTTGTTCGTCGCTGACCGCTACCTCGCCGCCGCCGAATCGGCCGGCATCGAGGCGGCACTGGTGATCAACAAGGCCGACCTCGGCGTCGCTACCGCGCTCCAGGCTCAACTACAGGGCCATGCGCTGGCGGGCTACCGGCTCATCACCCTCTCGGCAGCCGCCGGCACCGGCCTCGATGCGCTGGCCGCGGCCTGCGGTGGACGCTTGGCCGCTTTGGTCGGCCAGTCGGGCGTGGGCAAATCATCGCTGGCGGCACGACTGATCCCGGACGCGGACATCGCGATCGGGTCGCTGGCACGAGAGCAGGAGGGGCGCCACACCACCACCGCCTCGCGCCTGTACGCACTCGCCGGCGGAGGCCAACTCGCCGATTCCCCGGGGGTGCGTGATTTCGCCCCGGCACTGGCCGCCCTCGATGCGCGCTCGCTCGGATTCAAGGAGGTGGCACGGCTGGCCGGCGGCTGCCGCTTCCTGGACTGCCAGCACCTGCGCGAGCCCGATTGCGCGGTACGCGCCGCCGTCGAGCGCGGCGAGATGCACGCGCGCCGCTACGAGAGCTACCGGCGTCTGCGCCGCCTACGCGAGACTCTCATGACGAAGCGCTAGCACGGCTCGCGCCGTGGCTGAGGACGCACTCGAATCAAATGCTCTGCCGACCGCTCAGCGCGCGCGCCAGCGTGCCTCCGTCGACGTACTCGATCTCCCCTCCGATCGGCACCCCGTGGGCAATGCGGCTGGCGCGCAAGCCGCGGCGCAGGGCCAGCTCGGCCAGGAAATGCGCGGTCGCCTCGCCTTCAACTGTGGGGTTTGTGGCCAGGATCAATTCGCGCAGCCCACCCTCATCGAGGATCGCCTCGAGTTCGCGCACGCCGAGCTGCTCCGGACCCATGCCATCCAGAGGCGACAGATGTCCCATCAGCACGAAGTAGCGCCCCCGGTAGCTGCCCGATTGCTCGACGGCGATAACATCGGCGGGTGTCTCGACGACGCACAGCAACCCTGCCTCGCGCTGCGGCGAGGCGCAGATCGCGCACAGATCCTCCTCGGCGAACATGCGGCAGCGCCGGCAGGGTTTGACCGCCGCAAGTGCCGCCTCCAGCGACTGAGCGAGGGTGTGGGCGGCCGATCGCCCATCCTGAAGGAGCTGGAACGCCATGCGCTGGGCGCTCTTCGGGCCTACACCGGGCAGCGCGCGCAGCGCCTCGATCAGCTGGGCCAGACGCGGGGAATACTTCACTACTCGCTCAGAATGGAAGCTTCATTCCCGGGGGCAATTGCAGCCCGGCGGTGAGCGACGACATCTTTTCCTGCGTGCTCACCTCGACCTTGCGCACCGCGTCGTTCACTGCTGCCGCCACGAGGTCCTCGAGCATTTCGCGATCGTCGCCGATCACCGCGGGCTCGATCTGAACGCGCCGCACTTCGTGCCGGCCGGTCATCGTGACCTTGACCATGCCGCCGCCGGACTCCCCGAGCACTTCCATGCGGCCGATCTCCTCCTGCGCCTTCTGCATCGATTCCTGCATGGCCTGGGCCTGCTTCATCAACTGATTGATATTGCCTCGCATGAGGTCGCTCCTCGATAGTCACCAATAGGTTGCCGGCAGCGCCAACGCCGGATCACTTCACGGGGCGGACGGTCTCGGAGATCACCTCCGCTCCAAAGCGCTCGCGAAAGCTTTGTACGCCCGGGTCGGACTCGAACGCGCGGCGAGCGGCGTCCGAGCGCTCGCGCGCGGCGCGCTGCCGCGCCTGGTCCGGTGTTTCGCCGGGCTCGGATGCGGCGAGGAACTCCAACCGGACCGGCTCGCCGAAGTGCCGTGAAAGCGCCTGCGCGAGCTTCTCCTCCAGGGAGGCGGTGCGCAGGGAGCCGCTGCGCGGATCCAGGGCTAGCTTCACACGCACCCCTTCGCGAGCGATGAGCACGCAGTGACTGGCCAGCTGACGCGCCGCGCCCTGCAGATCGAGTTGTCCCAACAGCGCGCTCCACTCCCCGTCGCCCGCCGGCTCGCTGCCCACGACTGTTCCATGTCCGGCCGACTCGGTCTGCGTCGAGTACCGCGCAGAGGGCGCCTCGGGCCTCGCGGCCGCGCGCCCGGAGCTAGCCGCAGCCGACGTCGCCACCGGCTGGGCGAGCGGCGTTCGCGGCTCACTCGGGCGGA
The DNA here is from genome assembly GCA_027366635.1 of Gammaproteobacteria bacterium. GTDB lineage: Bacteria > Pseudomonadota > Gammaproteobacteria > Steroidobacterales > Steroidobacteraceae > 13-2-20CM-66-19. The sequence continues at coordinate 62,041 of DAHXNE010000090.1, read as the reverse complement.
ATGCGATCATCCTCAGCAGTGTCATCTCGAAGCCCGTCCGCGGATCGGGCGCGAGCGGCAAGTCGCGCCGGCCCATGATGGCCGTTTGATAGTAGAGCTGCACATCCTCGGCCGCGAGCTCGCCGGCGAGGCGGGCGATCAATTCCGGTGCATACAGCTCATCGCCCTCGTACGCCTCCCCCACGACCTGCTTGAGCGCGACGCGCGTGAGCAGCGCCGCGAGCTCATCGAGCAACTGGGCGTAATCCGGCGCCCACTGCTCGAGCGAGCGCGCGAAGCGAAGCAACTCCGGGACCTCACCGGCGGCCAGCCGCCCGGCGAGCTGTACCACGTGATCGCGCGCCACGGTACCGAGCATGGCGCGCGCCTCGGCCTCCGTGACGCTCCCACCGCCGAAAGCAATCAGTTGATCGAGCAGCGAGAGTGCGTCGCGCATGCTCCCATCGGCGGCCTGTGCCACCAGCGCGACGCCCGCCGGCTCGAAAGTGATCCCCTCCCTCTCGAGCACGGTGCCCAGCGACGTGGCGATCTGCGCGGTCGGAATGCGCTTGAGGTTGAATTGCAAACACCGCGACAGAACGGTGACGGGCAGCTTCTGTGGGTCGGTCGTCGCCAGCAGGAACTTCACGTGCGGCGGGGGTTCCTCCAGCGTCTTCAGCAGCGCATTGAACGAATGCGCCGAGAGCATGTGCACCTCGTCGATGAGGTACACCTTGTAGCGGCCGCGCGTTGGAGCGAACTGCACGTTGTCCAGGATCTCGCGCGTATCGTCGACCTTGGTGCGCGAGGCGGCGTCAACTTCGAGCAGATCCACGAACCGCCCGGCCTCGATCTCGCGGCAGCTGGCGCATTGGCCGCAGGGCGTATCGGTGACGCCGGCCTCGCAGTTCAAACATTTCGCGAGAATGCGTGCAATGGAGGTCTTACCGACGCCGCGCGTGCCAGTGAACAGGAACGCGTGATGCACGCGGCCGGATCGCAGCGCGTTGACCAGTGCCTGGCTCACGTGGTCCTGGCCCACGAGCTCGTTGAACGCCTTGGGGCGCCATTTTCGCGCCAGCGCGATGTAGCTATCGGTCATGTGAACCGCCTCAGCCGGATTGGGAGGCAGCCCGCACCAGCGGGTGCTCCGGCACCCGACATCGCCGCTGCCGCTGCTGCCTTCCGGCCCTGACGGGGTTCACGACTGGTCGTCGCGGAGTAGCCGGTGCGGGCCACCACAGCCAAAAATCCACCCCCCGCGAACGACGCCCAGTGCCCGGCACGGCCGGGCCGCGCGGGCCGGCATCGGACGCGGTGGTTCCAAGCGATCAAGAATAGCAAAGGCGGCCGCCGGCCGCTCAGAAAGCCCGCGCGAGGAGCTTGCGCCGCCGGCGACCGCAAAAGACCCTTGACCCTGGACCACAGTCTATGGTGTACAGTAAATCATCGGCCGACACGGGAGCCGCGCAGTGGACAGCCTCGGCATTGGCGCGCTCGCCCGCAGGGCGGGGGTGCGCATCGACACGATCCGCTACTACGAGCGCAGCGGACTGCTCGCGCCCAAATCACGTCTTCCATCCGGATATCGCCGCTATGGCGTCATCGAGCTCGCACGACTGCGGTTCATCCGCCGGGCACAGGCCCTCGGATTCTCGCTGCAGGAGATCCGTGAGCTGCTGGCACTGTCCAAAGGGCGTGATGTCGCACGAGTCAAACGCGCCGCACAAGTGAAGCTCAACGATGTCGAGGCGCGCATCGCGGCGTTGCAATGCGTGCGTGAGGGACTGGCGACGCTCATTGCCGCCTGCCCAGGTCATGGCGATGCGGCCGATTGTCCGATTCTCCAGGCCCTCGGCGGCGACGGTCCCGGTGCGCCGCAGCTGCCGGAAACGCCCGAGCTTCGGCCGCAGCGATAGGTCGTCTCAGGGCGTGCCGCGCGCGGCGCGCACCAGAAACAGCACGCCGAGTCCCAGAAAGAGCAGGCTCGAGACGACCCGGATCGCCTGCAAGGGCAAACGCGCCGAAAGCGCCTTGCCGATGAGCACCGCCGGCGCGCAGGCGAGCGCGATCCCGAGGCTCGAGCCGGCCACCACCGCAGTGACATTGTGGTATGCGGCGGCCAGCACTGCGGTGGCGATCTGCGTCTTGTCGCCCATCTCGGCGATGACGAAGCTCACCAATGTGCTCCAGAACAGTCCGCGGGACGGCAGGGACACGCCTTGCTCGCGGGCTACCTCGGGCTTCAATGCCCACAGCGCCATGGCGACCAAGCTGACACCCACCAGGAGATTGATCACCCGCGGATTGAGTGCCGAGCCCAGGCGCTCGCCGATCAATGCCGCGAGCATACTGCTTGCAAGCGTACCCGCGAGCATCGCCGCCAGGATCGGCCAGGGGCGACGGTGCCGGGCCGCCAGCACCAGCAACAGCAGTTGTGTGCGATCACCGATCTCCGCGATCGCGACTGCGCAGAGGCTGGCGAGGAAAGCTTGCATTGCGCCGAATCGTAACAGCTGAGGAGCTCGGGCGTCGCGTGCGGCCGGGTCGGTCCGTCGGCCGCCCAGGCGCGCCGCGCCAGGCAGGGGCGCCCCACCCGCCCGGCTCGTTCCCGGCCGAAGGACGGATTAAACTAGGCGGCAACGTTCTCGCCGAATCTGCCCGAAACAGAGCGGCCCGTCGCCCACGTGCGGCGAGCCGCGGGCACGGGACGGGACGCCAGGGAGTTATAAAAACATGCCTTTTCGAATGACGATCCGCCGACTCCAGCGGCGCTGGCTGATGGGTCTGGGGGCCGTCGTACTGCTCGCAGGTGCCTACCTGTGGGTCGGTTATGTGCTCGCACCGCGCTTGATTCGCTCGGCGGCAATGCGCTGGGCCGCCGCGCACCCGGGTCTGAAGCTCGCGCTCGGACCGATCAAGGTCGACCCGATCCGATTCACCGCCTCGATTCGCGGCATCGGCTTGACGGAACGCGGCCGGCCGCTCGCGACGATCGCCTTGCTGCGCATTGGCGTCGCGCCGCTGTCGGCATTCGAACGGGCGTATCGCATCACGCTGCTCGACCTCGAACAGCCCGTGGTCCACGTGCGTATCCGACGCGACGGGACGATCAACCTCGATGCGCTCCGGACCGCATCGAGCCCGAGCGGCACTGCGGCGACCGCCGTACGCATCGAGAAGCTGACTCTAGAGCAGGGTCAGATCCACCTCACCGATCGGCGCCGCACGCCGGCGGCGCACATGACTCTCGCATCAATCTCATTGCACCTGACGCACTTTCGCACCTGGAGCGCTCCCGACGGGCGATTCACACTCCAGGCGCGCGCCCAGGACGGCGCGCGGTTGCTGTGGCAAGGCACCGTGGGCATGGCCCCGATCGCCTCGGCCGGAACCCTCGCCCTGACGGGCCTCGGTGTCCGACTGCTCGCGCCGTGGCTGCCGAGCAACCTGCCGGTGACACCGGCCGCCGGGCGCATCAGCCTGCGCGGCGGCTATACTGTTCGGGACGGCGGCAAGGGCCTGGTTGTCGGCCTCTCCGGCCTGCAGCTCGCCGCGACGGCGCTGACCCTCGACGGCGGCGGGCGCTTGCATGGCCTGTTGCACATCGGCGGTGTGACGGCGCAAGGCGGCGCGCTGCAGCTTGCGGGCCGCTCGGCGCACGGCTCGCTGGGGCGCTTCAGTGTGCGGGACGCGAGCCTGACGGGGGCTGGCCCGGCACGCGGCCAGCAGATCGAGTTCGCACACCTACAACTCACGGATACTCGCTTCGATACCCGCCGACGGCGCCTCGGGGCCGCCTCGCTGGTTCTCACCGGACTGCGGCTGCCGGTGACGCGCGAGAAGAACGGCACTTTGAATCTGACGCTGTGGCTGCCGCCCGCCGCGCATCCACTGCCCCACGCTGCCGCCGTTTCCCCGGCGCGACACTGGCATGTCGCGCTCAACCGCCTTGTCGTGAGCGACGCGCTGATGCCGGTGCGCGACCTCGCGGTCTCGCCGGCGGTACGGCTGCGGATTGCGCCGCTCTCCTTCACACTGCGCTCGCTGAGCGACAATCCATCGCGGGTCGTCCCGTTCCATCTAAGTGCTCGCGTCGATCGACAGGGATCCGTGCAACTGGCCGGACGCATCGAGCCGGCCACGAGATCCGGCACAGTCACGCTCTCCATGGCCTACGTGCCGCTGGCACCATTCAGCGCGTATCTGCCAGCCTCCCTGGCGGTCGAGATCCATTCCGGGGCGCTTCGGGCCGCCGGCGCCGCCACGCTCACAGCCGGCAAGCTCGCGCGCTTCACCGGCGACGTGGACGTGTACAACGCGCACCTGATCGAGCGCAAGAGCGGCAGCGCCCTGATCGGCTGGCAGGCGCTGCTGCTGCACAAAATCCGCTATCGGCCCGATCGGCTGCACATCCGCTTCGTACGCCTGGTCGCTCCGAGCGGACTGATCGCGATCCTCCCGAATCACAGCTGGAACCTGGCGGGGCTGATGCCCGCGCACCCGGTACGCGCGCGCGCGCCACTCCCGTCGCCGAAGGCCACCGGTCCCGCGTTCTTTGCCCAAGTCAACCGGTTGCTCATCGTCGACGGATCGATCACCTTCGCGGATGACTCCGTCGAGCCGCACTTCGACGCGCCGATCAGGCGGCTGCACGGACTGATAGTCAACCTCTCGAGCGCGCCCAACGCGCTGGCGAGCATCGCGCTTGCCGGAGAGGTGATCGACCGGTTCTCGCCGGTCACGGTCGCGGGCAAATTCAATTTATACGGTCTCGGCCGCGACACCAACATCCGGGCCACGTTCAAAGACATCCAGCTGCCCATCTTCGATCCGTACTCCGACCTGTACGCCGGCTACGCCATCGCGAAGGGCGAGCTGACCACCCGGTTCCATTACCGCATCGTCGATCGCGTGCTACACGCCGATCATCACATCGTCGTGCGGCAGTTGCAGTGGGGCGGGCCGAGCGCCAGCAAGCAGAGCGTGGGCTGGCCCATCCGGCTGGCGACCGCGCTGCTGAAGAACCCCGACGGAGTCATCCGCATCAACCTGCCCGTCACCGGCTCGCTCAACGACCCGAGTTTCCACATCACCTCGATAGTCTGGAAGATGCTGGAGCACCTGCTCGAGAAGGCCGCACTCGCGCCCTTCGACCTCGTCGGCCAGTTGTTCCCCGGCGCGCAGCACGCCCGATACGTGCAGTTCATCCCGGGCTCGGCGGCGCTGCCGCCCGGCGCCGCGGCGAGCCTGTCAGCCCTGGCCCACGCCCTCGCCGCCCGCCCGACGTTGCAAGTTGACATTCCCGCCGGCCCGGCCGGCCCCGCGGACGCCGTTGCGCTCGAGGATGCCCGGATCGACGCGCTGGTCATGGCCGGCGACCGGCATCCGCATCCGGCCGGCATCTTCACGCTGGCGCTGCCCGAAAGGCTGCGCCGGTTCGAGGCGCTCTACCGCACGCGGCTTGGCAAGCCGCCGGTGTATCCGGCGCATCTGCCGATACCGGCCGAGAGCATGCCGGCGCTCGGGCATATGCTGCCCGGCAGCGCGCGCGAGGCGCGACGCATACGGAAATTCATGCATGAGCAGGCCGAGATTCACTGGCTGCGCGCACAGTTGCGCCCGACTGTTCGCCCCGCGCGCAAGGCGCTCGCCGCGTTGGGACTGGCCCGCGCCGAGCGAATCGAGCGGGCCTTGCTCGCCGGCCACAAGATCGACATCAAACGGGTATTTCTCACCACCCAGACCGAAGGGCAGCCTTGGAAGGGCCGCATCCGTCTGAAACTGCAGCTGAAATAGGCGCTCCGCCCGGCAGCGCCTGTGCAGCTCACCGCTGTGAGCCGCAGTTGATCCGATCGATGGCGGCGACCAAGTGGTAGGTCGCCGCGAGCAGGGGCGCGTGAACGTCCAGTTCCTTCGCCCGGCGCACCATGTCCCCAAAGGTCTCCTGCACCTCCAGCCGTCGTCCGGCCTCGAGGTCCTGCAGCGCCGACATGCGGTGCTCCGGCGCGTCGACGGCGAACGCTTCGCCCGCCGCGCGCACCGCCGCGACGGCTTGCGACTCCGATCCGGACAGAATGGTCCGCAGCGGCAGGATCGCGCCCTCTTCGATCAACTCGATGCCCGCGGCCCGGGCCACCCGCGCCGCCTCGCGCACCATCTGCACGAGGAACCACGCGCCGTCCGGGTCGCTGAGATAGCGCCCCGTCACCGTACGCGTCGTCACGGCCAGGCCGATCAGCGCCAGCCATGCAACGAATTTGCTCCACTCCCACGAGCGGATGCCGCTCACCGCGCTCGAGCGCACGCCCGATTCGTCGAGGATCGCCGCAAGACGCCGGGCGCGCTCGCTGACCGTGCCGTCCAGCTCTCCGAGCATCAGGCTCACGTTGCGCGTGAAAAGAACCTCCCCGGACGGCAGCAGCTCGCCGCTGGTGTTGGCAAGGGCACCCAGCACGTGGCCGGCGCCGAATGCCTCCGCCAGCAACTCGTCCTTCATCAGGCCGTTCTGAACCGAGAACGCGACGCCCACTTGCACGTGCCGCAGATTCTCGAGCGCCGCCTGGGTACCCGGCGTTTTCGTCGCCACAATCAGATAGTCCGCAGCGCGCAGTGCGCGCGGGTCGGTGAGCACCCGAACAGGACCGGTGATCTCGGCCAACCCGTTGATCCTCAGCCCCTGTTGCTCGATGTTCCGGGCGCGCGCGCCGCGCGCCAGCACCGCCACCGAATGCCCCGCACGGGCCAGATGAGCCGCCAGAATGCTGCCGAGCGCACCCGGCCCGAGAATGACGAACTGCGCGCTGGACATGCACCTGCCTCGACGGGTTTGGCCTGATTCTCGCAGCCATGCCCGGATCGGGCAAGACAGCCGCAAGGCGCCCGTCAGGGAACCAGTCCCAGGCGCGCCAAGCGCCTGGCCACGGCAGGGTAAAGTCTTGTGGCGGCAGCGACATCCGCGCGCCCGGCAAGCGATGGGCCCGCGCGCAGCTCGGCCAATCCGCTGCCGTATCGCGACATGACCAGCCGCGCATCGATGCGCTGCGGCACCCGTCAGGCGGATCGAGCATCGGCGCAGAAGACCGCAGAGGCGACCGAACCGCATGCGACGAGACGGCAGGCCCACAGAGCGATCGCGCAATATATCCACGGATTTTGCAATCCTATCCGCCCGCAATCGTCACTCGGTCACCCAACGAGCAGACGGGCACAATACAACACGTTGAGCAAAGCCCGTCCAAGAGGTCCGCGACGCAGGCGCCGCTTCACCGGGCCCGTACCTCCTCGGACAAGACTGCCGCTTCCAAGACCCAACGTGGACTGCTACCATTCGGTGCGCTCCGACGGTGTGCGGGCAGCCCTTTCCGATGACGTCGGCGGCCCGGGATGTTACCGGGAGTTCCTCACCAGCATCAAAGACCGCATGCACGAGGCGTACGAGAACATGCTCATCCGGATCGGCGGCGCATTCGCTTCCGCGCAATCCGATCCCAATGCCATCAACCGAACGCCGCAATTCGGCCCGCCCGCGGTTTCTGCCGCATGAAAGCGATCCCGCGTGGTGACTACGGCGTCGATGCACCGTACGTGCTGTATGGCTTGGCTGCAGCAGCAATCGCGAGCGTCACCGGTTCGCTCATCGCATTCATAGTGTTCAAATCGCCGCAACCCGTCCTGGCGGCAATGGCGGTCATCTTCGCTTTGGCGGCATTGAGTTACCTGTACACCACTCGCCGCGGCAAGTTCGCAATCTGGACCGAGCTGCTCGAGTCACTCGCAATGCGTGGAGATGAGCGTCTTCTTGATGTCGGCTGCGGTCGGGGCGCCGTCTTGATGCTCGCGGCGAAACATCTTCCCGAGGGGCATGCAGTCGGAGTCGATCTGTGGTCCACCAAGGACCAATCGGGCAACAGTGAACAACACGCCCTCCAAAACGCGAAACTCGAAGGCGTTGAGGAACGCGTCGAGCTGCACACCGCGGATATGAGAAGGCTGCCATTCCCGGACGGCAGCTTCGATGTCGTGACCAGCAGTCTCGCCATACACAATATCGGTAATGCCAGGGGCCGCGAGCAGGCATTGGCGGAAATACTGCGGGTCCTCAAGCCGCGCGGCACCGCGCTCATCGTAGATATCGGTCACACGGCGGCATACGAGCGATACCTGGCCGCGCAGCCCGGCACGACCGTCGAACGCCGCAGACTTGGCTGGAAATTCTGGTACGGCGGGCCGCACGTGGCGTCCGCCCTGATCACAGTACGACGATCCGGCACTGTTGATTGATCAGCCTGCCGTAGGAATCCAGCCTGGAGCGCCCCTTTTGTTCCTGCGTCGGTGATCGCGGTGCGCGTGCCGGGCGCATCGGCAACAGGCACGAGGTCGCCAAGCATACCGAACTCACCATCGAGGATCACACGCCCCCTGCTCCCGGCTCGTACCTCGTTGGACAAGACTCCGGCTTGACGGAAGGCGCGGCTAAGGCGAGACTCCCGCCGGCGTGCTGGTTCCCCGGTCAAGGCCGGGGAGGCAAGAGGGAACGCGGTGAGACGAAAGTCAATGCCGCGGCTACCCCCGTAACTGTGAGCGGCGAGTCCGCGTCCACGATGGTCACTGGGAAACCGGGAAGGCCGGACGCAAGACGATGACCCGCGAGCCAGGAGACCTGCCAGTACAGTCACCCAACCGGTGGGCGGGGCGTACCACACGGAGCGGTCATTCGCAGCGGTGACATTGAGACCGATGCGAGGGCCGTGGGATCGAGATTCCACATGTACCGCCGCAAGAGCGTAGGTGGAGCAGTGGCTCCGCCGGCGACGCTCGCGCGCGATCGCGCCATTCGCATCGGCCATCGTGCCACGCCCCCCAGGGGGCTGATGAACGGAGTGCTGTAATGCGAATGATTTCGAACCGCGACCTCTACACCCGACTCGCCCCCGCGACCTGCCGCGGCCGCGATTCCGAACACACCGATCCGAGCGATGGCATTCGAGCGACTCGCCGCCGCAGCATCGGCGCTCGATCCGCATCGCTCGCCGGGACCCTCACCGCATTGGCGGCCCCACTGTGCCTGCTGGGTCCGCCCGCCCCCGCCAGAGCCTCCGGGCTGCCGGAGACGGTACAGCCCGTGGTCATCTCGGCGACCACGTTTCCCCAGCCCCTGGCCCAGGCACTGCCGACCGTGAGCGTGATCACCCGCAAGGAAATCAAGGACAGCGGCGCGAAGAACCTCACGACGCTTCTGCAGCGTGTCGGCGGCGTGCAAGTCACCTCAAGCGGCGGTCCCGGACAGCCCGCGACGACCTACCTCGAGGGATTCGGCGGCATTGATGCCGGGGTCCTCGTACTGCTCAACGGTGTCCCCATCACTCCGGAAGACGCTTCCGGGGGCGGCAATTACCTCGAGAACATCACCACGGACCAGATCCGCCGCATCGAGATCATCCACGGCAACGTCTCGGCGATCTACGGCTCCGGCGCAATCGGTGGCGCCATCCTCATCACGACGCGAACCGGAAGCCGCACGCCGCACGCCATGGTTTCCATGACCGCTGGAAGCCGCAACACGGTCACGGCTTCGGCCAACCTCAGCGGCCAGATCCATGCCACGCGCATGCAGCTAGGAGTCAGTCGCTATACCACCGCCGGCATCCCCTCGATCAATCCGGCGCAAAGCGACCTGACCACCTCGGACCGCTCCGACGGGTATCACAACCTGTCGGTGAACGGATCGATCGAGCAGGAACTCGCCCCCCACCAGGCCCTCGGTGTGCGCGCCTTCGTCAGTGACGGGCGTTACACCTACGACAACGATACGGCCGGCGGCCGGACGCGACAGGAGCTTCTGCAGGCCTTCAGCGACAATCGCATCGACGCCGCCTGGAGCTCATACCTAAGCCTTTCCCGCCAGACCACCAATGACGCGAATCTCGGCAGCTTCGCGTCCGCGTATCGATCCACCCACATCGACCTGCTGTGGCGCAACGTCGTGAAGCTGGCCCCCAATTGGACCGTCACCGGCGGCGCGACTCGCCAGCAGCAATCCGTCACGAGTTCCGGCCAGGGCGGCATTCCCAGCGTGTCGCGCAACGTCACGGCCATCTTTGCCGGCGTCGTTGGCTCCATCGCCGGCAATGACGTCCAATTGAACCTACGGCACGATCAGTTCTCGGGCTACGCCGACAGCAAGAACACGTTATTCGCCGGTTACGGCCGCCGGCTCGGCGGCGGTTTCAAGGCGATCGCCAGCTACGCGACCGCCTTCAACGCACCGCCGCTCGGTTACCTCTACTACAACAGTCCGTACTGGGCCGCAAATCCGCGGCTGAAGCCCGAATCCGCCCACACGATTCAGGCGGCGCTGCAGTGGTCCCGAGCATCGGCCATCGTGCGCGCCACCTTGTTCCAGACCACGGGGAGCAACCTGTGGGGCTACGGCACGACACCGGCCGGGCTGACTCAGTTTCAGAACATAGCGCGCACCCGAACCCGCGGCCTGCAACTCAGCGCGCGCGGCGTGTGGCGGCGATTGAGCTACGATGCGAACCTGACCTTGCAGCAGCCACTTGCCGTCAGCGAGCCTGGAAGCCCGACGCTGCAGCGCCTCGCGCGCAGCATCGCCAACGTCAGCCTGCAATACGACTTCGGGCGCGTGTGGACCGGCGTTCTCATCCATTACACCGGACCGCGCCCGGATCTTGCCTACACTCCGACCTTCACGACCGTACCCGTAACGCTCGGCAGCTACACCACCGTCACGCTGACGGCGGGCGGGCCGATCACCTCGTCCCTGCGCTGGAACGTACGCGCCCAGAACGTCTTCGATAAGCAATACGAGACGGCCTACGGCTACAACTCCCTGCCTTTCGGCCTGTTCGTCGGGCTGACGTGGCGGCCCTGGTAAGCGTCCATTGCGCCGGCACCTCGATCACGGCCACGCGCCGCGGATTCCACGTGCGCGGCTCACGCGACTCGCCATGCGAACGCTCGCCCGCGGGACGCGGGCGAGCGTCATCGGGTCGGCGGGCGATCAGGACCGCGCGCTGAAGGATGCGCACCAACCTTGGGCGTTCACCGAGTAACCAGGAAAAAGCTGACACCCTGCGCAGCCGGACTTTTCCCCGGGCGCTCCTTGGAAGAAGCTGCACAACGAGCAATACTCTCCGGCCTTGTACGTCGGCTGCTCCGCCTTGTCGACCTTGTTGTGGTTCGGCGTGTAACCAAGCGACTTCGCCAGCGGGTCGGCATCCGTCAGATGCGGCAGCTTGGCACCCGCGGCCCGGGCCGTGCGCGGCTTCAGGCCACCAGCGATGACCGCCACCACCGCCACGGTAGCGCCCGCAAGGAAAGCGCGCCGCGACGGATCTGCTTTACTCTTCAATTCAGACATACGTCACCATCTCTGCTGCGAATGACCGGTCGAGTATGAGCGCAACGGTCCGCGGCAAGCAACTCGCCGGCGCGGGCAAGACAGTCACCTCGACCGAACTCACGTCGCGAAGCCGGCTTCTCGGGGCGGTGTATCAGCCGTCGTCACCGCTGAGCAGCAGCGGCTCGCATCCCTGCGCCCGCCGCCCTATCCCATACAACTTCGGCCCGGTGAGCCGCCCGGGTTGCGGACCGGCGTCGGCCGCCCCTCCCGGGTAGCGCAGACTGCAGACAGCGTCCCGGAGTGAGCACAGGTACGCTGTCGAGACTGTGCGCGCTCACCGGATGCGCGCTCGGCACGATACTCCCGCGCCACAACTGCGGTCACCGCCCGCGCATCGACCGGCTTCGGCCATGGCGACCATGTCGCAATACGCGCCGCTCGCCTGCTGCGACAAGAATCCCACGGATGCCTCGTGCCACAGCGGCATGCGCCAGCGCTGAGAAAGCGCGGCACCGCGAGGGCGACCTTCGTCACCTTGGCTTAGGTTGCCGGATGATGCACTCCAAAGGCGTCGGAACAGTTACCTGGGGCGGACGTATTGCGCATCGCGCGCCGCGCCGCGCATAAACCACGGTCAGCGCGTCGCCTATGCCATAGGCAGTGTCGCTGATCAGCGCGAGCCGGCCCGATAGCAGACCGACAGGACCATTGTAATCGCGATCATGCGTGCCAATCGGGCGCAGAGCAAGCACTCTGCCGCATAGTCGTCGCCCGCCGGCACGTGGAATCTACGTATGGCGACGCGGCGGACCGTGTAAGTATTCTTTGCTCCCGATGCCAGGGCAACCAGAGGACAAACAATGGAGATGCCAAAGTATTTTGCGTAGAATATTGACCGATGTCCGGATCGCGGCCGACGCCGCCAGCATCATCATTACCCCACGGTCAATGATATGCACACCACCCCAGTCAGCCGCAGTGACCGCGCCACCCGAAACCGGCCGAGTCGCGTCATCGTTGCACACGCTTCCTCACGTAACTCCTCGGGCATCGTCCGGGTCCACGCTGGCATGAGCTTCGATGTTTCACGACATCAGTTCTGACGCGATCCGGCGGTAATTCGTCCAGCAAGGAGTTTAAGCACCCATGCGCATCCTTATCGTTCTGTTCGCTTGTGGTCTTGTGGCCGCCGGTGTCGCCATTGCATTCGGAACAGCGCCCGCTGACGTTGCCCGACCGAGTCCGAAGCTCGGACGTGTCCAGTCGACGTTGTGCGCGACCTGTCACGGCGCGCGCGGCTTATCAGTGGCCAGCGACATACCGAACCTGGCGGGCCAGCACTACGAGTACCTTATGGAACAGCTCATCGCGTTCAAGCGTGGAACACGACAAGCCGGCGTGATGAACGAAATGGTCAAATCGATACCGCTGACGGAACTGCGGAACATCGCAGCCTATTATTCATCGGTTAAAATCTCCGTCGGCTCGGGCAGGGCTAAAAAGTAATGCCACGCGGATACGCACAGTCCACCGCTCGTGGCCGGGCCGTCCTGCGCGGAATGTCACGAGACGCGAACGCTCTGCAACGTCCCAGCCGCGCGACTCGCCGGTCAGCAGGCCGAGCACATCGGCAAGCAATTGGCGACATTCGCGACGGACATGTACGCCGCTCCACTCAGGCACGGTATCGTGCAAAACTTGCGCGAGCCGCAGATGCGCGCGATGACGGACGATCATGCGCCATCGGCGTAAGGCTGCCGGAAAAGACAATTGCCGCGAATGCCGTCGGCGACGTCAGTTCGAAACGATGACCCTGGGAGAACCGGCATGATGCCACGAGCCGATGGGCGCGGGCATCAGTTCGTCCTCATGAACCTGGTTCGCTTTTTCGATCCAACTGACCACATCGGCGGGAGCGGCGGCGTACCCTCAGCCGCGTATCATTCCGCGGCGGTGAAGATCACGGCCGCCACTCGCGCGCGTCACACCGACATCCTGCCGAGCTGGCGGCGCGCGATCCCGGTTGAACCCGTGAAAGACGCTGGCGTCCCGACAATTGCGCCAGCAATGGATTACGAGCCAAGAGCGCCGAAGCCTGGTAAATTCCCGGCGGCACCCGAGTTCCCAAGCCGGCCCGGATCGCAATGCGGTGGCCGCGAACCTGGGTTGGCCGCAACGACGTTGACCCCGGACCTCTGCCCGGCGCCATCGGTCCGCGGTCGCGGTTCGTGCGCACTGCGCAGTGCCTGCCCAAGTTATCCGAGTGCCATGCGGGAGGCGCGCTGGAAGTGGCCGGCCTGCCGTAGACATTCTATTGCCGAGGAGAGCCGTTTATGAAACCGTTGGCGGAACTTGCCGTGGAAATGAAAGCACTTGTTACGGCGACGTTGTTGTTTCTCGGGTTGGCCGTGCTGGTCGCTCTGATATATCTGGATGTTGCCCACATCGGCAGCAACGGCAGTCCATTACTGTCCGTCCACGATATCTCGGTCACCTATTATGGCCCCGGCGTCGGCTATGCGAGCTTGCTGGCGCTGGCCCACATCCACATGATGGGACTCGTTTCGGTGTTCTTCATGATTGGTTTCATCTTTGTGCATTCCAGCTTTTCGCCACGGTGGAAGGCGACATTGGCGGCGCTGCCATTTTGTGGATTTACTGTTGACGTATCCGGATGGTTCCTGACCAAGTTGAACCCGGATTGGGTGTACCTGGTACTGGTCGGCGGCGGCACATTCGTATTGAGCATTACAGCGATGATTTTTCTGAGTCTGTACGACATTTGGGTGACACCCAGGTTGACACCCAAGGTGACTGAAGCTCTGCGTCCAGGGACCTGACTGAAAGCGGCCGCGCCACCAGCACTGCAAATCCGCCTCCGTGCAGTTCCGAGTGGGTGATGCGGCCTGGGATGGCGCGGCTTTCGGACAGTTCACGGTTGCACAGCAAGCACCAGGGTACGATTCGGTTGGCTTCAAGTGGCGGAAGCGCCCACGAGCCCAGTGCGCGCCGCAAAAGAACGGCGCCATCGACAGCGGCGAATGACACAAGGAGGGAAGCTGTGCGTGCCGCGCTCAGTTCCTTGTGCTCGGCAGCCAGGCGGAGGCGCGCGGGCAATCGGCCGGCTGCTCGCGAAGCCGCCGGGTCCAGGGCCATGCCGATCATTGCGCCGCGGGCGCCGATCGCGCCCTACCTGATGCCCTGAGCGAGTTTCCAGGGAGGGATGGTCCGCCTGAGGCCGTGCAATTGGCCCAGTTCAGCAAAGAGCGTCACTTGGCCGCCGTGCACCGGTCTGTGCCTGGAGTTCGGTAACGTTCGGCGAAACTGCGGCGACAAAGCAGCGATTACTCGGCTCATCCCGAGCCTCGCCCCTGCGGGGTTGCGGCTGCGCCGCATGCCAAATCGTTCCGGACGATTTTGACGAACCGGCGGGTTCGTCCACACTACCGCGCTCCGCCGGCCTTGTGGTCGGCCCTGCGGACAAGGCTGGCCACAAGGCCCGTGGCGGAGAGGGTGGGATTCGAACCCACGAACACCCGTGAAGATGTTACTGGAATTCCAGTCCAGCGCCTTCGACCGCTCGGCCACCTCTCCGCGTATGCGTCCCTGGAAGCGCATCCAATCCCTGCTTCCCTGTAGGGCCGTTTGCGCCGATCAAGCACACCGTGCCAAGTGTGCGCGATATCAGTGCGCTCGATCAATGCGCGGCGCTTACTCGCCGCGCTCTGCCGCACGAGCTGCCAGCACCGGATCGGCCGCGCATGATACCCGCAGCCGTCAGCAACCGCAGGTGCCCCCCCGCTCCGCGCGCCTCTCAGTCTCGCGGACTGGGCTGAGCAGGCGCCATCAAGTACGGCGGCGGCGCGTCCAGGCACGGCCGCCCCGCTGGTGGCGGCGGTGTAGGTCCTTTCAGCGACGGCACCACCAGCGAATTACGAGTATCCGGCGCATTCAGCCCGATCGGGATCTTCAGGGGCGGGATGCTGCGAGCCAGCATGTAATGCCGCGGCTTGGTGCATGACGTCGCGGTAATGGCGTGCAGGGCCTGACAGCCCGAGAGCGCCGGCACAACGGCGGCTAAAACGCATGCAGCCCTGAGCTTCACAAACAAATTCCTCGCTGACGGTCGCATCAATGCCGTTCCTCGATCCACAAACGCCCATTCCGCTCGGATCGGAATGCATCTCTACAACGCCATCCGAACAGTAATGGCGTCAAGGCACGGGCGGCACCCGCAACCTCGACGCCCAGCATCACTTACGGTGCGAACACAGCCGTCGCAGGGGAGCCGGAAAACCGGACCAGACATGCGCCGATTGGAGACATCGCATCGCGCCTAATCACGGACCCGTACCTGCGCCGCAGGTTCCTTTGAGACTCCCAAGAAGTGCCGTGATCGTCTCGCGCCGCGCAGCCGATTCCCGCCACGATCGGGCGCTGAACGAGCCGTCTCGCTGAAGCCAGCCGCTAAACATACACAAGACTCCGTGGATTATGCAACCGATCAGGGGCTTGACCGATCGCCGGACCGGCTCTCCCTCAGATCATCAGCCCCGCTTCTTGCAGCGCCGCCCGCACGCACGACCGATGGACCTCGGACAGCTCGGTCAGCGGCAGCCGAATCCCGCGCCCGATGCGACCAAGCTCGGCCAGCGCCCATTTCACCGGAATGGGATTGGCCTCGAGAAACAGCGCCCGGTGCAGTCTGCGCAGGGGCGCATCCAGCTGGGCGGCCCGAGGGCCATCCCCCGCGAGCGCCGCGGCGACCATCTCGGCCATCGCCCCGGGAACGACATTGGCGGTCACCGAGATGACGCCCCGCGCCCCCGCCAGAATGGCCTCCCGGGCGGTAGCGTCGTCGCCGCTCAGCACGACGAATCCCGCCGGGCTGCTGGCCAGGATCTGCCGGACCCGCTCGGCTCCGGGCACAGCCTCCTTGATCGCCGCGACTCCCGGCAGTTGCGCAAGCCGCCCGGTCGTCTCGGGGAGCATGTCCACGGCGGTACGCGCGGGCACATTGTAAAGAATCAGCGGCTTGTCCGCCGCCTCGGCGACTGCCGCAAAATGCCGGTACAGCCCCTCCTGCGTCGGCCGGTTGTACGCCGGCGTCACGACCAGAAGGGCATCTATGGGCAACCCTGAGAGCCATTTAACGCGCGCCACGGTAACCGCGGTACTGCTCGAGCCCGCACCGGCGATGATCGCGATCCGACCGGCCGCCGCGGCGCAGGCCCGTTCGGTCAGCTCGCGCAGCTCCGATTCCGATAGGGTGGGCGATTCGCCCGTCGTGCCGCCGACGACGAGCGCGCGAGTACCGCTTTCGACGTGCCAGTCGATCAGGCCCTTCCAAGCCGTGAAATCAACCGCTTCACCAGCATTCATGGGGGTCACGATGGCGACCAGGCTTCCGGTGGTCACAGCGGCTGTCACGCGATTTTCTGTCGCGGCGGGGGCGAGCGGGCTCAAGAGATTCTTCGACCGTAAGGCTGCGGGAACAGGCATGAACGATCTGGAAGTATATCCGCTATCGAGCCGATTGCGAGGCGACGCACCCGCCCGACGGGACGAAGCGCCTGAGCTGATGCGGCGGTCGCCAGCACGGTACTCTCCCGGTACACTCATGCTCCCGAGCACAGCGATGCCCGCGCGATACATACGATGAAGCAGCACCTGGCCGTTTCGGCAATCGGTAGCGACAGGACGGGAATGGTCCACGAGCTGACCCGGGTAATCAGTGAATGCGGCGGTAACATCACCGAGAGCCGCATGGTGGCCCTGGGGACTGAATTCGCGATGCTCCTGCTCGTCTCGGGCAACTGGCACGCACTCGCCAAGCTCGAATCCGAGTTGGCACGCTTATCGGGCAGCGGATCGTTCAACGTACAATTGAAACGTACCGAGCTGCGTCCCTCGCGCACGGACATGCTGCCGTACTCGATCGACGTGGTCAGCCTCGATCAGAGCGGGATCGTGTCCGGACTGTCCGGCTTCTTCGCCAGCCGCGGAATCGACATCGCGGAGGTCTCGACACGCAGCTATCCGGCGGCCCACACCGGCGCGCCAATGTTCTCCGTCCAGATGATCGTGAACGTCCCGAGCCGCATTCCGGTGGCCCACCTGCGCGAAGAGTTCATGGATTACTGCGATTCGCTCAATCTTGACGCCATTCTCGAACCGGTGAAGGCCTAGAATGCCCAAAGTCGCACCCGGGACCAAAGTCCCCGATTTCACCCTCCCCTCCACCGGCGGCGAGACGTTTAGCCTCAAGGCGGCCGCCGGCAAGGCGCTCGTCATTTATTTTTACCCCAAGGACATGACCTCCGGTTGCACCCGCGAGTCGCAGGACTTCCGTGACCGGCACGCCGCGTTCCTCAAGGCCGACGCGCGCGTGGTCGGCATCTCGCGCGACAGCATCGCCGCGCACGAAAAGTTCAAGAGCAAGGAGAGCCTGCCCTTCGAGCTGCTGAGTGATGCCGACGAACGGGTCTGCACACTCTTCGACGTCATCCGCGAAAAGAGCCTGTACGGACGCAAGTATCTCGGGATTGAGCGCAGCACCTTCCTGCTCGACGAGCATGGCGTGTTGCGTCACGAATGGCGCAAGGTCAAAGTCCCGGGGCACGTGGAGCAAGTGCTTGAAGCGGCGCGCGCTCTCTGAACCAACGGCCTCGGACGCGACCCCTCGCGCCGCGGCCCACACGCAACCGACGCCGAGGAAGCCCAAGACCCGCGGCAATCGGCGCATCTTCGTGCTCGACACCAATGTGTTGCTGCATGACCCGACCTGCATCTTTCGCTTCGAAGAGCACGATGTCTATCTGCCCATGGTCGTGCTCGAGGAGCTCGACTCGCACAAGAAGGGCATGTCGGAAGCCTCGCGCAATGCGCGTCAAGTAAGCCGGTTCCTCGATGACATGATGCGCGGGGCGACCAAGGAGCAGATCGATCAGGGATTGCCGCTGCCGGCGAGCTTCACCGGCAATCACGGCAAGCGCGTCTGTTCCGGACGACTTTACTTCCAGACACGATTCCCCGCTGCGCCGCCGGCTCTGCCGGCCGGGGGAAGTGACAATGCCATCCTCACCCAGACGTTGACGCTGCAGCGTGAACTTCCCGACACGAGAGTGATACTCGTGTCCAAGGACATCAACCTGCGCATCAAGGCCTCCGTACTCGGCGTGCACGTCGAAGACTATTACAGCGACAAGACTCTGGAGGATTCCGATGTGCTGTTCGGCGGCATGTCGGAGCTGCCGACGGACTTCTGGGAGCACCATGGGCACGGACTGCGCTCCTGGAAGGAAGGCGAGCGCACGTTCTACGAGATATCCGGCCCCGAGGTCGAGCAATGGCAGATCAACCAGGGCATATACGGAGCCACTGAACAGGGCATCGAGGCCATCGTCCGGGGCATCGAGAACCAACGGGCGGTGATCGAGTTGTTGCGTGATCACCGCAGCGAACGGCACGGAATCTGGGGAATCAGCGCGCGCAACCGCGAGCAGAACTTCGCGCTGAATCTGCTGATGGATCCGCAGATCGATTTCGTAACGGTGCTCGGACCGGCCGGCACGGGCAAGACTCTGCTCACGCTCGCGGCCGGACTGATGCAGACACTGGAGAGCAACCGTTTCGCCGAGATCATCATGACTCGCGTCACCATCCCGCTCGGCGAGGACATCGGCTTCCTGCCCGGCACCGAGGAAGAGAAGATGGAGCCCTGGATGGGGGCGCTGATGGACAACCTGGAGGTGCTCACCGGTGGCCAGGAAGGCGGGAATTGGGGTCGAGCCGCCACGCAGGACCTGCTCCGCAACCGCATCAAGATCCGGTCGCTCAATTTCATGCGCGGACGCACCTTCCTCAACCGCTTCCTAATCCTCGATGAGGCGCAGAACCTCACTCCGAAGCAGATGAAGGCGCTCGTCACCCGGGCAGGCCCGGGGACCAAGCTCGCCTGCCTCGGTAATGTCGCGCAAATCGACACCCCATATCTGACCGAGACGACCTCGGGACTCACGTACGTGGTGAACCGCTTCCGCGGTTGGCCGCACGCGGGCCATGTCACGCTGGTCCGTGGCGAGCGCTCGCGGCTGGCGGATTTCGCCTCGGACGTCCTTTGATCGTCACTCGGAATCGACCGATCCACGGATTCCTTACTACACTTTCCGGCGTATGCGCGCTGCGCGCTGCGCACGTTCCTGTTATCGGCGCAAGCGCATTGCCGCGGAACAGAAAGCCCCCCTGGCAGAGGCTATGTAGTCGGATGTTCTACCTATAAAGAGGGACTTTATCCGATCTAAAAGCGGCGATTTTGCCGATCCGGGCAGGGGGCGATGCACAGTGACTGCTGCTACACTGCGCAATTGCAATGCGCATGGACTAGACATGGACTCACGACACAGAGCGCTCAGACTCCTCGCCCTGGCAACTCTCTCTCTGTCGCTGTTCGGCTGCGCCGCGGTGCCGCGCGCGGAGCGCGATCCGCGCGACCCCTGGCAGCGCATGAACCGGGCGACGTTCAAGTTCGACATGGGATTCGAGAAGCACATTGCCGCGCCGGTGGCGACCGGCTACGTGAAGACGGTGCCTCACGTGGTGCGCCTGGGCATCTCGAACTTCTTCGCTAATATCGAGTACCCGGCCGTCATCGTGAACGATCTGCTGCAGGGGCAGTTCAAGTGGTTTCTGAAGGACACCGGCCGGCTGATCGTGAACTCGACGCTGGGCCTCGGCGGATTGCTCGATCCGGCCTCGCAGATCGGCCTGCCGCCCGACAACCGGAATTTCGGCCAGACGTTCGGCAAATGGGGCCTCCCGGCCGGGCCCTATCTCGTGCTGCCCATCCTCGGGCCGTCGGACATTCGCGCCGCCATCGGGCGGGCGGTCGATATCTTCGCCAGTCCGACGTACTACGCACCCAACACGTTGGTGTGGTACACACCGGATGCCGTCGACATCCTCAACGACGACGCACGTCTGCAGCCGACGCTACGCCTGGTAATGCACGCGTACAACCCGTATGCGTTCATGCGCCATGCTTACCTGTCGCACCAGCACTACATGGTGCACGGCCCGAGCGGCGGCAACCCGGCTGCCGAGGAATTGAAGGAATTGCAGGGCGCGGGCAAGTGATGCCCGCGCGCCCCGCCGCTCAGACGCCCTGCTGGAGCAATCCGTCGACGGCGCTGATGTGCGCCAGGCGCAGCAAGTCCTCCGGCAAATGCTCGAAGCGCAGGTGGCACCCCGCCTGACGCGCCTCGGCGAGCCAGTCGAGCAACACGGCCAACCCGGCGCTGTCGGTCGGGCCGAGCGCTGCGCAATCGATCACCAGCGCGCTGCGCGCGGCACGCAGGGCCGCCAGACCCGCTGCGCGCGCGCGGCGCGCCGTGGCGAACACGAGCGGGCCGGCCGCCTCGCCGCGCTCCGGGGAACGGACCGTGAATTGGAAGTTCTCGCCGCCCGCAGACCCGGTTGAATTTCCCAGGCTGGTCACGTTCAGCGCCGCTGCGAATGGGGCTTCGGCGCGGCCAGTTGCTCGCCGCCCTCGAGGCGCTTGATCACCGCATCCAGGCCTTGCCGTTGCAACTGCGGGGCCAGCTCGGCTCGATAGCTCATGTCGTAACTGACGCCCTCGACGACCAGATCGAACACCTGCCAGCCATTCGGCGTCATCAGGACGTAGAAGTCGATTGGCAGGCGTGCCCCGTTCGTCTCCGTCAGAACCGTACGCACCGTGGCCGAAGTCGTGCCCGGACGCAGATGCGTCGGATAGACCGTCAGCATGTGCGAGTGGAAGTCCAGCAGCGCGGTGCCGTAGCTCGTGACCAGCGCCCTGCGCATGGCCGTGACGAAGCGCTGCTTCTGCTCCGGCGACACATTGCGCCCGAAGCGCCCGAGAACCAGATCGGCGGCGAGCGTCGAATCGAAATGCGGCAACAGGTACTTCGTGATGATGGCCGAGATTCGCTGCGGGTGGGCGCGCAATTCGGCACGGTGTCCGTCGATCTCGCGCAACAGAGCATCGGCGACCGAATGGATCATCTGCGAGGGCTGTTCGAAGCGCGTCGGCGCGGCCCGAGGCGTTGCGGCGGCCGCGATTCCGGGCTGCAGCAGCACAGCTGCGGCGCAGGTCGCCGCGGCGATGATGGTCGAGAATTTCATCATTTAGACTCCTTGGCCCCGCCACCGGAACCGTGGCTCTTGTTCGCCTCGGTGGCGAAGAACTTGTTGATCAGGTTCTCGAGCACCAGCGCCGATTGAGTTTCCAGGATCCGGCTGCCGTTGGTCAGATAGGTGGGCATCGCCCCGGGGCTGATGGCTATGTACTGACCGCCGAGCAGCCCCTCAGTGTCGATCGCGGCCGAGCTATCCAGCGGAATCTGGTTGAAGCGCGGACTGATGCGCAGCCAGACCTTGGCGCGCTCGGTATTGGTGTCGAAATCGATCTTGGTCACCTGACCGATGCGCACCCCGGCCATGCGCACGGGAGCCCCGACCTTCAGGTCCCCGATGTTGTCGAACTGCGCGGTCACGGCGTAGCCGACCGGCTTGTTGAAGAAGAATTTCAAGCCGTTCGCCGGCAACTGCACGCTGAGGAACAGCAGCGCGGCGAATCCGAGCAGCACGAACAGGCCGGTGCCGATTTCAAGAGAGCGATTGGCGCGCATGGCGGATTGGATCCTCTTACAAAAATATGGCAGTCAGCACGTAGTCGAGCAACAAGGTCATCACCGACGAGGCGACCACGGTGCGGGTGGTGGCCCTGCCGATGCCCTCGGCGGTCGGCTCGGAGTGATACCCCTCGTTGACCGCGATCAGGCTGATGACCGCGCCGAACACGACGCTCTTGACGACTCCCTCGGTCACATCCTTCAGGGCCACCGCGCTTTGCGCCTGCGACCAGAATATGCCGTGATCGACGCCGAGAAACTGCACACCGATCAGCTGCGCGCCGAACAGCCCGACGACGGTGAATATCGCCGTCAGCAACGGCACCGCGATCAGTCCGCCGAGGAAGCGCGGCGCGACCACATGGCGCATCGGATCGACGGCCATCACCTCCATGGCCGTGAGCTGGTCGGTGGCGCGCATCAAGCCGATTTCCGAGGTCAGCGCGGTGCCGGCACGGCCGGCGAACAGCAGCGCCGTCAGCACCGGCCCGAGCTCCTTCAGCAGCGCGAGCGCCACGGCCGTGCCGAGCGCCTCGGTGGCGCCGAAGCGGTTGAGCACAGCGTAGAACTGCAGCCCCAGCACCATACCGGTGAACAAGCCCGACAGCATGATGATGATGAGCGACCGCGCCCCGGCATTGTAAATCTGCGCGATGATCAGCCGCGGCCGGCCGAGCGCTGGAATGCATGCCGCGAGCAGCCGCAGGAAAAATACGCTCGTCTCGCCGGTCTTGCGCACCAGCTCGAGCACGCCCACCCGGGCTCCATTGCTCATCGCGAGACCTCCATGAGCTGCTCGGCGTAATCAGGGGCCGGATAATGAAAGCGCACCGGCCCCTCCGCGCCGCCGGTCATGAACTGTTGCACGGTTGCCGAATCGCTGCGCGCCAGCTCCGCAGGCGTGCCGGAGGCGACCACCTTGCCGTCCGAGAGCAGGTAGGTGTAATCGGCGATGGTGGCGATCTCGTGGACGTCATGCGAGACGACCACGCTGGTGATCTTCAGCGCATCGTTCATCTGCTTCACCAGGCGCAAGATCACCCCCAGAGAGATCGGATCGAGCCCGACGAACGGCTCGTCATAGATCAGTATTTCCGGATCCGTGACGATGGCGCGCGCCAGCGCCACGCGCCGGGCCATACCGCCGGAGAGCTCCGCCGGCATCAGCTCGGCCGCCCCACGCAGCCCCACCGCCTCGAGCTTGGTGAGCACCAGCTTGCGGATCAGCGACTCGGGCAGATCCGTGTGCTCACGAACCGGGAAGGCCACGTTTTCGTACACGTCGAGGTCGGTCAGGAGCGCACCGTTCTGGAACAGCACACCCATGCGCCGGCGGGTCGCGTACAGCTCGCGGGTCCTCAGAGCGCCAATGTCCTGGCCGAACACCGCCACCCGGCCGCTGCCGGCGTGGATCTCCCCGGTAATCAGCCGCAACAGCGTCGTCTTGCCCGTTCCGCTCGGCCCCATGACGGCGGTGATCAGACCGCGTTTCACGGTCAGATCGAGCCCATCGAAGATCGGCCGGTTCCCGATGGCGTAATGCACGCCACGGGCGTCGATCACCACTTCGGGCGCATCCGCTCCCGGATTGCTTTGATAATCGCTCACGCGGGATCTTTCGTCCTGGTGTCCTGAGGGCTCAAGCGGCGTGCTGTTCCATGTCCGCAGTGTAGCGGCCGGCGGCCGCGAGCCCGTTCAGTCGGGCTCGGTGCGCGAACTCCTGCTGACCGGCCTTGAAGTCACCGCTGCGCCCGGCCCAGGCCTCGATCGCGGTCTCCTGCAGTGCACGCCCGTAGCTGAACGTCAGCGACCAGGGCAGCGGCCCCAGACGATTGATCAGCGACAGGTGCAGCGTGGCCTCCTGCGGCGACTGGCCGCCGGAGAGGAAGGCGATTCCGGGCACCGCCGGCGGCACATGGCGCTTCAGGCAGCGCACCGTGGCCTGCGCCACCGTCTCCGGGGAGGCGCGGCGTGCGGCCTTCTTGCCGGAGATCACCATGTTCGGCTTCAGCACCATGCCTTCGAGCTCCACCCGATGATCCTGCAGCCGCTTGAACACACAGCTCAGCGTCGCAGCCGTCACTTCCTCGCAGCGCTCGATCGAATGATCGCCATCCATCAGCACTTCCGGCTCGACGATTGGCACGATCTCGTTCTCCTGGCAGAGCGCGGCATACCGCGCCAGCGCATGGGCGTTCGCCTCGATAGCGAATGACGTGGGAATTCCCGCGCCGATGTCAATGACCGCGCGCCATTTGGCGAAGCGTGCGCCAAGCTTGCGATACTCGATCAGCCGCTCGCGCAGGCCGTCCAGCCCCTCGGTGATGGTCTCACCCGGGAAGCCGGCCAGCGGCTTCGCGCCCAGATCGACCTTGATGCCCGGAATGATGCCCTGCTGGGTCAGGTACTGGGCAAACGGCCGGCCGTCGGCCGTCTTCTGCCGGATCGTCTCGTCGTAGAGAATGACGCCGCTGATCCATTCGGGCGCGCCAGGCGTGGTGAACAGCAGCTCACGGTAGGCCCGCCGATGTTCCTCGGTGGATTCGAGCTTGATGGCCTCGAAACGTTTGCGGATCGTTCCGGTACTCTCATCGGCCGCCAGAAGTCCCTTGCCTGTGACCACCATTGCCTGAGCGATTCGAGCAAGCTCACTTCGATTCATGACGATTCTCCGCGACAGAATGGATTCGGCCGCGCGCGCCGATGTATCGGCTGACTCTGTAGCGCGCCACGGGAAGGGCAAGAATACCAAATGGGCGGCCCTGCATGCCCTTGGTTCCCGCCCCAATTAGTACTAAAATAGTCCTAGTTGAAGAGGATATTCCGGATGGTCCGTATCAGCCGGCTCACAGATTACGCCACGGTGCTGCTGGCCGTGCTTGCCGCGCAGCCCGAGGGCTTGCACACGGCCGCGGCGCTCGCGCAGCAGACGCACGTCGCAGCGCCGACCGTGAGCAAACTGCTGAAGCAGCTGCAGCGGGCGGGACTGGTCGTCTCGACCCGGGGGCTGCACGGCGGCTATCAATTGGCGCGCCCGGCGACGCAGATCAGCGCGGCCGCCATTCTCGATGCGCTCGAGGGCCCGGTGGCGCTCACCGACTGCGCGGTGGCCCTCGGCCACTGCGAGATCGAGCAGACCTGCCGCGTCGGACGTACGTGGCAGCGGCTGAACCTGGCCATCCGGCGCTCCCTCGGTGACGTCAGCCTGGCGCAACTGGCGGGCATCGATCCCATCCATACCCACCTGCCGATGCTGGAGCGCGACGTAAAGGCGTCGATGTCGCCGGCACTGCTGCGCATCCCAAACGCCTGATCCCCAATTGGCTTGATTTAGGACATGAAAGAAGCGACACAGATCGAGGACTTGCTCGCCCGCGGCTACCGGCACGGCTTCGTAACCGAGATCGACGCCGATACCGTTCCCCCGGGTCTGGATGAGGACGTAGTCCGTCTCATCTCGCGCAAGAAGGGCGAGCCGGCCTTTCTCACCGAGTGGCGCCTGCAAGCGCTCAGGCATTGGCTCACGATGCGCGAGCCGCACTGGCCGCATGCGCACTATCCGCCGATCGACTATCAGGCGATTTCCTACTATTCGGCGCCGAGGCGCAACGGCGACGGGCCGAAGAGCTTGGCCGATGTGGACCCGAAGCTGCTCGAGACCTACGA
This sequence comes from Gammaproteobacteria bacterium, assembly GCA_027366635.1. GTDB lineage: Bacteria > Pseudomonadota > Gammaproteobacteria > Steroidobacterales > Steroidobacteraceae > 13-2-20CM-66-19. The sequence goes on along the minus strand of DAHXNE010000090.1, from coordinate 36,355 downwards.
GAAGCTCGGTGTGCCGCTGCACGAGCGGGCGCGGCTCGCGGGCGTGGCGGTGGATGCCGTGTTCGACAGCGTCTCGGTCGCCACGACGTTCAAGCAGCGCCTGCACGAAGCGGGCGTGATCTTCTGCCCATTCTCCGAGGCGGTCGCCGATCACCCCGAACTGATCGAGCGCTACCTCGGCAGCGTGGTTCCTTACAGTGACAACTTCTTCGCGGCGCTGAACTCGGCGGTATTTACCGACGGCTCGTTCGTGTACGTGCCCAAAGGGGTGCGCTGTCCGATGGAACTGTCGACCTACTTCCGCATCAATGCGGCCAAGACCGGCCAGTTCGAGCGCACCCTGATCATCGCCGAGGAAGGCGCGTCCGTGAGCTACCTTGAGGGATGCTCCGCCCCGCAGCGCGATGAGAACCAGTTGCACGCCGCGGTGGTCGAGCTCGTGGCGCTCGACGAGGCCTACATCAAGTACTCGACGGTGCAGAACTGGTATCCGGGCGACGAGCAAGGCGTCGGCGGCATCTACAACTTCGTCACCAAGCGCGGCGAATGCCGCGGCCGCAACTCGCACATCTCGTGGACGCAGGTCGAGACGGGCTCGGCGATCACCTGGAAGTACCCGAGCTGCGTGCTGCGCGGCGAGGGCTCGGTGGGCGAGTTCTACTCGGTGGCCACCGTGAACAATCGGCAGCAAGCCGATACCGGCACGAAGATGATCCACATCGGCCGCGACACCCGCAGCACCATTATCTCCAAGGGCATCTCCGCCGGCCGCGGCCAGAACACCTACCGCGGCCTGGTGCGAGTGCTACCGAGCGCACACCACGCGCGCAACTTCACCCAATGCGATTCGCTGCTGATGGGCGGGCAATGCGGGGCGCACACCTTCCCGTACGTGGAGGTAAAGAACCCTTCGGCCACAGTCGAGCACGAGGCGAGCACCTCGAAGATCAGCGAGGACGAGCTGTTCTATTGCCTGGCGCGCGGCATTTCGGCCGAGGACGCGGTCAATCTCATCGTCAGCGGCTTCTGCAAGTCGGTCTTCAAGGAGTTGCCGATGGAGTTCGCGGTCGAAGCGCAGAAGCTCCTCGCGGTCAGCCTCGAAGGCGCAGTCGGTTAGAAACGCAGGTCACCAGCATGCTTAAGATCGAAAACCTTCACGCCACGGTCGATGACAAGGAAATTCTCAAGGGACTCGACCTCGAAGTGCCCACCGGCGAAGTCCATGCCGTCATGGGCCCGAACGGCTCCGGAAAGAGCACCCTCGCCTACGTGCTCGCCGGGCGTCCCGGCTACGCGGTCACCGCCGGCCGGATCAGCTTCCAAGGGGGCGACCTGCTCGCACTCAGTCCCGAGGAGCGGGCGCGCGCGGGGGTGTTCCTCGGCTTTCAGTATCCGGTCGAAATCCCGGGTGTCAACAACGTCTACCTGCTCAAGGCGGCGCTCAACGCCGCGCGCAAGCGGCGCGGCGAGCCGGAGGTGGACGCGTTCGAGTTCCTCGCGCTGGTGCGCGAGAAGATGCGACTGATGCGCATGGACGAGAGCATGCTCTCGCGCGGGGTCAACGAAGGCTTCTCCGGAGGCGAGAAGAAGCGCAACGAGATCCTGCAGATGCTGGTGCTCGAGCCGCGCCTGGCGGTGCTGGACGAAACCGACTCGGGCCTGGACATCGACGCGCTCAAGATCGTCGCGCACGGCGTCAACACCCTGCGCGCCCCGGAGCGCTCACTGGTGCTCGTGACCCATTACCAACGGCTTCTCGAGCACATCGTGCCGGACCGAGTGCACGTGCTGGTCAACGGCCGCATCGTGCGCAGCGGAGATCGCACGCTCGCCCTGGAACTCGAGCGGCGTGGCTACGACTGGCTGATCAGCGAGGCGGCATGAGCCCGGCGGTAACCGAACAGATCAGGAGGGAATACGGCGCGGTACGCGCCGCGCTGCCCACGAGTGTCATCGAGTCCGATCGCCGGGCAGAGGCGATCGAGCGGCTCTGTGCGCAGGGTCTGCCGGCCACCCGTGAGGAGAACTGGCGCTACACGAACCTGCGCGTCCTCGAGCACGCCCGCTTCGCGCCGGTCGAGACACACGGCCGGGCCATGCCGCCGCTGCCGGAGGCGCCACCGGGATTCGTGCGCTACGTATTCGTCGACGGAGTGCTGGCATCGGCGGCCGCGGCCTCGGACCCGAGCGTCACCGTACGGAGCCTGCGCACCTGCAAGCCCTCGGACGGCGACACTTGGCACCTGAACCCGGACGTGCCCGAGACACGCCTGGCACTGCTCAACGAGGCCTTTGCCACGGATGCGCTCTCGATCGTAGTGCGCGCGAACGCCGCGCCCTCGGGCATCGAACTGCTGTTCGTGGCGACCGCCAGCGCCGAGGACGGCGCATCGTATCCGCGCGTACGTGTAGTCCTCGAGACAGGCGCCGATCTGACCGTGCTGGAGCGGCACATAGGCGCACCCGAAGCGGCGAGCCTGGTCAACAGCGCCGTACGTGTCGATGTCGGCGAGAACGCGCGCCTGACTCACTACCGCCTGCAGCAAAGCGCGCCGCGCGCCGCCTGGTTCGACACGCTCGCGGCGCAGCTGGGCGCGCATGCCCGCTATCACCTGCTGACCGTCGGCACCGGCGCGCTGACGGCGCGCTCGACAGTGCACGTTCGCCTCGTCGGCGCGGGCGCGGAGTTGGCGCTTTGGGCCGCGGCGCTCGGGGATCATCAGCAGAGCCACGATATGTACGCCCTCAGCGAGCACGTGGCGCCGGACACGCGCACGACCGAGATATTCCGCGGCATCGCCTCGGGACGGGCGCGCGTGGCATTCAACGGCAAGATCGCGGTGCGCGAGCGGGCGCGCGGCACCGACTCCCGCCAATCGCTGCGTGGATTGCTCGACGGCCCACAGGCCGAAATCGACCTGCGTCCGCAGCTGGAGATTTACACCGACGAGGTCCGGTGCAGCCACGGCGCGACCGCCGGCAAGCTCGATGAGAACATGCTGTTCTACCTGCTGTCGCGTGGTATCGCACCGCAGACCGCCCATCACTTGCTCAAATGGGCATTCCTGGAGGACGTGGTTGCCAAGATCGAGCGCACCGAGCTCCGCCGGCAGATCGAGCGCGATCTTGCCGAGCAGATGAGCGGCGCCGCAGCCCTCAAGGAGCTGCTCTGATGGCCGCCCCTCGTGCCTCCGCCGCCCGCGGCTTCGATGCCGCGCAGGTACGGCGCGACTTCCCCATCCTCGAGCAGCACATCAATGGGCGGCCGCTGGTGTACCTCGACAGCGCCGCCTCCAGCCAACGCCCGCTCGCTGTGCTGCGCGCGGTCGAGTACTACGAAACTCACATCCACGCCAATGTGCACCGTGGCGTGCACACGCTCAGTCAGGCCGCGACCGATGCGTTCGAGGGCGCGCGCGAGCGGGCGCGGCGCTTCATCAACGCCCGTTCGACTCGAGAGATCGTGTTCGTGCGCGGCACCACGGAAGGCATCAACCTCGTCGCGCAGTCCTTCGGCCGCGCGCGCCTCGGCAAGGGCGATGAGATCCTGATCAGCGCGCTGGAGCACCATGCCAACATCGTGCCCTGGCAGATGGTCTGCGAGCAGACCGGATGCACGCTCAAGGTTGCACCGATCAACCGCCGCGGCGAAGTCGAGCTCGAGTCATTACTCGGGCTGCTGAACGCGCGTACCCGACTGGTTGCCGTGGCGCACGTATCGAATGCGCTCGGGACCATCGTCCCCGTCGAGCGTATCGTGCAAGCGGCGCATTCGTGCGGCGCGCTCGTGTTGATCGACGGCGCCCAGGCGGTCGCCCACTCGCCGATCGACGTGCGCGAGCTCGGCTGTGATTTCTATGCCTTCTCGGGCCACAAGCTCTACGGGCCGACGGGCATCGGGGTGTTGTACGGCCGTGAGGAACTGCTCGCGGAAATGCCCCCCTGGCAGGGCGGCGGCGAGATGATCCGCACCGTGTCGTTCGAGCGCACCACGTACAATGAGCTGCCGTGGAAGTTCGAGGCCGGCACGCCGAACATCTCCGGAGCGGTCGGGCTCGCCGCGGCGATGGACTATCTCGAGAGCCTGGGCCTAGAGGCGCTCGCGGCGCACGAGCGGCACCTGCTCACGCAGGCCACCGCCGCCATCGAGCGGCTGCCCGGCATCGAGATCATCGGCACGGCGGCGCACAAGGCGGCGGTACTGTCGTTCACGATGCGCGGCTGCCATCCGCACGACCTGGGAACCATCCTGGACAGCCAGGGGGTAGCCATCCGCACCGGCCATCACTGCGCCATGCCGGTGATGACCTTCTTCGATATTCCGGCCACGGCCCGTGCGTCCTTCGGCTGTTACAACACCGAGGCGGACGTTGCCGCGTTGGTGGCCGCGCTGGAGAAAGCCCGCGAGGTATTCAGCTGATGGACCTGAAGGATCTCTATCGTGACGTCATCCTGGATCACAACCGTCAGCCGCGCAATTTCGGCGTCTTGACGCATCCCGATGCGCACGCCGACGGCCACAATCCCCTGTGCGGCGACCGACTGACCGTGTGGCTTCGCCTCGATGGCGATCGCGTCGCGGACATCCGCTTCGAGGGCAAAGGCTGCGCCATCTCGACCGCCTCGGCTTCGCTGATGACCGAAGCGGTCAAGGGCAAGGACCGAGTTGCGATCCAGCAGCTCTACGAGCGTATCCATACGCTGCTGACCCAGCCGCACGTCGCGGCGTCTGACGCCTCGCTCGGCAAGCTTGCCGCGCTCGCTGGTGTCAGCGAATTCCCCGCCCGCGTCAAATGCGCGACGCTGTGTTGGCATACACTCAACGCCGCGCTCGAGCACAGCGCGGACGCCGTCTCGACGGAATGAGCATTCAATCATGCGCGGCCATGAAAGCGAACCGTTCGTCGTCCAGCGCGAAGTGCGCGCGGTCATCGTGCCAGCGGGCACGGAAGTCACCCTCCAGCCGGGCCAGTCGGGCTACATCACCCAGGCGCTGGGCGGCAGCTTCACGGTGTACATCGAGGGCAATCTATTTCGCATCAGCGGCGAAGATGCCGAGTCGATCGGACACGAGCCGGTCAAGCCGCCGGAGCTGCCGCCGAACGCCACCGAGGAAGACGTGCGTGAGCTCGCCTGGGAACAGATGCGCACCTGTTACGACCCGGAGATACCCATCAACATCGTCGACCTGGGCCTGGTCTACGGCTGCGACGTCGTGGCGAACGACGATGGCACACGCAGCATCGAGGTCAAGCTGACCCTGACCGCGCCAGGCTGCGGAATGGGAGAAATCCTGGTCGATGATGTGCGCGACAAGATCGAACGCATCCCCACGGTGCACGAAGCCAGGGTCGAGCTGACGTTCGATCCGCCGTGGAACCAGAGCATGATGTCGGAGGCGGCTCGCCTGCAGACGGGGATGTATTGATGGGATGGATTGACGCCGGAGCGGTCGCAGCGCTGACCGAGCAGGAGCCCCTGGAGGCCGACCTCGACGGGCAGCCAGTGCTGGTCGTGCGCTGCGGCGAGTCCGTCTATGCGATCGACGACGTTTGCACCCACGATGGGGAGCGCCTAACGGGCGCTGAGGTGCAGTCCTGCCAGATTATCTGCCCCCGCCACGGCGCGCGATTCTGCCTGCGCACCGGAGAGGCCCTGTCGCCTCCGGCCTACGAGCCGCTGCGCACCTACGCGGTGCGGATCGAGGCGGACCGTATCCTCATCGAGCAACCGGACTGAGCTCGGGGCGCCGCGCTCACCCCGGCGCCGGCGACACTCGTACCAGCCGAGCGAGGCAAGTCCGGCCGCCCAAGAAGCGCGACCCGGATGAACGGTCCTGCGGGACCGAGGTCACGCGTGTGCAGCCAGGAACAGCTCATCGCCGGTCCAAGTCTGGGCTACAATGCGCAAGCGACCATTCTCCGGGGGATCGACATGCGTAGCAGAGTCGCGATCAGCGCCAGCGCGCTGTGTTGTCTCGTGTTCGGCACGGCGCACGCCCTCAATCTCACCTGTGCCACGGTCCCGCGCCTCTCGGCGGATCTCGCCGCCCACCGGGTGAGCGCGCAAACGTTGGTGCGCCTCTACACGGCGCGCATCGCCCGCATCAATCCGAGAATCCACGCGGTCATCGCCCTGAACCCGCGCGCCATGGCCGAGGCGCGCGCCTCGGACGCGCGCCGCGCCGCCGGCCATCCGCTCGGGCCGCTCGATGGGATCCCGGTGCTGGTCAAGGACAACATCGACATCGCGGGGCTACCCACCACGGCCGGCTCGCTGGCGTTGGCGAATAATGTCCGCTCGGTCAGCGCCACGGTAATCCGCAACCTGCGCCGCGCCGGCGTGGTGATTCTCGGCCGAGCAAATCTCTCGGAATGGGCCAACATCCGCTCCGCCCATTCCGTCAGCGGTTGGAGCGCCGTCGGCGGCCTGACCCGCAATCCCTACATGCTGGATCGCACCGCCTGCGGCTCCAGTTCGGGCCCGGCGGCGGGCGTTGCGGCCGGCCTGGCGCCCGCGGCCATCGGCACCGAGACCGACGGCTCGATCAGCTGCCCCGCATCGATGAACGGCGTGGTCGGATTGAAGCCGACGGTGGGACTGGTGTCGCGCACCGGCATCGTCCCGATCAGCCGCACACAGGACACCGCCGGTCCCATCACCCATACCGTGCGCGGCGCAGCCATGCTGCTGACTGTCATGGCCGGCTCGGACCCGACCGACCCGGCCACCGCGCACGCCGACGCACATCGCGGCAACTACGTCGCCGCACTCAATCCCCATGCCCTGGCGGGCGTGCGGCTCGGGATCGCGCAGTTCCTCCTGAAGAATTTCTCGCCCAAGACGCTCGCGGTGTTCCACCACGCCTTGGCGCTGCTGAAGCGCCAGGGTGCCGTGCTGGTCAACGTCGACGACTATCACATGGCGCCGCTCGAGAAGAACGAGAACCTGGTGCTGCTCACTGAGCTGAAAGTCGACATGAATGAGTATCTGGCCGGATCGCCCCCGACGGTCAAGAGCCGCACGCTCGCCGGGCTGATCGCCTTCGATGACACGCACCCGCGCGAGATGCGCTGGTTCGGCCAGAGCCTGTTCCTCCAGGCCGAGCGCACCAAAGGGTTGGACGACCCGGCCTATATCCGCGCGCGCGCCACGAACCTGCGCCTGGCCGGACCGGATGGCATCGATCGGCTGCTGGCGGAGCATCACGTCGCGGCGCTGATCTCCCCGACACAGAATCCGGCGGCGGTGATCGACCTGGTGAACGGCGATGTCGGGATCCAGGGCGGCGACAGCACACTGCCGGCGGTCGCCGGCTACCCCTACATCACGGTGCCGATGGGCCAGGTCGAGGGCCTGCCGGTGGGCCTGTCGTTCATCGGGCCAAAGTGGTCCGAGCCCCGGCTGCTCGGCTTCGCCTATGCGTTCGAGCGGGCCGCGCGCGCCTTCAGGCCCCCGACCTACGCGCCCAACGTTCGGCACTGGCACCCGAGCCGAACGCGCTGCGGCTATTGAGAAGCGCTGGGTCGGGGCTCCTGCCCCGCCCAGCGTCCGCCAGCTGCGGCGGCCGGGACACGCGCGCCCCGCCCTGGCCGGGATTGTGCCGGGCTAGCCACCGCTATGACACCGCGTTTTCCACTAGGCCCGAGCCATGCGCGCGCTCGGGCGCAGCACGTCAAATCCCCGGCGTCGGTGCCGCCGGCCGATCAACCGGTGCGGCGGACCGGCCGGCGGGCGCCGGAATCCGGATGCGGCGCCGCGGCGTCGATCAACGCCAACGCATCGGAAATCAACGCGTACATCGCAAGTCCAGCGCGCTCAGCGTCCGCGGCCGCAATCGCGTCGAGGACTTCTTCATGGCCGGCGATGCCGGCGGCATGGCCCTTGATGCGGTTGGTGAAACGGATCGAGATCCTGAGCGCGGTGTTGATGAGCGGATCGAGCTGCGCGTAGAAGCGGTTGCCGGTCGCGGCCAGGATCGCCGTGTGGAAGGCAATGTCGGCGGTCACCGGCTCCTCATCGCCCGCCCCGGCGGCAATCATCCGCCGCAGCCCGTCGCGGATCTTGGCGACGGCGTCGGGATCGGCGCGACGGGCTGCGAGCCGCGCGGCCGCCGGCTCGATCGCCAACCGCATCTCGGTGAACTCGGCAAGCAGGCGCAACGAGAATTTGCGCTCGAGCAGCCAGCGCAACACGTCCGGATCGAGCAGATTCCACTGCGCTTCGGGCGTTACGCTCGTGCCCTGCCGGGGCCGCGCCTGCAGCAGCCCCTTGGCGGTGAGCATCTTCACCGCCTCGCGCGTGACCGAGCGGCTGGTGCCGTGCTGCCGGGATAACTCCGCCTCGGTAGGGAAGGCCTTGGCATCGAACTCGCCGGTGACGATCAATTGGCCAAGCGACTCCACCAGGCCGTAAGTCAAATTGCGGTCGCGCGGGATTCTGGTGAGGGCCACAAACAATGCCTCGTTCGGCTCGCCGATGTCCGATTATGTGTCGATTATATCTGCAGCTCGGCCGCCCATTCGCAGCCTGCCCCGGCAGGCCGAGTTTGCACGACTGCGCATATATTATATGATTATTGCTTTCAAAGCATCCAGATTGGGCAGGCCATCATGAGCGCAGCAGACCGCAAACAAGCCACCGGACCGAAGCTGCGCTCACGCGCCTGGTTCGACGATCCGACCGACCCGGGCATGACCGCCTTGCACCTCGAGCGCTATCTCAATTACGGCCTGACGCTCGAGGAGTTGCAAACCGGCAAGCCGATCATCGGTATCGCCCAGACCGGCTCGGACCTCTCGCCCTGCAACCGCCACCACTTGGTGCTCGCCGAGCGCGTGGCCGCGGGCATTCGCGCCGCCGGCGGTGTGCCTATCGAGTTTCCCGTGCATCCCATCCAGGAAACGAGCCGCCGGCCGACCGCCGCGCTCGACCGCAACCTCGCCTACCTCGGGCTGGTCGAGGTGCTACACGGCTACCCGATCGACGGGGTTGTGCTGACCATCGGCTGCGACAAGACGACCCCGGCGTGCCTGATGGCCGCCGCCACCATGGATATTCCCGCCATCGCGCTCTCGGTCGGTCCGATGACCAACGGCTGGTTCGAGGGCAGGCGGGTCGGCTCCGGAACCATCGTGTGGGAGTCCCGCCAGCTGCTCGCGGCCGGGAAAATCGATTATGCGGGGTTCATGCAGCGGGTCGCGGCCTCCACGCCCTCGACCGGCTACTGCAACACCATGGGCACGGCGAGCACGATGAACTCCATCGCCGAGGCGCTTGGCATGCAGCTGCCGGGGGCGGGAAATATTCCGGCGCCGCATCGCGAGCGGGCGCAGATCGCCTACCAGACCGGTACGCGCATCGTGGCGATGGTGCACGAGAATCTACGGCCGTCGGCCGTCATGACCCGCGAAGCGTTTCTCAACGCCATCGTGGTCGCCTCGGCCATCGGCGGGTCGACCAATGCGCCGATTCACCTCGTGGCGATCGCCCGGCACATGGGTGTCGAACTAAGCCTGGAAGACTGGCAAACCTATGGCTACGAGGTGCCGCTACTGGTGAACCTGCAGCCGGCCGGGGACTATCTGGCCGAGGACTTCCACCGCGCCGGCGGCGTTCCGGCCGTGGTCAACCAGCTGATGCAACGCGGCCTGATCCGCGAGCAGGCCATCACCGTCAACGGCCGCACGCTCGGGGAGAACTGTCGTGGCCACGCCATCGCCGACAGCGAGGTCATCCGTCCGATCGAGCAACCGCTGCAGACGAACGCCGGCTTTCTCGTGCTGCGCGGCAACCTGTTCGACTCGGCAATCATGAAGACCAGCGTGATTTCCGAGGAATTTCGCGCCCGCCACCTGCGCAACCCAGCCGATCGGGATGCCTTCGAGGGGCCGGTGGTTGTGTTCGACGGTCCGGAGGACTATCACGCGCACATCGACGATCCGACCCTCGGCATCGATGCACACACCGTGCTGGTCATGCGCGGCACCGGACCCATCGGCTACCCCGGCTCTGCCGAAGTCGTCAACATGCGGCCGCCAAATTACCTGATCAAACAAGGCGTCACCGTGCTGCCGTGCATCGGCGACGGCCGCCAGTCGGGCACCTCCGGCTCCCCCTCGATCCTCAACGCCTCACCGGAGGCGGCCGCCGGGGGCGGGCTCGCGCTGCTGAAGAACGGCGACCGGATCCGCGTCGACCTGCGCAAGCGCGAAGTCAACGTACTGCTCGATGAGCGCGAGTTGGCCACTCGGCGCGCGTCCCTCGAGGCCGCGGGCGGCTACCACTCCCCGCCGTCGCAGACGCCGTGGCAGCAGATCCAGCGCGCCATGGTCGGGCAGCTCGATGCGGGCATGATTTTAAACGGCGCGGAACAATATCAGCGGGTCGAGGCGCGCTTCGGCGTGCCGCGCGACAATCACTGAGCCTCACGCCGGCGTTCGCGCCGCCGGCACGCAGTTACTTCCGGCGCTCGGCAGACGCGCTGGCCGAGGCATCCGCTCACGGCGGTCCTGTGCCGGCCCGCGCTGCCGACCTGCCCGAAGATGCTGTAACGACGATTCCGGGAGCTGTCGTTCTGAGGCGGCCGCGTGGACCCGGGCCTGTCCACGCGGCCGCCAGCAGCATCGCTGCAGCGAACGTGAACTCAACCATTGCCGAAAACGGTCAGTAGGTCGCCAAACGCACGTGCAGGACCTGCGGCCGCGCGGCGAAATTCAGGCCCCAATCGGTCTGATCTCCATTCCAGACGCGCATAAACCTCCACACCCCATGCCGATAAGTCCCCTGCACGACACGGTTGAAAATCACGAATTCATTCGAATGCCGGTGGACCAACGAGAACGACACACGCGCATGCACCCCGGTCACCAGAAACTCATTCGGCCCGAGTCGGGCGATGATCGCGCCGCCATCGAGCGGTTGCGGCCGCTTGTACGGGCTGTCGCCAAACATGGGCATATCGTAAGAAATCGTCGCCTCCCAGCGTCCCAGCCGAATGGTTTGCGAGTGCCGGTCGTCGGGCTCCGATACACCGTACACACGGCCGGCGAAACTCAAGCGCGCCAACAGTGAATCCATCGGCCGTAGCAAGTGATATTCCAGCGACAAAGGGGCGAATGTGCGCCGATCGATCCGGCGGGCGCCGAGCGGAAAATTGGAATAGCCGGTGTAGTCTATTCCGAATGGTGAAAACCCAATGCCCTGATGCCCGAGCGTAGCGAACAGGTAGCGCGCGTAAACCGGGGCGTTGCCGGTTTCGCTGACAAACATCGGGTTATCGGCACGGTGATATTGCTGAAGAACCTTGAAGTAGAGCCGCGAGCTTCGCATGTAGATATCCGGCCCGATGATATTGATGTCCGGCGCCGCGACTTTCCACACCCGAATCGCATTGTAGGTCGGGCCGCCGTACTCGTATGGCAGTGGTGGATTGTGATGAAACGGATTGCGCAATGCGGCATTGACGTACATCGGCAGCGGATAGACCGCCTTGCCGGCCGCGGCAACCTGGTTCACGAAACGGGCGATGTTCCAGGCATGAAACAGATCGGCGGCGTGGCTGCCGAATACCTGTCGCCAGGTTCCGGGCCGCAGCCCGAGCGCCCGCACGAGACGGTGGGGCACGGGGCCGTTGAATAATCGATCCGCAGCCGCCGAATAGTCGCGCTTGGAACCGTAGGTACCGGTCTCGTTCTCGACCTGAACCATGATCACGGTGTGCTCGGGATCGACCGCCTTCAGATGCTTCATCAGAGCCACGAAAGCCGTGCGATCGGCATCAAGGGTCGTGCTCGCCAGCGGCGAGAGCGAATTGACCAGCTGGCCGTTGCGATTGACCACCCGAGGGAAGCGGCTGTTGTCGAGCTTGACCCACGCCGGGCAATAGTTCGGATTGCCGTTCTTCCAGGTGGCGAACCACAGCAGAATCGCGTGAACATGATGCTGTCGCGCTTGCCTCAAGAACCGATCGAGAAACGAGAAATTGAATTGCCCCGGATTCGGCTCAATCTGTTGCCACGCGATCGGCATCACGATCGTATTGGCATCGACGTCCATGATGGCAGGCCATACCTCGGGCAACATTGCCGAGTAGTTGCTCGAGTTATTCACCTGCGCGCCGAGAATGACATACGGCTTGCCGTCGACTCTGAGCTCGTAGCGGCCATGACTCGAGATAATCCGTGGCAACGGCACCGCGCTTGCGGCCCACGCCGACCCGAGCGCAGTCATGCCCAGCATGCCCAGCAACAGCAATTGCCGACCGAACCGTCGGACACGCATCTGGCTCGCTGCAAGTATCATCGCCGCCCTCGCCTCTGGTGGTTGCTCATCTTGCGGTACCCCGGAGTCGGTCGGCCATTGACCCGCAGCTTGCGCGGTTTCCACCGAACCTCGAGACCCGCCCCGCCGCACAATCGAGCGCAGATCGCGCGCTCGGTCGTGAGCGCCAGCCCCGCAGCGGGACCGGCCAGGCCCGGCTGGTTGCCTCGGGCCGAATACTCCAGCGCGCCAAAAGCGCGCGCCGCATAACTGGCGAAGGCCAGCCTGCGGCCCAACACCTTGCTTGGCGAATGGATCAATCGAGATTGTTCCGGACCGCACGCCGTGCCGCCGTTATCCGGCTGAAGGTGCTGTACCATCGAATCCAATCCCGCTACGCTGTGGCGTTCGGTCACGATCCACTACCGTTGTGGCAGGCGCCGGCAGCACCCGCCGGTGCTTGCCAGATCGGCACTGCTGTACTATAAATACTATCATAGTAAACATACTTGGGCGGGGATGCATCCCATCACGATGAAATGCTCGGATGCCGGGGAACTCAGGTCAGCTGCGGCCGCAGGTGTTCGTCGCGGCGCCGGCCACGGTCCAGGACGCGCGCAGCCGCAACTGGCGGGCGGCCGGCCGAATCGGCATTCGCTTCCTTAGAGACGACGGCGCCATCGGGTGGAGACTTGCCAATCGGCGCAGGATGCAAGCCACTGATACGTTGCGCTTGGTCTTGACCGCTTTGCAGGCGCGCAACAGCACCCCGACCACTACCGCACGCGCCATTCAACTATCCGCAGGCTATTCATGAACGCGACGACAGAACGCAGCGCCATACACGCCAGAACTTATGTACTTTTCGTCGGCGCTCTTGGCGCGCTTGCCGGCCTGATGTTTGGTCTGGACATCGGAGTCATATCCGGCGCGCAGCACTTCATCCAAGACGATTTCAAAATCTCCGATCGTATTCTCGAAGACATCGTAAGTTGGATGATGATTGGCGCCGCGCTCGGCGCCGCGCTCGCCAGCTTCATGTCCTCGAGGCTGGGCCGCAAACGATCCCTGGTGCTCGGCGCGGGGATATTCGTATTAGCCTCGGTGATGTGCGGCCTGGCCGGATCCGTCGATGGGCTTCTCGCCTGGCGTCTCGTTCTCGGTCTCGCCATCGGGGTGCTGACTTTCACAGCGCCAATGTATCTAGCCGAGGTGTCTCCTGAGCGTAATCGCGGCGCAATCGTTGCCTCATATCAGCTGATGATTACGATTGGAATCTTGCTTGCATTTCTCTCGGACACCGCGTTCAGCTACAGCGGCAACTGGCATTGGATGCTCGGAATTATTGCCATACCCGGATTTTTCTTCCTGGTTGGCGTTTTAGCTTTGCCGGAGAGTCCTCGTTGGCTCATGATGAAGGGCCGCAAGAGCGCGGCCGTCGAGGTGCTACATCGGTTGCGGGCGGACCCGGGCGCGGTTGCCGCCGAAATTTCCGAAATCGAAGCGCAGCTGAAAATACCGCAGCGCGGCCTGACGATGTTTGTAAATAATCGCAATTTCCGGCGCTCGGTTGGGCTGGGCGTCCTGCTGCAATTTGTCCAGCAGTTGACCGGCATGAATGTCGTCATGTATTACGCGCCGCACATATTCCAAGATATGGGCTACGCGCTGACGGCGCAAATGTGGTTCACGGCGGCTGTTGGACTGACCAATGTCCTGGCCACGTTCATTGCCATTGCCTTCGTGGATCGCCTCGGCCGCAAGCCCATCCTGTATATCGGTTTTTGCGTGATGGCGATCGGCCTTGGCCTGGTCGGCCTGATGATGCACCTGGGGATAACGTCTCATGCCGAGCAATTATTCACCGTCGTGATGCTGCTCATCTTCATCGTCGGCTTTGCGATGTCCGCCGGCCCATTGATCTGGATCCTCTGCTCGGAAGTGCAGCCCCTGCAGGGCCGCAACTTCGGAATTGGCGTCTCGACGGTGGCCAATTGGGTTGGCAATTTCGTCGTCGGCGCAACGTTCCTCAGTCTTCTGACTCATTTTGGACATGCCAACACATTCTGGCTCTATGCCGGCTTGAACGTGTTGTTCATCCTGATCACCCTCGGGCTCATTCCAGAAACAAAAGGCGTCACTCTCGAGCACATCGAGCGGGACTTGATGGCCGGCAAACCGCTCAGGACGCTGGGCCAATGACGGCGCAAGCTCGGCGCGGCAGCGAAGCCGACCCTCACGATTGACGCCAGCCCGGCGATCCAGGCGGGAGCCGCCGGTACGCGACGGCGGAACTCCGTGCTGGCGCGAGTGCCGCGCTTGCGCGCCACCGTGATGCCGTACACGAATGCGCAGCACGGGGTACCGTGCAGTACGGTACCGTGACGATCCGGTCGGTCGCTTGCGCGCGCAGCGGCGCGCCTCACTCGCCTCCGGACTGATCAGCGGCTTGCAGGCCGCGCCAGGTGGCCTGCAGCGCTCGGGCGCGATCCTCGACCACCGCGGCTGGATCGCCCGCCTTGTACAGCGAGCCGCCCACGCCGATGCCGGCCGCGCCAGCCCGCAGCCAGAGCGCAAGATCGTGCGCACCGGTGCCCCCGACCGCCCAGACACTGGTCGTGGGCGGCAGCACCTCCCGCAGCGCCTGCAGATAGCCCGGGCCAAGAGTCGCGGCCGGAAAGAGTTTCAGCCGCCGCGCGCCGGCGGCCAGGGCCGCAAATGCCTCGCTGGGGCTCATGCACCCCGGCAGGCACTCCAGTCCCAGCGTCACAGCCCGGCGGATTACGGCCGGATCCGTATGCGGCGAGACAATCAGCCGCGCGCCGGCGGCCGCCACATCGTCGACTTGCGACACCGACAGGACGGTGCCAGCCCCGATCAGCGCCTGCGCGCCAAACTCCCCGCACAGCCTCTCGATGCTTGCCAGCGGCCGGGGCGAGTTCAGCGGAACCTCCATGACGCGGATGCCGCCTTCAAGCAGCGCGTGGCCGATGTCCCGCGCCTGCTCCGGCATCACGCCCCGCAGAATCGCAATCACCGGTGGGACGTCCGCGTCGATCAATGGGTCTATCGTCATCTCACTCATTGCTCATCCCCTCTGCCGCTGCCCGCAGGCCGGCAAGCACGCAATCATCGCCGTCCAGACACTGTGCTTCGATACCGGATGCGCCCAGCGCACGTCGGTAGCGCTCGGTCAGCTGCGGATCACCGATCAGCGTGAGCTCCCCGCGCGCAGCGTTCGGCATCGCACCCATGCTGTGCACCTCCGCGCCGATCAGCACTCCGGAGAGAAATGAGCGAGCCCAGCCGGCCGAGCGACCCTCGATGAGCTGCGCGCTGCGCGCTTCGAACAGATTGGCCGCCAGATCGTACCGGGCGGCGTTGCGTACGCCGACGTCGAACCCGTCCTCATCGGCCTCGAACGTTCCACCGAGCCGCAGCAGCGACGACCGCGTGCACAGCAGCTCGAACAGCTCGCCGGTGAAATAGGTCTGCAGCCGGGCGATGCGTCCGTCGCGAACCTCCACCCATTTGCTGTGCGTGCCAGGCAGTACCATCATGCGTCGACCTTCGGCGAGCCGGGCCCGCAGCCGCAGAGCCCCGAAGATCTGGGCCTCCTCGCCGCGCATCACGTCCGGCACATCGCGAAAATTCTGCGCCTGAATGCCAGGGAGAATCCCCACGGTATCCTCGCCGCAGCGCAGGCTCTGCGCCGCGGACCGCCACTGCGCAAGTGCCGCCGGGGCGCGCACGTAGGGCACCTCGGCCAGCCCGGTGCGCGAGCCCGCCATCCCGGACAGCATGATCCGCTCGAAGTGATGGCTCGTGCGCCACGGCGCCAGCGTGCGGCACAGAACGTCGGCGGGAGTCTGCTCGCCGAGCCGCGCGATGCCCGGCCCGCTGGCGCGCGCCGCGATACGCCCGTCGACATCAAGAAACGCACGCAGCCGGCTGCCGCCCCAATCACACATTACGTTTGCCGGCGTGCGGGCCGGACGGTCACCGGCGCTGCTCATCGCGTCTGGCCATCGCAGAGCACCGACAATGCCCGCTGCGGCACTCCGGCGACCGGTGCGGTGAAACTGAACACGTCACCGGCCTGCGGCTGGGCGGCCCGCTCGGCCGCGGAAAGCCCCTGGCGGGCCGTCGTGACGTATGCGGTGCGCAGATCCTCGCCCCCGAAAGCAACCTTGGTGACCTGGGAACAGGGCAGTGAGACGCTTGTCAGCAGCCGTCCCTCGGGGCAGTAGCGCCGTACGCACCCGCCCGCCCAGAGCGCAATCCACAGGCAGCCCTCGGAATCGACGGCGGTGCCGTCCGGATAGCCCGCATCCGCCTCGATGCGCAGCAGAACACGCTTGTTGAGCAGCACGTGCGGCTCCGGACGGTCGAAGGCGTACACGGCGCGCGCGACGCTGTCGGTGTGATAGAAGACTCGCCCGTCGGGACTGAAGGCCGGTCCGTTGGTCACGACATAGCCCGTATCCAACGCCACGCACTCACCGCCGTCATCGAGCCGATACAGCGCGCCGCTCGGCTCGGTCTCAGGGTCGTGCATCGAGCCGAACCACAGCGCCCCTTCCGGGCTGACACAGCCGTCGTTCAAGCGGTTGTCCGGACGATGCGGCTCGACCTCGGCCAGGGGCGCAAACTCGCCGCTGTGCGGATCGAAGTGATGCAGTCCGCCCTTCACGCCCACGACGAACCCGCCATTCGCGCGCGGCAGCAGAAAGCCCGGCGGACCCGGCGCGAGCCAGCTGTGCAGCTCGCCGGTGCGCTGCCGCAGACGGTGCAGCCGATGCCCCTTGATGTCCACGAACCACAGTGCCGACTCGTGCGCGACCCAAACCGGTCCTTCGCCAAGCTCGGCGCCCACCGCGCACTCGTGCCGCACCGACAGGCTCAACTCCCGTGCAGACATGCCCGCCCCCGCGCGCCGACCATGGACCGAGGGCGGCGTTCGGCCGGCGCGTCATTCAGCTGCACAGTCCCCCTCCGAGGCGATCTCGAAAATACGTCTGATTAGTCTGATTAACAGTCGCCCCGTCGTCAAGCCGCTGCAAGACGATGCTCAGCGGCGATAGCCGTAGTACTCGCAGAACCAATCGACAAAGAGGCGTACGCCCTCCTCGACCGGCGTGGCCGGGCGATAGCCGACGTCACGCACCAGGTCCTCGACGTCGGCACAGGTATCCGGCACATCGCCCGGCTGCAGCGGCAGAAAGCGCTTCTGGGCCTTGCGCCCCAGACACTGTTCGAGCACCTCAATGTAGCGCAGCAGCTCCACAGGCCGGCGATTGCCGATGTTATAGAGCCGATATGGCGCGCGACTCGTGGCCGGATCGGGCGCATCGCCGCTCCAGGCCGGATCGGGTTGGGCGATGCGCTCGCACGCGCGTACCACGCCTTCGGCGATGTCCTCGACGTAGGTGAAATCGCGCTTGTGATTGCCGTTGTTGTAGACGTCGATGGGCTTGCCTTCGAGGATGTTGCGCGCGAACAGAAACAGCGCCATGTCCGGCCGGCCCCAGGGTCCGTACACGGTGAAGAAGCGCAGCCCCGTGCTGGGCAGCCCGAACAGAGCCGCATAGCTGTGTGCCATCAGCTCATCGGCCCGCTTGGTGGCCGCATAAATCGACAGCGGGTGCGAGGCGACACGGTGCGGCGAGAACGGCATGTCGGTGTTGGCGCCGTAAACGGAGCTAGTCGAGGCGTATACCAGATGCTCGACGCCGTTGTGCCGGCAACCCTCGAGCACCGTGAGAGTGCCGGTGATGTTGCTGCGCACATAGCTGAATGGATCCTTCAATGAGTGGCGCACCCCGGCCTGCGCCGCCAGGTGAATGACGCGCGCGAAGCGCTCCTCGGTGAACAGGCGGGCGATCGCCGGCTCGTCGGCCAGATCCAGCCGCACGAAGCGGAAGCCGCGCTCCCGGCCGAGCATCTCGAGCCGCGCCTGCTTGAGACTGACGTCATAGTAGTCGTTGAGATTGTCGAGCCCGACCACCTCGTGTCCGGCCGCGAGCAATTTGCGCGCCGTATGAAAGCCGATGAATCCAGCCGCGCCGGTCAGTAAGATCTTCATGGTTCGTGGGCCGCCTCGTGACGAATGCCTGCGCCGTTGCGCTCAGGCTGACCCGGGCAGTGTACCGCCAGGACCCGGCGCTCGCCGTGCGCCGCTCGCGGGCCGCGGCGGCGACTTAAGAGTCCTCACCAGCCTCGGGGGTCTGGGCGCTCCGCGGCGTGCGGCCGGTCACAGATCGGCAGTCCGGTGCCGGAGTTTTCCGCACTTCGGCCGACAACTGCAAAGATTGCGCCGCGACGATACCGTCGCACGGGTTGACCGTATCCATGGAAATCTGGCTTCTCTCACCACTGGTGCTCGCCGCCGCCGCCGTGCTCGTGAGGCCGGCGCTGCGCCGGGCGTTCGGCCCGGGCTTCGCGACGCCGAAGAACTCGCCGGCTTCGGGCGAAACGTCCGCCGCAATCTCCGCAACGGCTCAGGTCTCGGTCGAGTCCGATACAGGAGTGCCGGATGCTCCGCCGCCGATCCACCGGCTCGAGTCTCACGAGATTTTCGCGCTGCTGCGCCAGGTGGAGTTCGGCATGAGCGTGCCTGAATTGCCCGCTCAAGAGCTTGACCAGCAAGTGGCGGCGGCTCTTGCCGTCATCGGCGACGCGGCAAGCGAACGGCGCCACTTCCCCCGCCGCCCGAACCTGCTGCCGCAACTGATGCACGCAATCAACGACGAGAGCACGGCGCGGCGCCAATTGGTGGCCATCATCGCGCGCGATCCGGCGCTGGTCGACAGCCTGCTGCGCATGGCCAATAGCTCGTTCTATCGGATCAGCGCCCAGCCGGTGGAGTCGATCGAGCGGGCGGTGGCCATCCTCGGCAGCGACGGACTGCGCTCGGTGATCGCCACCGCGCTGCTGCAGCCGATCTTCGCTGCGGCGGCCGCGCAGGACTTCCCGCGCTTCGCTCCGCTCGTCTGGGAGCATGCGCTGCGCTCGGCGCAGGCAGCCCTGGTTCACGCCGCGGTGGCCGAACGGGCCGAGCCGTTCGCCAGCGAGCTACTCAGCCTCATCAGCGGCATGGCCGAGATCGTGCTGTTTCGTGCCGCCCGCGCACAATGCGCCGCGGCGGCTCACGGCACACCGGGTGCCGCGGCGCTGATCGCCGCGCTCCTGCAGGCCCACGCGGGAGTACTCACCCAGCGCATCGCGGCCGACTGGCAGCTCTCGGAGGCGGCGCGCGCGGCGCTCGCCGAGCAGTGCGGACCCGGCCCGGCGTCGACACCCCTCGGCCGCTCATTACGCTTCGGACGCCTCGCCGGGGCCTTGGCGGTGCTACATGCAAACGGCGCGATCGATGCGGCCGCCGTACGCAGTTCCCTGCCCGAAAGCCAGCTGCCGGCGGCGCACGCCGAGATCCTCCTGGGAAAGCTCGTGCAGCCCCTGCACGATCCACGCACCCAGGCCGCCCCCGTGAAGCGCCACTGAAGGCCGGCTGGGGCCGCGGCGATGGACAAATCCAGCTGAACCGGCGGATGATGTTTACCAAGGGCTCCGGCTCGCTTGCGGAATATCACTTATGAATCAGGCCCTGCCCTATCTCGTGTGCACGCTTTCGGGCACCCTGCTCGGCGCGCTGATTGCCTGGCTGCTGACCCACATCTATGCCCGCCAGGCGCTGCGCGAGGCGCGCAGGCAGCGCGAAGCAGCGGAACGCTACACGCGCACGCTGACCACGCTGCTGAAGAGCTGGGAGAATCAGGGACGCATCGAACTCGCCCGCGACGAGCACGGTGTGATCACCGGCGGACAGATCCTGCTCGAGGGAAGCGCCGCGGCGGCGCAGCGTTAACCCTCAAGTCGGCTCGAGTCTCACCGGCACGGACGGGCCGGTGCGCGGCGGTCGCCACCATGCGGCATACAGTACCGGCGCCAGCCACAGAGTCATCGCCGTTCCGATCACGAGCCCGCCCATCACGGCAATAGCCAGCGGTCGCAGCAGATCGGTACCGCGTCCGATGCCCAGAGCAATCGGCACGAATCCCAACACGTCCGCAAGCATGGTCATGAGGATCGGACGCAGGCGCTGGTGCGCAGCCAGCGCGACGCTCGCCGGCCGGGGCACGCCGCCGTCGAGCTGCTGCGCACGGGAAAAGATCAGGATCACGTTGTTCACCGCGATGGCGAACACCAGCAACATGCCGAGGAACGCCGTGCTGTCGAGGTCGGAGCCGCTCACCAGCAGTGCCAACAGCGTCCCGGCCGCCGTCAGCGCGATGGAGAGGATGGCCACGAGCGCCGCCTTCTGGCTGCCGAACTGATACCCGAGCAGCACCAGCAGGATCAGCAGCGCCGCTCCCAGGATGAGCAGCATCTGCCGGAAACTCCTCTGCTGCTCGCGGTAGTAGCCGCCGATCTGGCTGGTGACTCCCGGCGGCAGGCCGGCTTTCGCGATCACCCGATCGGCGCGCCCCGCCGCCACGGACAGTCCCTCGCCCGGCACGGGGCTGAGCTTGATCGTGGCGTAGGGAACGAGGTTTTGATGGGTCACATATGGCACGACGCCCTGCAGGTGCACATGCGCCACTTGCGACAGCGGTGCGAGGCGGCCGTTGGGCAGACGTATGCGCGTGTCCGCGTAGTTCACCGGCGTGCGATCAGCGGCATGAGCTTCCTCGACGCGGATGGGCACGATCTGCTCCCCCCGCAGCAGGAATCCCGCCCGCTCGCCCCAGTGACGCGTCACGAGCTGACCGGCGAGGCTCGCCGGGGTGAGCCCTTGGAGTGCGGCCAGGCTGTTCGGCGTGACCTGCACCTCCGGTCCGGCCGAGGGCGCCTTGAACACCACGGACTGAAAGTCGTGACTGGCGAGCAGCGCTGCGAGCAGGCGCTCGCCGGTGTCGTGCAGCACGATCGAGCTCTTGCCGAACAACTCGACGACCAGCGGCGCGTGCGATCCGGACAGGTTGCCCAGGCGATTGATCATCACCTGCTGGGTCTCGAGCGTGGTCAGATCCGGGAACGCCGCGCGAAAGCGCTGCCGCAGCTGTTGCATCACCTGCCAGACGCTTGCGCGGCGCTGCCGCTTCAGCAGGATCGTGATGCCGCCCTTGTTCGGCGTGGCATAGCGGTTGCCCAATCCGCGGCCGACCACCAGCGAGGCCCGGGCGACCGCGGGGTTATGCAGGGCGATACGCATCATCGCGCGCCCGACCTGGGTCGTCTCGCGCACGCCCGTGCCGACCGGCGTGCGGTATGGAACCACGAAAATGCCCTCATCCCAATGGGGCAGGAAGGCGGTCGGCAGCCGCCAGACGCCGATGGCCGCCACGACCAGCAGAATTCCGACCACCGCGGCAGCCCACACCGGCTTACGCATACCGCGCAGCAGCGTCCGTCCGTACTGGTGGCGCACCCACCGCTCACCGGGTAGCCGGTGCACTGCTCGGGGGCGCTGGGCCACCCACATCGCTAACGCGGGCGTGATCACGATCGCGATGAGCTGGGAAGTGACCAGGGCGATGACCACCGCCGCGGCCATGCCGCGGAACAGCAGGCCGATGGTCCCCGACAGAAAGATGAGCGGCACGAAAATGACACAGGAAGTGAGCGTGGCCAGAGTCATCATCGGCAGAATGCCGGCCACCTTGCGCAGCGCCGCATCGCGCCGCTGCGCCAGATCACCCTCGAGTCCATGCACCCCGCGCTCCACGATCACGATCGCGTGGTCCACCAGCGCGCCGATGGCGGCGGTGATGCCGCCGAGGGTCATGATGTTGATCCCCAACCCGAGGACATAAAGCAGGATCATCGTGGCGGCAACCGCCAGCGGCACCACGATCAAGGTCGCCACGGCACCGTCGAGGCGGCCGAGAAACAGATAGACAACCCCGAAGGCGATCAGGCTGCCGAGCCCGAGCGCAATCCAAACGTCGCGCAGGCTGGTGCGGATCAGGCGACTCAAGTCATAGATGCGCACCAGGTGCACGTGCGGCGGCAGATGTACGGCCACCGCACGCAACTTCGCGCGCAGCCGCGCCGCGACCGCGACTTGATTCTCGCCCTGTTGCGCGGAGACATCGACGAGCACGGCATGGCGGTAGCCGGGCACCGCGGCCGCACGGATGAGCGGCGGGGAACCCATACGCACCGAACCGAGCGCGTCGAGCGGCAGCGCGGTGCGCGAACCGTGCGCCGCCCTCGGGCCAAGGGGCAGCGGCAACCGGGCCAACGCCGCCACATCGGCCGGACGCGGTGTCGTGGCGGCGATGAACTGCTGATGGAACGCGTGCAGCATCCCGGCGAAGAACGGCCCCTGGTAGGCGCGCAGCGTCGCGATGACCTGAGCCGCGCTCAGATGATATTCGGCAAGACGCCGCGGGCTGAGCGTCAGATGCACTTCCGGCCAGCCCCGGCCCGTGTCCCTGGCCTGGTATACCCCCGGCACCCCAAGAATGACCGGGCGCAGCGTGAAGGCGAACACCGGCTTCATGGCCGCACTGCTCACAGTATTGGAAACCAGCGCATACTCCGCCAGCGGATAGATGTTGGGTCTCATCAAGCGCACACTGATGGTCGCGCCCGGCGGCAATGGGATGTGGGCCAGCCGAGCCTGCAACAGCAGGTACGCGGTTTCCGGGTTGGTCCGGGGGCTGAAATACACATGCAGCTTGCTCAGACCGACCCCGGTCTGGGAACGCACCAGCGTGACGCCCGGCTCACCCTTGGCGGCCTGCTCCATCGGCTCGGTCACCGCCAGCAGCATGTAGCGCACCGGCAGGTCGTTGGTGTGCACCAGCACCGCGACCTTGGGGAAGTCGACCGGCGGGAAGATGCTCTGCGGTAGACGTTCGAACGCGACCCAGCCGGCCAGCAGGAGCACGACGGCGAGCACCGCCACCGTGTAGCGATTCTCCCATTGGAATCGCAGGTAACGGCGGATCATGGCTTCAGGAGCAGCGGCGTGCCGTTGTTCAGTCGACCGGCGCCGCGCACGACAACCGGCTCACCGGTCCGCAGGGCGCCTCTCACCCAGGCCCGGTTCCCGCGCGTACCGAGCACGTTGACCTGCACACGAACCGCATGGCCGTCCCGGTCGACGAACACGAACGCGTCCGCGCCCTGCATGACCACCGCCCTCAGCGGCACGACGAAACCCGGCGTCGAACGCTGCGCAAAGTGCAAGTGCACCCACTCTCCTGGCAACAGGGGCGCTCGCGGCGGCGGCGTCACGTACACGCTGACGAGACCCGATTGCCGCGCGCTGTGGCCGATACTGTGGATGCGGCCACTGCCCAACCAGCCGCCGAAACGAATAGCGACAGGCGCGGTGCGCGCCAGGCGCATCGCGCTCATCGGCGACAACAGCGCCTCGATCCAGGGCGCGCCGCGACCATCCAGGGACACGATCGGGGTACCGGCACTGACCACCGCGCCGGAGGGCACCATATAATTGAGAATTCCGGTAAACGGAGCACGAATCACCTGATTGTCGAGCTGCCCCGCGAACGCCTGCGCCTGGGCCTGCATCTGCTTCTCCGTCGCGCGGCTGCTCTGCAGGATCTGCAGCGACACGACGCCATCGTGATATAGCGTGCGATCACGCTGCACGTTGAGCTGCGCGAGCCGCAACTGCGTGCGCGCCGCCTGCACTCTGGCCTGCAGACCCGGTGGCGTGATCCGCGCGAGCAACGTCCCGGCCCGAACCTCGCCCACGGGGCGCTGCGGCTCCCAGACTCGCCCGCTCAGCGGCGCGCTCAGGATGACATGGTTGACACTGCGCACTCGGGCGATGGCGTGCACCCGCGGATGCCAGGCAGAGCGCTCCACGGGCGAAGTCCCTACCGGAACCGCCGCCTGCGCGGCGGCCGACAGCCCGAACAGCAACACCGCCGCGGCGAGACCGCCCGCCCCCCCAAGCCAGGACGGATTGTTGCGCGCTGCCTTCATGGTGCCGATCGCTTTCCCGGATAGGTTCCGGTGTCGAGATGTAACTGGGTGCGCGCCATGCGCAACAACACCAATGCGGTCGCAACTCGCAACCGAGCCTGCAGCCAGCCGTTCTCCGCCTGAGCCAGATCCAGCGCGTTCAGGGTTCC
Source organism: Gammaproteobacteria bacterium (assembly GCA_027366635.1). Lineage (GTDB taxonomy): Bacteria > Pseudomonadota > Gammaproteobacteria > Steroidobacterales > Steroidobacteraceae > 13-2-20CM-66-19. Next base: position 11,981 of record DAHXNE010000090.1, on the reverse strand, counting down.
GGCTTTGTAGCCGTCGCGCGTCATAGCGTAGACCGCGCGCGCGTCGCGGCGCTGCTTGAGCGCTTGCCGGTAGACACGCTCAGCCGCCCGAGCGCTGCCGTAGTCATGTGCGATGGTCGTACGGATCTGCAACAGCACCGAACTGCGCGCCGCCCGCAGAGCCGCCACGCGCGCGTCGGCGTCGGCAATGCGATCGCGCTGCGCGTCGAAGTTGAATATTGGCATGCGAAAACCGAGAAACACCTGCCACCCGAGATCGGCTGACCGCGGTATCGGCACCGTGTCCACACCGTAGTCGACATCCGCGCTGATGGTCGGCAAACGTCCGGCGCGCAGCGTCCCGGCCTGAGCAGCGCCGACGGCGATCTGCCGCGCCGCGATACGCAGCAGCGGCTGCGCCCGCCGGGCTTTCTCGATCCACAGCGGCTCCGTCGGCAGGGGCCGGGCCGTCGGACGAAGCACTGGCAACACAATGCGCGCCGACGGGGCGCGCCCGAGCAGCACGTCGAGGACACGTCGGGCCGCGCGCCGCTCGGCGCGAGCCTGCTGCAGGCCACTCTCGGCATTGTGTCGCAGCAGCTTGGTTTGCGCCAGATCCAGTACCGCCGCGGCACCGACCGCGTACTTCTGTTGTGTACCTCGATACAGGATGTCGACCGATCGCAACGTGCTCTTCCAGATCCGAACGCGGGCATGCAGGAGGGCAAGCTGATACCACGCATCGGCCACCTGCGCGGCCACGCCGAGGCACACCTGCGCCCGCTCACTGCGCGCGAGCGCCGCTTGGTCGCGGGCGAGTCGCGCCAACGCGCGCAGCTGCGGGGAATACAACGGCACGGATATCTGCACCAAGCCGATCGTCTCGTGCGGACCGTTGGCCGAGACGTAGAGCGGCTGCCCATCGCGCGTCTGTGTCCAGTAGCGGCCCGCGACCAGCGACAACCGCGGCAACAGCGAAGCACGGCCGGCGCGTGCGCCGTATCGACCCGCCGTGCGCAGATCCGCCGCCTGGCGCACCTGCGGGGAGACTCGCAACGCAGTCGCGATCGCGGCCGGAAGCGCAAGGGCAAGCCTGCCGTTATCTGCCGTGCTGGCGCGCGCAGCCACCGCGCTCAGCGGAACCAGGCACAGCAGCGCACCCACGAGCAACGGCTGCCACTGCGCGCGCCGCGCGACTCTGGCCTCGCCCGGTCCGGGCCGACCATCGAGCCGCCGCGCCCACTGCGCGTTGCGCCAGCGCGCACGGCCGGCTTGGCGCATCAGCATCCGCTCGCGCCCGCCGCGCGAACCCACTGCCGGCAAACCGGCCAGTTTTCCAGAGGCAGATGGACCCATCCCGTCGATTCCATTTACGACTGCCGTCGTACGCGCGCAGACTACGAGCATAAACCCGCAATTGCAAGGACCTGCCGCACACATGCGGCGGCGTCGCGCGGTGTTCCGACATCGAATCCGAGGAGCACCCGGCCGTCCCAGCCCGGCGAGCGCGCCGCAACCCGCCGACGCACGAGTTGACTCGCCGGGATCGCGGCGGCCAACGCATCCAACCCGCGGTCGTAATCCGGGATGGAGCGCGTGAGTGTTAGAAACCAGTTGGGCCGCGAGACACGCTGCTCGCTCACCATGCCGACGAACAGCGGGGCCGGGGTTGCGCCGGGATTGCTCAAGCGCACGTTCGACTTCCAAAGACGCAGAACGAGCCGCGAAGTTCCCGCCGCGCCCGCCAGCGGCAGGACCCTGACCAGCGCCTGGGGTCGGCCGTTCTCCAGATGCGGCAGGACCGGAAGACTGCCGAGCCGCACGTGCGGATCGAGCCAGGCAAGCGCCGAGCGCGGCGTCCAGGGAACCGGAGCGCTCCAGCCATGCGCGGCGAGGTCGCGCGCCAGCTGGACATCACTGCCCGCCCACTGAAAGGTGAGCGGCGCCCGCTCCTCCCCGAGGAGATTGAGGCGCCGAGCCGCCAGCTCGGACCAGCCGCCACGCCACCACACCGCCCAGGACATCGCTTGCGTGTGCTCCTGCACGGCATAGCGACGCATGTCCGCGCCATGCGATTGCGCCACACGCGCCGCACCAACCACGAGCAAGGCCGTGCCGGCGAGCGCGCACAGGCCGCCGGCCCTGATCGGCGGCGGGTTGCGGCGCAGATACGCGATGGCGAGAAACGCGGCCCACGCGGTGCCGAAGGCGACGCCAGCCAACACACCGGAGAGCCAGTGCGCGCCGAGGTAGACACGCGAGAACGCGACCGCCGACACCAGGATGGCCGCCACGCTCGCCACGAGCAGCTTCCACGGCATCGTCAGCTCCCAGGCCGCCACCATGGCCAAGAAACCGTAGAGCGCCGCGTTCGCGGCCGAGTGCCCCTCTGGAAAAGCGAACGCGCCCCAGTACGATTCGAAGGGATGGACGCTCGGTCCGTGCGGCAGCGCATCGAGCAGCAGTGTCAAGACGATCGAGAGTCCGACGGCTCCGACCGCATGCGCCGCACCCCGCCAATTGCGGCGCAGCGCGAACCAGAAGACGACGACGAGACCCACCGCGATCACGACTTGCGCATCGCCAAACTCGCTCACGGCCACCATGACATGATCGAACCACTCCGTCCGCAGTGACTGCAGGAAGTGGAACACGGCCTCGTTGGCCCGCACGAGCGGATCGCCGGTCAACACGTCCTGCAGCACCCCGAGAAGCAGCCACAGACTTCCCACCAGGATCGCTCCGAGCAGGGCCAGTCCCGGCAGCTCTTTGCGGGCTGGATCGAGGATCGACAGGAGTGCGCGGCCGAACCAGGTGTCGCGGCCTTGGGCCCACGCGCGGAGCCGCTCCTCGCCGGCCGCGACCACGGCGGGCAGCCGCCTGAGGCCATAGCGCGTGATCCACACGATCAGCGCGAGCAGAACGCCCACGATAGCCAGCAGGACGGCGAGACGCCCCGCGACGGCGCCGAGCACGAGCAGCGTCGCGCCGATCGCGACACCGGCCAGGATATGTACCGGTCCCCAACACAGCGCAGACAGCACATTCATGACGTAGAAACGTCTCGGCCGCATGCGCAGTGTGCCGGCGAGCATCGGAACGATTGACCTGACGCCCGGGGTAAATCGAGCGATGAACACGCTCTTGCCGCCGTGGCGCCGCAAGAAATCCTCGCCACGCGTTACCATGCGAGGATAGTGGCTGACCGGCCAATGACCCACGATCGACTCGCGATAATGACGGCCGAGCCAGAAAGACAGGCCGTCGCCGAGAATCGCCCCGAGAGTCGCCGCGATCATGAGCGGCCACAGGCCCAGGGCGCCGGTCGGCACCAGCGCGCTGACTGCGAGAATGATCGCGTCGCCGGGGATGAAGGCGCCGACGACGGGCAACGCCTCCAACAGGGACACGAGCAGGATCAGGCCATACGCAAGCTCCCGATGGGAGCGCGAAAATGCGACCACGGACGTCAGCAGCGCCCCACCCATAGCGATTGACCTCATCGACTTGACCGCGACTCGTGGACGCGGGCGCCACCGGTAGATTGAGCAAGCCCGAGGCCGGCCCGAAGCGCCGGCGAACCCACTCTGCAGCGAATCGCGGGCAATCCTATCAAAGCAGCGCGCGCGTACTGCGCCGGGCACACGCCCCGGGCACGTCTGGGACCAGGGAATCGCGGATTTTCACCCTGGGAAGCGCCCGGGCGGACACCCCACGAAACCCGAGCTCCGACCGGTCGTCAGTAATTGACGGGATCGGGCTTCGAGGCCGGGTTGATCGTCAGGTTGCTCCTGGACGTCGTGACCCCAAACACCGCCGTGAAGTGGCTGTTCGGGTGATACATCACCTGGGCATGCAGCATGGTGAAATTGACGCTGCCCGGCAGCGCATCGAGGCGCGGCGGTCCGCCGGCGCCGCCCGGGACGAGACCGTACTCGTAAGCGTCGCTCGTCCCATGCATGAATGCCACGCTCGCGGCCCAGTGACTCGAGATCGGCAGCGCGACCGCGGCGGCCGTGGACTCCTCGCCGTCAGTCCCGAAGCTCTGCTCGATGAACCCGTGCGGCTGCTGCTGGGGTAAGGGTTGCGGTCCGCTGGCAAAGTCAGGGTCGAAGACATCATCGAGTCGCAGCGCGATGCGTCGCCTCTGCGCCGGCGTCTCCCCCAGTGATCGCGCACCGTGAGCAGCGGCTCGGCCTGCGTCGGACACCTTCGGCTGGGACGATAACGACGGACGCGCCGCGTGCAGTCCCGAACCATCACGGGTCGCGGACGCAACGAGCGAGTCACCGCCCGTTGCCGCCACCGAGGCGACGCCATGCTTCAGATTCAGCTTTGATTGCCGAGCCGCGCCGGTCGATTTCGCCCGATCGGCCCGCAGTCGTTTGGAGATTTTCGCGTGATCCGCTTGCGCGCGCGCAGAATCATCGGCGCGCGCTCGGGGTCCGGCCAACCCACCAGCGAGAACCGCACCGAGCGCCAGCATGACCGCCACGGCGCTCGCACATTGTGAAGTCACGTGTTTCACGGCAGTGCTCTTTTCTAACACATCAATTGGCGCAAGTCGACACAATTCGTCCGCGGCGGCCGCGCGACGCCGGACCCGGCCGCCTGCACCCGCAACTGCGGTCCGAGCGCGAATGCCTTGTCGAATCAACTTGGCGCCGCAGACCAACCGCGCGCGGGCGACCGCGCTGTCCCGATTGCGACCCTCGGCGGGAACCCGGCGCAGAGCCTGGCGTAATCGCGTGCAAATCACCTCGAGCAGGACACCCAAGACGTCTCAACGCGCATCCGAGCGGTCCGCCAGCAGATCCTGGTCACGCGGATGGCGGGCAAGGTAGGCCGCGACGTATGAGCATTCCGGAATGACCTTCTCGCCGCGATCGCGCACGAGATCCAGCGCACCTGCAATGAGCGCCGCACCGACACCACGCCCGCGAAGATCCGCAGGCACGTACGCGTATGCGAGCGTCACTACGTTGCCCGCGCGGCGATAGTCGATGAATGCCTTCGTTCCGGCCACGTCGAGCTCGAAACGCCGGCACTGCCGATCGTCGCTCACCGCGTTCGCCGTAGCCGCCGTGGCCGCCACTGCAGGCTTCATCCGATCTGCAGTCCGCGACAGGGAGACTATTCCTTGGTCTTCAAGTTGGCCTGGTTCGCCTCGATGAAAGCCTTGATGTCCTCGGCCGCCGCCAGCAGCCGCAACCACTGCTCCTTGTACAGCGTGACCGGGAACCGCCCCATGCCGTATACGGAAAGCGCTCCCTTCTCGCTGACTTTCATCGCGAGCTTGCCGCGCCCGGTTTGCTTCAGACGCTCGTTCTCGGCTCGAAGCCTTTCCAGTTCTGTCTGCAGGTCTTCGCTCATTGAAAGTATCCCGTGGGGCGCATCCAGGCGCGCAGTATACCGCGCGCGGACGGCCGCTTCGTCGGTTGCGCGACGGCACGACCCCTGCGGCCGTCCGGCCCGCGCGCACGGCACGAACGTCCGGCCAGCGATCGACGGCTGGATACCGAGGCCAGTCGGCATCGCGCGCAATCGGTGTTCGGCCAGCGACATCGCCGGCCAGCCAATTCTCGAGCGATCAGCGCGAAGCCCGCCCTCAGGCGAGCTTGCGCGCGAACAGCGCCTTCATGCGAACTCGGACCTTTTCCGCCGCGGTCTCCTGATACACATCCTTGCGACTCTGCATCGTATAGCCGTGCAGCGCGCCCGGATGCCACTCGAGCTGATACCTGATGTTGTGCGCCGTCAGCGCTTTCTCGAGCTGCGCCATCTGCTCGGGAGTTGCCGATTGGTCCTGATCGGCGATGCCAAAGTAGATTTCGGCCCTCACCCGTTCGAGGTGGCGATGCGGCGAGTTGGGCTCGTCGGTCACCAAGCCCCCCGGATGGAGCGAGGCGGCCGCAGCTACCCGCTCGCCCAGAGACTGGCACAGCACGAGCGCAAGCCGACCACCCATGCAGAAGCCATACAGGCCGATCTTACCGTTCGCGGCCGCGGTGTCGCCTGCCGCGAGCTCGAGCGTGGCTTCGATATCATGGGTGGCGCGCGCATCGGTCAATGCCGCCATCGCAGCCATGATCTGCTGCCGTCCATTTGGATCCGAAAAATTGAGTGGACCTTTGAGACCGCTGCGATAAAGAAGGTCAGGCGCTAGGACGTAATAACCCCAGCCGGCGGTGCGTCGCGCGTGCTCGCGCAGTTCCTCGCGCATGCCGAGGGCATCCATGAACTGGATAATGACGGGAAACGGGCCCTTGCCATCGGGACGCGCGACAAAAACCTCCATGGCGCCATCCGAGGTTTGAATATCTTCGGTTCGCTCGATCATGCAATGATTCCTCGCCGCTTGATAAACGACTCACAAGTCTGCGCGCATCGGCGTCGATTGGAAACAGCGTGACCCGGACGGCGCCGCTGTATTTCGCGGCCTGGGCGTTGGTCCATGTTCGTGTGCGCAGTCCTGTTGCGCTGCGAACCGGCGAAACTCCGCATGTGCGTCGAGAAGCATCAGACCGGGACTCGACGTTGGGCGGGACGTTCCACGACACTTGATTCCGGCTGCAGCACCAGGAACGAAGTCCCGTGGGAAACAAACCCACTCGCGCAGGTACCCTGTACCGCTCCTCGCGCACCCGAGGCGCGGCGACCGGGAATTCCGCCTGAACCACGCGCGGGAGATCGCGGTGCCCGGCTACCGGCGGGTTCTGCCCGCCGACCTGACGGTTGCGCAGGAAGGCCGCCGGCGGATACAGGCAGGAATCAGCTCACTTCGAGCTGACGTGGATACGCTTGATATCCTTGAGCTCGCGCGCCGTTTTCGGCAGCGTCACCGTGAGGACACCCTTCTCGAACGACGCGGTGACCTTATCGCCGTCCACCTCGGCCGGCAACACGACCCGGCGCTCGAACTGTCCGTAGTATCGCTCGGTCACGCGACGATGCTTGTCCTCGCTCTCGCTCTGCCGCTCGCCGCGGATCGTGACGACGCCGTTGTGCAGAAGAACCTCGACGTCTTTGTCCTCCATTCCGGGAAGCTCGGCTTCGACCTTCACCTCCCGCTCCGTCTCGATGACCTCGACGCGCGGGAAACCGGACGACGGCACGAGCGACGTGCCGATGCCGTCGAAATCGCGCCAGAAGTCATCGAAGAGGCGGTTCATCTCCTCGTGGAAAGCGACGAGCGGGTTCATGCCTTCGCTGCGAGAGGCCGGAATGCGCGAGCGCATCCTGGGGATTAGATCTCTCACCGCCATGGTTCATCACCTCCTGAACTTTTTCGTTTCGAGCCTCGTCGGCGTCCCTTTGTCGGGGGACCGCCATCACGACCTCAAGGTGGGAGCACCCGCAGCGGCTTCAAGGGCCAAACCACCGCCGAGAATAGGCTCAAGATGGCCTTAAGCTGTCTTGGCCAGTCCAACCGCTGGGAAGCGTGAAACCGGGAGGTTCAATTTGGAGCGCATCATGCAAGCACGGTCCGCAACGGGGCGATGCATGGCAATGGCGGGTCTCCAAGCCCTCAGCGGCTGACGGAAGGCGGGAGAGTATGAAAATCCAATAAAATCAATGGCGTCCCCGACGGGATTCGAACCCGTGTTACCGCCGTGAAAGGGCGATGTCCTGGGCCTCTAGACGACGGGGACGCGGATGCGATCACTTGAGGCGGCGGACCCAGGCCGCCGACCGCCCCTGGAAGGGCGGGGAAGCTTACACGTGCCACGCACGCCCGACAATCGTTCCGCCCGGTCTGCCAAGACCGATCGCAGCGGTCTCGGGGCAGGCGGGCGAGCGACTGCGCAGTGCCCACATTCGGAATATTCCCGTGAAACTTGCATGCGGTACCGCGGTCGAACCGTGTGCGCCGGCTCGGTTGGGAGTCGGTGGAATCAAGGAGGTGCCTATGCGTAGAAAAGTCCTTGCCGCGGCCCTTGCGGGCCTAGCGCTGCCGGCACTCGCGCTGGCGGCGCAACCGATTCTGGTCCACTTCGAGGGGCGGACCGTGCCCGTGCACGAGACCGTTCAGGTAGACCACACCAGCGCCGGCCCTGTGCGCGTTCGCACCTGGAGCTGGCGCGGGCCGAACGGCGCGGCCACCATCCAGGTGTCCGAAAGCCGTGGACCCGCCCCGGCCGTTCCGGCTTGGGCGATCGAGCAGATGCGCGCGATGCAGGCGCAGATGCGCCAGATGCAGATGGTCCAGGCGGCACTCATGCAGCCGATGCTGATGCCGTCGTTCCCGATGCAGGTCTTATTCGGCCAACCCGTGTTTGCACCAAACTCGGGACTGCAGCTGCCGGTGGTACTGCACATTCTGGAGCCGATCATCCCGCTGCGGATCGAGCCGCTGCCCGTGCGTGTCATCACCATAGTACCGGTGCCGTCGGGCTCGCCGGCGGCGCCCCGGGCGCCCGCCCGGCATGGCGGTCTGCTCACCTGATAAAGTGTGGACGCACCGGGTGGCCTCTTGGCCACTCGGTGCGGTGACCATTCATGGACGAACAGCCGCACCGTCCCTGGCTGGGACCGGCTATCATCGTCGGCGAGCTGATTCTCGTGTAGATCGGGCGGTGTGAACGTCGCGGTCTGGTTGCCCCAGAGCCCCGGAACGGGGAAGCGCCCATGATCTTCAGGCAGTTGTTCGAGCCGACCTCGTCGACCTACACGTATCTATTCGGCTGTCCCGAGACACGGCGGGCCGTGCTGCTCGATCCGGTGCTGGAAACGGTGGAGCGGGACCTGCGCGTCCTGCAGCAACTCGGGTTGCGGCTTGCGTACACCCTGGAGACGCACATTCATGCCGACCACATCACCTCGGCCTGCCGTCTGCGCACCCTGGTCGGGAGCAAGGTGGCCTGCCCGGCGCTCGACGCTCTGACCTGCGTCGATACCCCGGTATCGGAGGAGCGGCCCTTGCAGGTCGGTACGCTCACCTTCAAGCCGCTGTTTACCCCCGGCCACACTGATGCCCACCATAGCTATCTCGTGCAGCTTCCCGGGCTGCTGCGTGTCTTTACCGGCGACGCCCTGTTGATCGACGGCTGCGGCCGCACGGACTTCCAGAGCGGCGATGCGGCGACGCTCTATCGCTCGATCCACCGCAGCATCTTTTCCCTACCTGATGACACCCTCGTTTATCCGGCTCACGACTACCAGCACCGCCGCGTCACCACGGTGGCGCAGGAGAAGGAGCGCAATCCGCGGCTCGGCGGTACCTCCCTCGAGGAGTTCGTGACCATCATGGGCAATCTGAAGCTCGAGCCGCCGAAGAAAATCGGCATCGCCGTTCCGGCCAATCGGTTATGCGGTAACTGTACCGAGAGGGCGCACAGCGAGCTTCAGCAGCTCGGCGGCGGCAGCCCTCAGGGGTGAGCTACGAGCGCGAGGCGGGCAGGCGCCCGGCGCTACGCCACAGCGACCATGATCAGCTGCGACACGTTGACCATCTCGGCTCCGGCCGCCGGCCCGCGTGCGCAGCCGAACGTTGCCGGGCGCCCGCGCGACACGGAGGTTGGAACTTATGACCGCACAGATGACCGTGCGAATCGCGCCTGGGCGAAAGCCTGTTCCAGGCGCTGGCGATCACGTGCAGTATCGCCATGACATCTGAGACCATTGGGACGGACATTCCGGCGTGTTGAGCGCCGCACCCAATTCCCCCCAGCGATACACGCGCGGTGGACGGCCAGGCTTATGCATGGCACGGTGAGGCCGGAAGCTTCCTCGCCCATGCCTCACTCGGGATCGTCTCGTTCCTGATGTTGGCGTTGCTGCTGCGTTGGACGCGGCTGAAGCTGCCGGCCACCGCGCAGTCGCAGGCCACGCAAAGGATCCGCCCCCATGGATCCCCGCTCGCCCAAGTCCGTTGCAGCGCGCTCTCGTAGCGGGAGCAATCGCCACGGCCCCGGCTCGTCAATGGTCGCAGAGGGAGATGCGGCCGCTCAGGCTTTTGATGCCGACGTGGCCTTCGCCGTTCCCTCGAGTGCCATCGAGGAAGCTCCCCGGACTGTACCAGCGGCGTTCGACCTGCTGCCCGAAGCAGTTCTCGATGCTGCCGCTGAAACTGCCGATATCGTACGAATAGCCAGCCGGCGCCACGATCCTGATCCTCTGTCCGCCGCTCACCGTGTCCGTGTCGACGGCGCCGCCTCGGGCGAGGTGCGCCTCGAGCTCGATGTCGCCCGAGACGGTATGAAGGCGCACGCTGCGGGCGGAAGAGATCTCGGCACTCAATCGCCCGTTGACTGTGCGCGCTTCGAACTCGCCGGCGATGTGCGTGACGCTCACGTCGCCGCTAACGTTCGCCACCCGCAACGTACCGTCCTCGCCGGTTCCCCGCAGAGTGATGCTGCCGCTCACGGAGTTGATGTCGTCGTTCCCCGAGCCGAGCTCCGCATCGATGTCGCCGCTCACGGTGTGCAGGCGCTGAGCCCCCGCGATACCACGGGATCTGATGCCGGCACTCACTCCCGCCGCGTGAATCTCGCTGTTGCGCGGGACGCGAACCTCGAGCCGGGCCGCTCCTGCTCGGGTCGAGACGCCACGGGAACTGCAACTGCTCGCGTTGTTCGTGACGCAGACACGCGTGCGGCCATCGCGGCCGGTGACCAGCACGCGCTGAGTGGCGCCAGTCAGGTCGGCTGTCACCGAGACGGAGGGCTGGTCCCAGCCGCGGATGACGATGCTCCCCGCGACATTGCGGATGTCAACCGCTCCGCGCGGTTTGGCCGCGAGCTGCTTCTCGAACGCCCGCGCGTGAGCCACCCCGGCCGCGAGTGCGAGTGCGAGCGCCGCGGTGAGGCCTGCGATATGGGAGCGGGATGTGTCCATGGTCAGATCTCTCCGCTGCCGCCGCTCTTCTCCTCAACGGCCGACAACGCGTGCATTTCGCCCTGATAGGTATTGATGAGCATCTCCTCAAGCAACGCATTCCCGGGCGCCCGCCCCATCAGGCAGCGCGGCGACCGCGGCTTCAATCTCTTCCACGTCCACCGGCGTATCGAGGGTCCACTCCCCGAGGCGACTGCGCGAGCTCCTCAATCGCGCTTTCCGCGCCGGATGGTGAGTGCGGCAAATCGGGTTGAGTGACTACCTTGCGCCAGCGGCCGAGGACGACGTTCACCGGCACGCGGCGCAGGCGGGTCCTGAAGCTCCTGCGGGTCTCGAAGCAGGGAAGCGCTCGCCAGGTTTTGATGAACGCCTCCTGGACGTAATCATCCGCCGTGCTCCAAACCCGCGTCAGGCGCAGGCATAGTCCGTACACCGCTCCGATGTGCGCGCGGTACAACCGTTCGAAGGCCCGCAGTCCGCCGCCTCTGGCGCGCTGCGCCAGGCCGTCGTCCCAGTCGATGCCGTCACTTGGCGCAGTCGCGATCATCTGACCCATTAGATGCATTTGCACGCCGAAGCGTTTAAACACCTGCCTCGCGATCGGCAATCGAGGCTGCGGCCCGTACCGGCCAAAGACCGACTTCGAGCGGCTCCGGATTGTAGGTCAAGTAGCCGTACCCTCGCCCTCGAAGTCCGTCCGTGGAATAAACCTGAGAATCTGCCCGAACAGGCTGTCCAATCGGCTCACGTTGAGCCTTTCCGTCGTGGGCCGAATCGACTTGGTAATCACTCCAGCTTATTGTATACGGGGAGGCTCAGCGTCTCTTCCGCTGATTTGGACGACAGTGATTTTCCATCTTTGACTGAAGGACTACGCGATCGCCCCTGCCGAAGCCGGGCGTGAGATTCGCTGCGCACGGTTGCGCTCCCGTTGGGCAAACTAGACACGCACGACGCCGATGTCAGCGCTCTTGCCACAAACGTGCGCGACACGCGCGAACGGTCGATAACCGTAGAGAACTGTTTCAGAGTCCTGCCCTGACACGTCTTCGCCCCGTTCCTGACGGTGCTCGAGGTGTCTCGGCCCTTGCGGGCTGTGCAGCCTGCGCGGGCCTTTTGGCCGGTTCGCGGTTCATCGTGGGGCGGCGCTGAAGCGGTACGACCGT
>DAHXNE010000071.1 GCA_027366635.1 Gammaproteobacteria bacterium | reverse complement strand
TATGTCCAAAGAAGACGCCATCCAGATGGAGGGTGAGGTGGTGGAAACACTGCCCAACACCACCTTCCGTGTGAAGCTCAAGAACGGCCACGTCGTCACTGCGCACATCTCCGGCAAGATGCGCAAGAACTACATCCGCATTCTCACCGGTGATCAGGTCACCGTCGAATTGACTCCGTACGATCTCACCAAGGGACGCATCGTCTATCGCGGACGCTAACGGCGCGGGCGGCTAGACGGCCAGCTCCGGCTGCGCTGCGCCCGTGCACGTCAGTTCCAATCGCGACCCATCGGCGCTCACCGACACACGAACCTGGCCGCCTCCGACCAGACGGCCGAACAGCAGCTCCTCGGCGAGCGGGCGCTTGATGTACTCCTGCAACGTCCGGGCCATCGGGCGCGCGCCCATCTTGGGATCCCAGCCCTTCTCGGCGATCCAGCGCCGCGCCGGGTCGTCCAGAGACAGCGTCACGCCCTTTTGCTCGAGCTGCATTTCCACCTCGAGAATCAGCTTGTCCACGACCCGCTCGATGGTGGGCCGATCCAGTTCCGCGAACGGAATGACCGCATCCAGGCGATTGCGGAACTCCGGCGTGAACAACCGCCGGATGGCCTCCATGCCGTCGCTGGCGTGGTCCTGCTGGGTGAAACCGATCGAGGGGCGCGCCATCTCCTGAGCCCCGGCATTCGTGGTCATCACGATGATGACGTGGCGGAAATCCGCCTTGCGCCCGTTGTTGTCGGTGAGGGTGCCGTGATCCATCACCTGCAGCAGCAGGTTGAACACGTCGGGATGGGCCTTCTCGATCTCATCGAGCAGCAGCACGCAGTGTGGATGCTTGGTGACCGCCTCGGTGAGCAGCCCCCCCTGATCGAACCCGACATATCCCGGCGGGGCGCCGATCAGGCGTGACACAGTGTGTCGTTCCATGTACTCCGACATGTCGAAACGCAGGAACTCCACCCCGAGAATAATCGCCAGCTGACGGGTCACCTCGGTCTTGCCGACCCCGGTAGGACCCGCGAACAGGAAACTGCCGACCGGCTTGCGCAGATCGCCGAGCCCGGAGCGCGCCATCTTGATGGCCGCCGCCAATGCATCGATGGCCCGGTCCTGCCCGAAGATCACCAGCCTCAAATTGCGCTCGAGGCTGCGTAACACCTCGCGATCCGAGGACGACACGCTCTTGGCCGGGATGCGCGCCATGCGCGCCACCACGTCCTCGATGTGCCCCACCTCGATCGCAGCCGGGCGCTCCGCGGGCGGCTTCAAGCGCTGGCGGGCACCGGCCTCATCGACCACGTCGATGGCCTTGTCCGGCAGGTGGCGTTCATTGATGTGCCGGGCGGCAAGCTCGGCGGCGGCCTGCAACGCCTCGGGCGTATAGGTGACGCCGTGGTGCTCCTCGAAGCGAGCCTTCAGGCCAAGCAGGATCTGCACGGTCTCCTGGACCGAGGGCTCCGTGACATCGATCTTCTGAAAACGGCGCGCCAGGGCATGATCCTTCTCGAAGATCCCGCGGTATTCCTGATAGGTGGTCGAGCCGATGCAGCGGATCTCGCCGTTCGTGAGTACCGGCTTGATCAGATTCGAGGCATCCATGACCCCGCCCGAGGCCGCCCCCGCGCCGATCACGGTGTGTATCTCGTCGATGAAGAGAATCGCGCCCGGGAGCTTCTTCAGCTCGCCGATCACCCCCTTCAGTCGCTTCTCGAAGTCGCCGCGGTACTTGGTCCCGGCGATGAGCGCGCCCATGTCGAGCGCGTACAGCGTGCAGCCGGCCAGCACCTCGGGCACCTTCTCCTCGACGATCAGCCGCGCCAGCCCCTCGGCGATGGCCGTCTTGCCGACCCCGGCCTCCCCGACGTAGAGCGGATTGTTCTTGCGGCGCCGGCAGAGGATCTCGATGGTGCGCTCGACCTCGAGCTTGCGTCCGATGAGCGGATCGATGCGCCCCTCCTGCGCCAAGCGATTGAGGTTGGTGGTGTATGTCTCGAGCGCGCTGCCGCCGTCGGTGTCGCGCTCCTCGGCGGCCTGGGGCTCCTCGGTCGATTTCTCCTCGGCGAGCTTCGAGAGGCCGTGGGAGATGTAATTGACGACATCGAGGCGGGAGACGTGCCGGCGGTTGAGCAGAAACACCGCGTGACTCTGCTTCTCGCTGAAGATCGCCACCAGCACGTCCGCAACCCCGACTTCCTTGCGGCTGCTGGACTGCACGTGATAGACCGCGCGCTGCAGGACGCGCTGAAATCCAAGCGTCGGCTGTACCTCCCGCTCGACGCCTTCACTGAGCCGCGGCGTCGATTGCTCGATATGCTCCTTCAGCTCCTGGCGCAACCGGGTGAGGTCCGCCCCGCAGGCGCGCAGCACCTCCCGAACCCGCGGGGTGTCGAGTATCGCGAGCAGCAAGTGCTCGACAGTCAGATACTCGTGATGGGCCTCGCGCGCCTGATGGAACGCATCATTCAGACAGTATTCAAGCTCGTTGGACAACACTTTACTCGAGCCTCTTGCGCCTTACGCCTCTTCCAGCGTGCACATCAGCGGATGCTGGTTGTCGCGCGCGTAAGTGGTCACCTGGGCAACCTTGGTCTCGGCGATCTGGAAGGTGAACACCCCACACACGCCCTTACCCTGTGTGTGCACCTCCAGCATGATACGCGTCGCCGTGGAACGGTCGAGGCCGAAGAACTTCTCCAGCACATCGACCACGAATTCCATCGGGGTGTAGTCGTCGTTCAGCAGCACCACCCGGAACAGCGGCGGGGGCTTGACCTCGGGCCGTGCCTCCGCGACGAACACCCCGGCATCGGGGCGGGTGGGATGGGGGTCGGACATGAGGTCTTTATAGGGGGCGGGCGGGCGCAACACAAGTGCGCACCGCACCCCGGTCCGCGGCGCACACCAAGGCTCGCGGGGACGGATATTTCAGAAACAAGCGCTTGTGAGCGTAACCGACGGCCCCGTATCATTGATCGATCGCCAGCGAACGATGCGAGCCTTTTACGGTCCATTCCTCACAGACCCGATCGATGCACCGATGAACACCGCGTCCTGGCTCGAGGGGATTCGGGCAAGTGACCACTGGCGCACGCTGATCGCCCAGCGCGGTCCCGGCTGGGTTGCCGCGATCCTGGCGCTGGCGATCGCCGCGCAATTGGCGCTGCTCGTGACGGGACTCGCCGGTGGCGGCCCGCCGGCCGCGCCGCCGGCCATATGGCACCCGCACGTCAGCGGACCAGATGCGGCGCAGATCGTCGCGAGCCACTTGTTCGGTCGTGCCCCACCCAGCGCCGGCGCGCTCGGTGAGGATGCGCCTCGGACCTCCCTGCCGCTGGTGCTGACCGGCGTGATGGCGGCCGATGAGCCGACCGGCGGCCTCGCCATCCTCGGCCCCAACGCGCAGGCCGCCAAAGTATACGCGGTCGGCGACAGCGTGCCGGGCGGCGCCAAGCTCGCTGCCGTGCTGCCCGGAAAAGTCCTGCTGCGCCGCCATGGCCAGCTGCAATCTCTGTCGTTGCCGCGGCAATTTTCGGTCAATGCGCCGCTGCCGAGTGCCGCACTGCCGCCCTCGGAGATCGAGGCGCCGCAGTTCGCCGCCCGCATGCGCACCTTGGTTGCGCGCCATCCGGCCGTGCTCGCCGAACTGCTGCGCCCCGAGCCGGTGTTCGCCGGCGGCCGGCTGCGCGGCTACCGCGTTTATCCCGGTAGTGATCCGCGCGCGTTCCGGGAGCTGGGGCTGCTCCCAGGGGATCTGGTCATGGCGATCAACGGCACGCCGTTGAACGATCCGGCCCAGGATCAACAGGTGTTCGATACACTCGGCTCATCGAGCGAGGCGACGGTCACCGTACTGCGCAACGGCGTGCAGCGCGTCCTGACGCTCAATCTGGCGCAAGCCGAACAGGCGGCGAAGTCGCTCAGGGTGCCGCCCACCACGCCGAGCCCCGCGGCCGGACCGTCCGCGCTGCCCTTCGGCGCCGCTCGCCCCGCGCGGCCGCCACCGCAATGAGGAGCCGATCGTTGATCAAAGGCCTACGCATCCTCGCCCTGAGCGTGCTCGCGTGCGTCCCGCTGATGGGCCACGCGGCCGAGCCCGCCGGCGCGAGCATCACGCCGAACTTCAAGGACGCCAACATTCGCGACATCATCCAGGCGGTCAGCGCCGCGACCGGCAAGGACATCATCGTCGACCCGCGGGTCAACGCCCAAGTCACGATGTACTCGGCGACGCCGCTGTCGCCCAAGGCCTTCTACCAGGCGTTCCTGTCGATCCTGTCGGTTTACGGCTACATCGCCGTACCGGCCGGACACAACATCGTCGACATCGTCCCCAATGCCGATGAGCGGGTGATGCCCGGGATCAACCTGCCGAAGACGGTCAGCCGGACCTCCGATGAGATCGTGACCCAGGTGATCCCGGTCAAGAATGTCAGCGCCGCGGAGCTGGTGCCCATCCTGCGGCCGCTGGTGCCCGAGTGGGGGCACCTGGCGGCCTATCCGCCCTCGAACCTGCTGATCATCTCCGACCGCGCGAGCAACGTTCACCGCATCATGCGCATCGTGGAGCGCATGGACCGCGTCGGCAACCAGGACGTCGACGTCATGCCGTTGCAGAACGCCTCGGCCACCCAGGTGGTACAGGTGATCAACCAGCTGTATCAGGGCCAGGCCGCCGCCCAGATGGGCCGCGCCTTCAAGGTGGTGGCCGACCCGCGCACCAACAGCGTATTGATCAGCGGCGATCCGGCCGAGCGGCTGCGCATCCGCGCGCTGGTCGCCGAGCTCGACACCCCGTCGGCGAGCGGCGGCGACACCCGCGTGGTCTATCTGCATTACGCCAGCGCCAAGAAGCTCGCGCCCGAACTGGAGAAGCAGATGCGCGAGCTGGCCGAGATCGCCACGGTCGGCGGCGGCCCCAAGGGCACGGCGCAGGCCGCGGCCGAGAAGAACGCGCTGGTGTGGGCCGACACGCAAACCAACGCCCTGGTGATCACCGCGCCGCCGAAGACGATGAGCACCATACTGCGCATCATCGCGCAGCTCGACATCCGCCAGCCGCAGGTGCTGGTGCAGGCGATCATCGCCGAAGTGGACGTCAACAGAACTTCCGATCTCGGCGTCAACTGGGCCGCCTACTCGCAGGTGGACAAGCTGCCGCTCGGCGCATTCGTCCAGCCGGTCGGCAACACCAGCATCGTCGACCTGGCCGCGGCGGCCAAGAGCACCAGCGACTTGACCGACTCGCTGCTGGAGGGCACAACGATCGGCATCGGCGAGGTGAGCGCCGGCGGAGTGTCCTTCGCGGCCATGCTGCGGGCGCTGCGCTCCAACGATGGCACCAACATCGTGGCGACGCCCTCGGCGGTCACCCTGGACAATCAGGCCGCGGTGCTGAAGTCGGTCGAGGAGGTGCCGTACGTGACCGGCCAGTACACCAGCGCCTCGACGGTGACCAACGGGTCGGTCACGCCGTTCCAGACCTACCAGCAGCTGGAGGTTGGCACCATCCTCAAGGTCACGCCGACCATTTCCGCCACCGGCAACTCGGTGATGCTCAAGATCTCGGTGGAGAGCTCGAGCGTGCTGCCGACCTCGACCTCCTCGGTCAACCCGACCACACTCAAGCGCAGCATTACGACCAACGTCCTGATCCACAACAAGGGCATCGTGGTCCTCGGCGGTCTGATCGAGAACCAGGAGGACCGCTCGAATGCCGGCATCCCCTACATGGGCGACATCCCCATCCTCGGCTGGCTGTTCAAGGCGCGCAACGACAGCGCCACGCGCACCAATCTCATGATCTTCATCAAGCCGACGATCATGCGTAACCAGGCCGAGGCCAGCGGCCAGACGCAGAGCAGCTACCGGTACATGCTCCGGCAGGAGCAGTCCGCGCCGCCACACGAGTGGCCGCCGCTGCTGCGGGGCGAACCGACTCCGCTGCTGCCTGCCCTGCCGCCGAGCGGCGCGGGCGCGGCGCCGGCCCCGAATCAGCCGCCCGCCAAAGGCGCCACACGACCGCCCGCAACGTGAGCGACCCGCGCCCGATCCCGACCAGTGCCGGCGGCGTGTCCCCCGAGCCGCGCCTGCCGTTCGCCTTCGCGAAGCGCCACGGCGTGCTGGTGCGGACTCTCACGCCACAGAGCGCCGAGTGCGTGTGTCGCGAGCGCGCCTCGGCGCTCGGGCTCGCCGAGGCGCGCCGGGTGCTCGGGCGCCCGATCCGCCTCTCGCGGGTCTCCGAAGAGGAATTCGACCGCCTGCTGCAACAGGTCTACGAGGCCGGCCCAAACGCCATGCACGCGGTCGAGGGACTGAGCGGCACCGAAGATCTGGCCCACCTGGCGCAGGAGCTGCCCGAGCAGGCCGACTTGCTCGACAGCGACGACGATGCGCCGATCATTCGTCTGATCAACGCGGTGCTCACCCAGGCGGTCAAGGAAAACGCCTCGGACATCCACATCGAGCCGTTCGAGAACCGCCTGGTGGTGCGCTTCCGCGTCGACGGCGTGCTGCGCGAAGTGCTGCAGTCCAAGCGCGCGGTGGCGCCTTTGGTGGTCTCGCGCATCAAAGTCATGTCCAAGCTCGACATCGCCGAGAAGCGCCTGCCGCAGGATGGACGCATCAGCCTGCGCATTGCCGGCCGACCGGTCGACGTACGCGTCTCAACCATCCCGGCCGGCTACGGCGAGCGGGTCGTGCTGCGCATCCTCGACAAGCAGGCCGGTCGCCTGAACCTGCCGGCCCTCGGCATGGGCACGGCCACCGAGCGGCTGATCGAGGAGCTCATCCACCGGCCGCACGGCATCTTGCTCGTGACCGGCCCGACCGGCTCGGGCAAGACCACGACTCTGTACGCGGCGCTCGAGCGGCTCAACGACGACACCCGCAATATCATGACGGTCGAGGACCCGATCGAGTACTACATCGATGGCATCGGGCAGACTCAGGTCAACACCAAGGTCGAGATGACTTTCGCGCGCGGTTTGCGCGCGATCTTGCGCCAGGATCCGGATGTGGTGATGATCGGGGAGATCCGCGATCTCGAGACCGCGCAGATCGCCGTGCAGGCAAGTCTCACCGGCCACCTGGTGCTCTCGACGCTGCACACCAATACCGCCGCCGGCGCGGTTACCCGCCTGCGCGACATGGGGATCGAGCCGTTCCTGCTCTCCTCGAGCCTGGTCGGCGTACTCGCCCAGCGTCTGGTGCGGGTGCTCAATCCCGAGACCAAACAGCCCTTCGTCGGCGGGGAAGCCGAGCAGCGGCTCCTGCATCTGCCGCCGGGCAGTCCGCCCCCGACGCTCTACCGGCCCGGCAATGACATCCTCGGCGGCTACCGCGGACGCTCGGGCATCTACGAGCTGATCATGGTCGATGAGCAGCTGCGCACCATGATCCACGACGGCGCAAGCGAGCAGCAGATCGAGCACCACGCTCGTCAATCCACTCCCTCGATCCGCGATCACGGCCGCGACCGCATCCTGCGCGGCGAGACCACCCTCGAGGAAGTCCTGCGCGTGACCCGGGAGGACTGAGATGGGCGCCTTCGAGTACACGGCACTCGATACCAGCGGCAAGGAGTGCAAAGGTATTCTGGAAGGCGATACGCCGCGACACATCCGCCAGCAGCTGCGCGATCGCCAGCTGTTGCCGGTGAGCGTCAGCGAGGTGGCCGCGCGCGAGGCGGGCCGGCAGCAGTCGCAGTCGTTCGCGTTTCTGCGCCGGGTCTCGGCGGCAGACGTGACGCTGCTCACGCGCCAGATGGCCACACTGGTGCGCGCCGGACTGCCGCTCGAGGAGTCGCTGCTGGCGGTCTCGCAGCAGAGCGAAAAGCCACGGGTGCAGAGCATTCTGCTCGGAGTGCGCTCCAAGGTCATGGAAGGCCATACCCTGGCCGAGGGCTTGGCGGAGTTTCCGCGGGTGTTCCCGGAGATCTATCGGGCCACCGTCGCCGCCGGCGAGCAGGCCGGCCATCTCGACGTTGTGCTCGAGCGGCTGGCCGAGTACACCGAGCGGCGCGAGGAAATCCGCCAGAAAATCCTGGCCGCGATACTTTATCCAATCGTGCTGACGGTGATGTGCTTCATCATCGTGGCGGCGTTGATGGTGTGGGTGGTGCCGAAGGTGGTCGGGGTCTTCGAGGCCAACAAGGCAAAGCTGCCGCTCATCACCCGCATCCTGATCGGCACCAGCGGCTTTCTGCGGATGTACGGGATCTGGCTGGTGCTCGCGGTGATCGTCGCCGTGGTGTTGTGGCGGCGGCGGTTGCGGGATCCGGGCGCTCGCCGGCGCTTGCATCGGGTGCTGCTGCACTTGCCACTGGTCGGCAAGCTGGTGCGCGGCTTCAACACCGCGCGTTTCACGCGCACCTTCAGTATCCTCTCCTCGAGCGCGGTGCCGGTCCTCGAGGCGCTGCGGATCTCCGGCGAGGTGGTCACCAGCCTGCCGATGCGCGATGCGGTGTTCGAGGCGGCCGACCGGGTGCGCGAAGGCGCTCCCATCGGCCGCTCGCTGGCGGTGAGCAAGCTGTTCCCGCCGATGACGATCCACCTGATCTCGAGCGGGGAGTCCAGCGGCGAACTCGACGCCATGCTCGATCAGGCCGCCGGCAGCCAGGAACGCGAGCTCGACGCTATCATGGCGGCCATGGTCGGATTGCTCGGGCCGATGCTGATCGTGGTGATGGGACTGTTCGTCATGGGCATCGTTTTTGCAATGATGCTGCCGATCTTCCGCTTGGATGACCTGATTCACTGATTGTGGCGTTGCACCCGCCACGGTTGTGATTTAACTTTTCGTTCCCTCTCTCGCGGGAACCCGACGTGCCGCATGAGTGAGAAATCCGAATCGGACGACTTTGAGGAAGAAGACGAGCCGGTCGTCGAGGAAGGCGACATCGATCTGGATCAGGCCATCAAGGATCTCGATCTCGCCAAACACCGCACGCATCGGAGCGGTGACCCGGCTTGGCGCCGGCTCGAGCGGCTGATCGAGGAAAAGCAGACCGCCGAGCTCACCAGCGACTTCGAGGACTACGAGATCGGCGACCAGGGAGGACGGCCGCGACGGCGGAAGGTATAACCCGGCGTTGCCGGGGCGCGTCAGCGGAAATCCCGCGAGCGTGTGAGCAGTGTCCCCAGAAGCGCGGTACGGTCGAACAGCCGCCGGGCAATGACGTGCGTCACGCCATCCTGGCGCTGCAACCGGCCGTGCACCTCGAGCAGCCGTGAGGACAGCAATGCTTGGCGGCAGACAGCGCCAACCCGCTCCCAGACGATGATATTGACCTGCCCGCTCTCGTCCTCCAGCGTCACGAACGTGACGCCTCCGGCCGCCGTGGGCCGCTGACGCATCAGAACGATGCCGGCGGTGCAAACTGTGCTGCCATCCGGCAGCGCAGTGACATCCCCGGCCGTGCGCAGCCCCTTCTTGCGCAGCGCCGGGCGCAGCAGCGCCAGAGGATGCCGCCCGAGGGTCAATCCCACGGAGGCGTAATCCGCCACCAGGGACTCCCCTTCCGTAGGAGCGGACAACAAGGGGGCGGGCTCGCCGTGCCCGCGGACCTCCGGCTCGATCGGCAGAGGTTTCTCCGTCCCCGCCACGTCCCAGAAGGCGAAGTGACGGTTGCCGCTCAGGGCCGCGAATGCTCCGGCGGCCGCCAGCGCCTCGAGATCCCCCCGGTCGAGCCCGGCGCGCCGGGCAAGATCCCGTACGCCGGTCAAACCGCTCGCGGTGCGCGCGCCGACGAGCCGCGCGGCACCGGCCTGCGAGAGCCCCCGCACCAACCGCAACCCCAGCCGCAGCGCCGGCTGCCCGTCCCCCTTGGGCTCGAGCGTGCAGTCCCAGTCGCTGGCGCAAACATCCACCGGACGCACTTCGACACCGTGCGCGCGCGCATCGCGCACCAGCTGCGCCGGAGCATAGAAGCCCATCGGCTGGCTGTTCAGCAGCGCCGCGGTGAACGCGGCGGGCTCGTAACGCTTCAGCCAGGCGGAGTCGTACACCAACAGCGCAAAGCTGGCCGCGTGCGACAGCGGAAAGCCATAATCGCCGAATCCCAGCATCTGGCGGTAGATCCGCTCGGCGAACTGCGGCGGGTAGCCGCGCGCGGCCATGCCGCCCAAGAGCTTGTCGCGGAAATGGCCGATGCCGCCGCTGCGCTTCCAGGCGCCCATCGCGCGGCGCAGCTGATCGGCCTGCCCCGGGGTGAAGCCCGCGGCCACCACGGCGAGCTGCATCACCTGCTCCTGGAAGATCGGCACGCCGAGGGTGCGCCGCAGCACCGCCTCGACCTGCGGGCTCGGATAGCACACCGGCTCGAGGCCCTGACGGCGCCGCAGATAGGGATGGACCATGTCGCCTTGAATCGGCCCGGGACGCACGATGGCCACCTCGATGATCAGATCGTAGTAGCACTGTGGCCGCAACCGCGGCAGCATCGCCATCTGCGCGCGCGATTCGATCTGAAACACCCCGACCGTGTCGGCGGCCGAGATCATTGCGTAGACCGCGGGGTCCTCCGCCGGCAGCGCCCCGAGGGCCCAGCGCGTGCCGCGCAGGCCGTTGACCAGATCGAACGTCTTGCGCAGCGCGCTCAGCATCCCCAGGGCGAGCACATCGACCTTGAGCAGCCCCAGAGCGTTCAGATCGTCCTTGTCCCACTGCACCACGGTACGCTCGGGCATCGCCGCGTTCTCGATTGGCGCCAGCTCATCGAGCCGCCCGGCCGAGATCACCAGGCCGCCGACATGTTGGGACAGATGGCGGGGAAAGCCCGGGAACGCGATCAGCGTCTGTGCCAGCGGCAGCAGCCGCGAGAGCACCGGGCCGGAGGGATCGAAGCCCGCCTCGGCGAGCCGCTCGGGCAACCGCTCGCCCCCGTCCCACCACTGCATCGCCTTGGCCAGCCGGACGCACGAGTGCGGATCGAGCCCGAAGGCCTTGCCGAGATCGCGCAGGGCGCTGCGCGTGCGATAGAGAATCACCGTCGCGGCGAGCGCGGCGCGCTCGCGCCCGTACTTGCCGTAGACGTATTGAATGACCTCCTCGCGCCGCTCGTGCTCGAAATCGATGTCGATGTCGGGCGGCTCGTTGCGCTCCTTGGAGATGAACCGCTCGAACAGCAAACCCGCTCCGCGCTGCGGATCGACCGAGCTCACCCCCAGGCAGTAGCAGACCCGCGAGTTGGCGGCCGAGCCCCTACCCTGACAGAGAATGCCGCGGCTGCGCGCGAAGGCGACCAGATCGTGGACGGTCAGGAAATACGGCTCGTAGCCGAGCTCGGCGATCACCTCCAGTTCATGCTCGAGCGCGGCGCGCTCGAGCGGCGGCACGCCCTGCGGCCAGCGGCGCCGTGCACCGGCCTCGGTGAGCCGGCGCAGATGGCTCGCCGGGGTCTGCCCCGGCGGCACCAGCTCGCTCGGGTACTCGTAGCGCAGCTCATCGAGCGAGAATGTGCAGCGCTGCGCGATCTGCACCGTCGCCTCGAGCAGTTGCGGCGGGTAGAGCTTGGCGAGGCGTCCGCGCTCGCGCAGGTAACGCTCGCCATTGGGGTGCAGGACGCCGGCAACCTCGGCAATGGGCATGTTGAGCCGGATGGCGCTCAGCGCATCCTGCAGTTTGCGCCGCGAGCGCACATGCATGTGCACGTCGCCGCAGGCGACCTGCGGCAGCCCGACCTCGCGCGCGACGTGCGCAAGGGCCGCGAGCCGCTCGCGATCAGCGCCGCCGCGCAGCAGCTCTACGGCGACCCACACCTCGCCGGGGAAATGCGCGGCGAGCCAGCGCGCCTCCTGCGCCTGCGGCACTTCGCCCGGCAGCCACAGGATCAGGCAATGCGCGAGCGTCTCGGCGAGATCGCTCCGTGTCAGCCGATAGCCGCCCTTGGCGGCGGCGCGGCGGCCGCGGGTGATGAGTCGGCAGAGACGGCCGTAGCCGTGCCGATCGGTGGCGAGCGCCACCAGGGCGAGGCCGCACTCGAGTGTCAGCTCCGAGCCGATGATGAGCTTCACGCCCCGCTCCTTGGCCGCCAGATGCGCGCGCACCACGCCCGAAAGCGAGCATTCGTCGGTGAGTGCCAGCGCCGTGTAGTCCATCTCGGCGGCCCGGGCGAGGAGCTCGTGCGGATGCGAGGCCCCGCGCAGGAAGGTGAAATTGCTCAGGCAGTGCAGCTCCGCATACGCAGGCCCGGATGTCCCATTCAAGCGAACACTCCTTGCAGGAACCAACCGTGCGGTGCGACGCGCTCGCGGAACAGCCACAGCCGCCGGCCGTGCACGTCCACAGCCTGGTAGTAATCCCGCTCGATGTCACGGCCATCCCACCAGCCGGTCTCGAGCCGCTCCGGCTCGCTCTCGAGGCGCAGCGCGCCGCGGTAGCGCGGCAGACCGCCGCGCTGGCGCAACGGCCGTGGCACGGGCAACAGCCATAAAGGGCGCGTCGCGGCGGACTCGCCGGCAGCAATTGCGGACGGTGCGAAGCGCCGGCCCCGCAGGGACAAGTCACGCAGCGGCGAGCGTTCGAGCGCGATACGCTGGGCCTCCGGGCCCTGCTGCCGCGAAGTCGCAAATGACGCC
>DAHXNE010000059.1 GCA_027366635.1 Gammaproteobacteria bacterium | reverse complement strand
CGCAAGTCGAAGTACGTTTCGAGTGGCATGGTCAGGCCGCCTCTTTACTTTTGCCTCTTTCGGCGCTCTCGGAGAACACCCCTCCGCGCACGAGCAGCGCGATGAGATAGGCCGCGCGCGGATCGAACGCGTCCCCTGGGTGCATCTCATCGACGAGGGTGAGCAGCTTCATGGCACCCGATGCCTTGTCGTCTCGGAACAGGACGTTTTTCTCGAGGCTTGCGCCGTTCGGCTCGACCGCGATCGGGGTGCCGTCGCACCCGGGATACCACGTATCGATCGTTCGGATCGCATTGCCGATCTTCTGGTCGCGCAGTGCCGCCCGGCCCATGTCGATCATATCGGCGCAGAATTCCCCGGCCTTATCGCTATCCTTGCGCGCGGTGCCCATTATCGCGAGCATGTCGCGGCGGGCGATCATGTCCACTTTGTAGAGCGAGCGGGCAAACCCCGACGGCTTGTTCGTAACCATGTTCTGCGAGGGGAAGACCTCGACCTCGCCTTTGAACCCGAACATGACGCGACCTGTGACGGTCACTGCGGTGTGGGCCTCGCCGAGCAACCCGGTTGCGAGGACATCGGCGGCCAATGCGCGTTCGTGTTCGGTGTAGTCCTCGAAGTCTCGCGTGCGCGATCCGGTGCCCGTGAACGTCTTTCCCGCCGCTCTGGCCTCGACAGTGGTGTCCCCGAGGACGCGATTGCGCCACAACCAGCGTCCGTTCAAGATGTTGCGGGCGTAGCGCCGGCAGACCTCATCGAATTCGAGTACGTCGCGGACGAAGTAGCGCTTGATAAACCCTTCGAGTGCCGCTCGATAGGCGGGGTCTGAGCAGGAGAACAGCAAGTCGGCGGCGGGGATAGTGCGCAGCGAGAACTCGACTGCAAGGCCGATCGCGTTGTGCGAGGTCTTGGCACTCTCGGTGCGCTGAATGTTTGCTGCGTCCCCGTTCTTCGGGTGGTTGTTGATTCCGCGGATGCCATGACGGATCACCCGGATCTTCTCGAGGTGCTCCTTCCCCTGAGGGTCTTCAACGATGCTCGAAAACAGCCCGTCGGTGACGATGGTTCCGCGTTGAACAGAGAGTACGTTTGGAAGCTTTGTCGACATGGGTGGCTCCTTGTGCCCCGCAAATTCAAGAGTTCAGGTTCGGCTGAAGCGAGATGCCGCGCCGATTGGTGATGAGAAACTGGTCGGCATCCCAGCCGTAACGCCAGAGATCCTGTGGGGAGAGTGCGCGCTCCGGGCTACGGGCGGCGGTGGCCGGCACGTAGCGGATGAGGCCGATCATTGGTTCGGCGAAGGCGTGGTGGCGCCCGTCCCGTGCGCCGCGGCGCTCGCGCGGCGGCTCGAGCAGCGCGTATCCGAGATTCGCCGGCACGATCCAGCCGTTGCCCCGGCTGCGCACGGCATCGAGTGCTGCGCTCAGCGGATCGACGGCATCGGTAAGCAGGTCCGTGGCGTCTTCGATCCAAAATCCGTTGCGCAACGTGTGCGCCATCGCGTCATCCCATGTTGAATGGGTGCTGACGTGAACCGAGCGTATGGGCCCTCCCGCCAAGCGCATGCGCAGCAGCGTCTCTCGCAGCTGCTCGTGAGCGCTGATGCTGCGCTCGCACTGAAGGAGCAGTGTCCATTCGATGTCTGCGAGCGCCATCGGCTGCATTGCGTTTTGCTGCGGTCCGGCCCCGCCGCCGGAGGCGATGTCGTGCTTGTCGAAGAGGCAAGCGCCGCGGCGCTGAACGAGCGCGCGTTCGAGGTATCCTTTTTGGTTATCGAGGTGCTCGATCCAGGGGGCGGCGTGCTGATGGACGAGACCCACGCCTTGGATGCCGAGGGGCTGCGCGAGCTTGTGATCGAGCGCGTGCGCCATTAGCAGTGCGGGCATCACGGGTGCAGGGGCCAGCAGCCCCAGGCTCTGCAGCATGTTCGTCTGAGAGGCCTTCAGATCGATGAGCAAGTAGTTCATAGGCGCTCCAGGGCTTGCTCGAGTGCGCGAGTGACGCGCTCTCGGTCGATTTCGCGCATCAGCGCATCCGTACCCTCTGTCCTGCGCATGCGTGCGCGGAGCGTTCGTACGATCAGCCGAGCGAGTTCCGAGCGGTATTCGGCGCCGAAGCTCTGGCGAAGGATGGCCGTATCGATGGCGGTGAGCTCGCCGGCGCGTTTGCGGCGCAGCAGGGGCTCATCAATGGGAACCTGTTCACTGTCCTCTGGAAATGAGCCCTGTTCGATGTCCTGCGCCAGGTCGGTCGCTTGGCGATGGCAGTTGCGCGCGAGACTCGCCAGCGCGCCTGTTGCTTGGATGCCCACGGCGAGAAGTGAGGCCGAGTCCCCTAGGGTGGGCGAGTGTGAGAGGCGCTCGATCTGCGCGGCAGCAGCATCGACATCGGAGGATTGCATCTGCGGGGTCCAGCCTCGGTAGACGAACCGAAAGAGGGCCTGGATGTTCTCGTGAGTCTGCGGAACGGGGAAAAACAGCTGCGTTTGGATTGCGGATGCGGGCAGCCGCGTTGTATTGCGCACGATCGCGCCGCCAATGGGCAGCTCGACCGTCTCGAGTCTGCGCTGCGCAGGCGTGGCTTCTGGTGTGGGTGAAGGAGCCGCAGTGCCGCGTGCATTCCAGAGCGCTGCGAGCCCCGCTGAGGGTAAGGGGCTGACTGCAATGTATTGCCCGTTGCTCGGCAGCAGTATCTGCCGCAAGCGGTGATCGACCGCGTCGGCGCCGCCGGCGGTTGCGGCTTGTTCGAAGGCTTGCGCCGCTCCCTGTCGGATTGCTTCGATATGTTCGGTAGGAAGGGCGGAGTCGGCGATCTCGGAGTCCCCCTCGAGAATCACTGCGATGCGCTGATAGGTGCCGCTGTTATCGAGGCGGCTCTGGTCGAGGGGCACGCGGATGCCGGCGCGCTCGAGCGCGCGGCTGGTCACGTGTGGCTGGGTGCTCGGGCGAGCGGAGGCGAGCAGCGCGGCGTGCTGCGCGTTCGAGTTGATGAGTTTGCCGGAGAAGTGGGCCCCGAAGCGCAGCACAGTGGCGCGCGCGAGTTCTCGCATCTGATCGGTGGGAGTGCGTGCCGCTTCTGCGCGTACGGCCTCAATACAGGCATTGAGGTAGGTCGCAGCGCTCGGCTCATCGCCCTCGGGCGGCGGCGGGGCGGTCTGCATGAACTGCTCTTGAAACCCATAGAGCTTCAATACGAAATCCATTCGCGGCTCGTTGGCGGCGCACAGCGCGCAGAACGCGCGCTCGTCATCGGACTTGCGCAGTTTCTCCAAGGGAACGGCGACGCTGCGGCGTACACCCCCTTTGCACAGCACAAGCAGGTGCTGGTGCTTTGCGCGCAATCGCTCGAAGTCTTCGGTCTGCATAGGCCGCTGAATCCTTATGGCTCTGGGTACAGCCTATCCTTGCCGGCAATAAAATACAACCCTGCGATCATATAAACAAATAAGAAACGGCGTATAACGAAATACAACGGTATCGTATAGTAGACAAATATGGACGAAACGGTATTTGTTCTCCGGCGAGCCTGGCTCGTAGGCCGCTGCCGCCGCGCTGATGTCGACCGAGCCTTCGGCACCCACCGGTCGCCGAACAGAGCGTCGAAAATCCTCCAACGGGCGGTGAGCCAATGGAGCCATGAGCTGTACCGATCGCCGAGGATCGGGGTTTTCCCGAACCGCCGGATCCCGGTGCCAGATCTCGTCCGCGCAGAGACGATCCTCGGATTACTCGCGAGCGGCGCCTCACCGCAAGAGAGCGGACTGTTCCCCGATGACGGCGTGCCGATTCTCAGGCCCCATCCGCCGCCGGCCCGCGCGGGGACCGCTGCGGCAACCCGGGCCGTGCTCGATGCGGCTGTGCGCGGCGAGCCGGTTGAGATCCTCTACGTGGGCCTGCGTCGCGGGGGATCGGCCCGGTGGCGCACGGTGTGGCCGCGGGCGCTCGAGTTCACCGGCATGTTCTGGCGGATTCATGCTCAGGATCTTGAGGACGTTCAGGCTCACCATCCGATCAAGACGTTCGTGCTCGCGCGGGTCCTTGATGCGCGCCCTGCGACGGACTGGCGCGAGCCTGCGGGGTTCGTGCCGCGCGCTCTGGTTCGGGATCGGCGGCGGCTGCGGGTGCATCTGAGCGATGCGCTCACCGCAGACCAGGCTACAGCCGTGCGCAATCAGCTCGATATTCAGGACGGCGTGATGACATGGCCTGATCATGCGCTGCACACGTTCAGACGCGAATTCACCGCGCTGGCCGTGCCGGCGGATGTCGTCTGGCCGGTGATCACGCGGCTCGAGGAGGACTGACCGTGCACGTGGTGCTGGTATCAAATTGTGAGCAGGCGGCCCTCGGTCGCACCCGTACGCTGCTCGATCGCTACGGGACGCGCATCGGCGACCGTGCCTGGGCGACGCTCATTACGCAGCAGGCGCTCGATGAGCTGCACTCGGCGCTGAGGAGAGTGGCGAGCCGTCACACGTC
>DAHXNE010000047.1 GCA_027366635.1 Gammaproteobacteria bacterium | reverse complement strand
ACTCGCAGAATTTCGTGCCCGGGTATGCGCGGCCGGGAATCGAGCGCGGGCGCAAGTTTGAGCCGGCCGGAGCGGATCGCGCGGTACAACGCGGCCCGCGACATATCGAGCGCGGCGCCGGCTTCCGCGAGGCTGTACAGTTGGTGGCAATCGACACGCTCCGGCCGGTGAGCGCGGCGCTCGGCGGGAGTGGTTTCTGAAACGCGAAGTTTGCGAGGCATGTTAGTGCTCCTGTGTCAGGAGCGCTTTATATATGCCCGATTGCGTCCGAGTGCACCAGCCGTGTTTCCGGCATTTATGGCGCTAAATACCGGACGGCGCTATCAACTCAACAGGTTAGCGCCACTCGCGCAGTAGCCGGACGATTTCCCGGCGGCGGTGCTTCAGCGGCAGATGCTGCACCTTCACTCTGAACATGCGCAGCGCCAGAGTCGCCCATTGCCGCCAGTTCGGGTCCCGGCGGTGCTCGGCGTGAAGCTCGTGCAGTCTCGATCGTCCGATGCCCCAGTAGGCGGCCGCGTCCTTCGGCCGGCCGCTAATCTCCGCGTCGAGCGCCACGCGCGCGAAGCGGCCTCGATCGACCGGCGGACCGCGCTTACTTAGTGGAGTGTTCGCGCGAATCAGGGCGCTTAGTACGCGCGGCTCGGTGAGCCCTCGCAATATATCAACGAGCAACCAACGCTCGGAATCGGAGAACGGCGGCAGCGGCAGCAGCGGGCGGTCACGCGGAAGTTCGACCGGCGCCGTGTGACGGGTCGGCAGGTACGGCACGCCGAGCACGCGGCAGGCGAGCATTTCGAGCACGGCGCCGCCGGCGCGATCGTCGAGACTCAGGCCGACCGGCTTCCTGCGGCGCTTTGCGATCCGGCGCTTGGGGCAAGTGCTCATAGAATCTGAACCTTCGCGAGCCGCTCCGCGCTGGCGGATTTCACCAGATGTCCGTAATGCTTGTCGATCATGGCAAGCGAGGTGCCGGTCATGCGGGCAACTTCCAGTGGCGAGAGGCCGGCGCTCAAAGCCTCGCTGATCCAACTATGCCGCAACGTGTAGAGACTCACGCCAATCGGTAGGCCAGCCGCCGAGGCTGCGGCGCGCACGAGGGGCGTCCACTCGGTCCCACGCCACGGTGTCCCGTCGGGCCGCGCGAGCAGCGGTGCGCCGGGCAACTTGTTACGCACGATACGCTCGAAGAATGCGCGGGCTTCCGGGGACATCGGCACTGAGCGTCGGCCGGTTTTACCGGTCAACGTCAGCGTGCCGGTGCGCCCGTCGAAGGCGGAGCGAGGTGCCCGGGCGAGCTCGCCGGGCCGCGCCCCGGTGAGCGCGCCGGCCTCGATCAGGTTTCGGACAGAGCCGTTCGCGGCGTCGAGCAGCGCTTGCCGTTGGCCGCGATCCAGGAATAGTTCGCGACGGCGGTCCGCGTTACGGAACTGGCGCACGACGCGCCATTCCTCGGCGGTAGCGAACGGAACGTACCGATTGCGCACGGCCAGATTCAACGCGGCGCGGAACGTTGTCATGATCCGATTCGCGCCGGCCGGAGTCACGTCGAGCCCGTCACGCCAGCGTTTAATCGCCGTCGAGCGCAAACGGCGCAGCTCCACGTCGGCGAGCGGTGCACCGGCCAGGTAGCGCCGAAAGCGCCACTCGGCGTCGGCGGCGCAGGCCTCGCCTTTCTCCCGGCGTCGATCCTCTACGTAATCACGGCAGGCGTCGGCGACCGTGTAGCGATCGACGCGGACAATCCCGCCGTCGATCTCGGCGAACCAGGCCCGGGCAGCCGAGCAGGCCGCATCATATCCAAAGGCCTCGGTGTCAGGCCCGAGCGCTCTGTATCGTTGGCCGCCTTCGGTGCGCGCTCGGGCGATCCATGACCCGCGCCCGGGGGCGATTACGCGGTACCCGACATAGCGGCCACGTTCGAGCGGCGCGCCCCAGTACGGCTCCCTGCGAGGTTTCAGCGCGGTTCTGACACTGATTCTATGCAGCAGCTTTGACATCACGTTCTCCGCGAGTCCGTGTTGTACGGAACGGTACGGAAATCTTACCAGAATCACGCTGAAACAGACAGATACGCATCTCCAGGGAAAACAAGGCGTTAGCGCAACACGGCGAAACGTCCAGACACCCAGTTTTCGCCTTTACACGGCGAAGGTCGGGGGTTCGAGCCCCTCAGTACCCACCATAGAATCAGTGACTTGCGAGCGTTTCTGGAATCTGTCCAATGTTGTACGGACGCCAGTACGGAAAAGAATGGGTAAATTCAGCGTGAATTACGCAGGCACGCTCAGGCACACGGGAGCCGGGCCGGGCTGGACTGTGCGGGAATCCACCGCGCCGCGACGCGCCGGCCAGCGACGCGCCGGGCGGGAAATTCAAGCCGAGAGTGGAGTGCAGGCGCGGCAGGGGTCTACGCTCGGGCGCGGGGCTGGACCCACGCAGGCCGCAGTGCCACCTCGCGCACAGTCGAATTTTGCGACTCCTTGAACCTGCGCAGATTGCGCAGGTTTCTGGAAAAGGAGGACGCGGTAAGAAATCCGGCATCAGTCAGGCATCCCGCGAACTCGGCGTTGATCGCGATGACGCCCGCCGCGCCCTGAAGGTAGCCGGCCTCACAGAGCGCGATGCCCGTCATGGAGCTGGCGCGGGAACTCGATGCGGAGCCGGCGAGGCGTGGGAGGCCGAAGAAGAATACCGAGAAAGTGCGTCAACCTGATTCAGTTTCCGGGAAAGGCGGACGCGGGAAACGGTCTGGTGTGCGTCAGGCGTCACGGGAACTTGGCGTATCCGAACCAGACGCCCGCCGCGCCCTGAAGGTAGCCGGCCTCACGCCTACGGTCCCGGGACGCCCGACTGGAATGCGTGCCACGCATCGGCGGGGCAGCTCGCCGTCGTGCTCCATGATGCTCGCCCTTTCCATCAGGTATTCGCCCCAACCGGCCAGCTCTTCCGGGGTCGGTCGGCTCCGCTCGCGCAGCTCGGCCAACAGCTCGCGCTTGTGGTCGCGGGCCAGCGCCAGCAGCTCGGCGTTGAGCCGGTCAGGTGGACTCAGGCGCAGGCGGTCGGGGTTCTGCGGGTCGGGTCTCACGCGCACGCCAGCGGCGTGCAGGCGGTCGAGAATGGCGCTCGGGGTCATACCACTACCTCCGCAGGGTCCGAGGGGCCGGAAATACTTGCTGAAACCATGTCGTCAATGTCGTCAATGTCGTGCTCGTGAGGGGCAGCAGCACGACTTGCACGACATTCACGACTTGCCCCCGGCAACTTTTTCTCTGTGACGCGAATCCAAGTGCTTGAACCGCGCTTTCCCAGGAACGTCACGGTCACGCCGAAAGTGCGCAACGCGGGTGCAGCGCGGCGCAGCGCA
>DAHXNE010000033.1 GCA_027366635.1 Gammaproteobacteria bacterium | reverse complement strand
AATTTCCCCGCCTGTCGCGTTCTCTGCGATGCCGAGCACCCGCCACCATTGCTCGGGCGCGGGCAGTGCGACGAATCCTGTGAACGCGCGGTCGAGAATCTCCGCGCCGCCGTGGCGCTCGATCGCGCGCATGGCCTCGAGGGTGGCCGCGATCGCGGCCAGGTTGTCGGCGACCCTGTCATAGCGGTCGATTGCCATGCAGCGGGTGGCTTTGCCCTTGCGCCAGTAGACGGCGACCCCGGGGTCGGTGACCGTGCGATCCGACCGCGGCAAGCCGTCGAGGCGCGTCGGGATGTCGGTTGAGATCACGAGGTCATCACGCTTCACGCCGAGGCGATCGAGTTCGAGCAGCACGCGCGTGATCCCGTCCATGACGGAAAGCACTCGGCCGGAGGTCGAGAACTTCGCGCGTGAGCGCTGATAGGATTTCTTGCGTGGCCAGCCCTGCGGCCACGTGAGCGGATATGCCTCGATGGCCTCGCGCATGGGGCGTGCTCAGGCCACCAGCCGCGCCACATGCGGAGCGAGCATTGCGAGAAGGGTACCGATGGGCGCGAGCAGGGCCCATGCGAAGGGGATGTCATCGTCGAAGGGCGTGTCCGCGCGGCTCGCCGGTTCGCGGCTCTCCGCCGGCGGGGCGGGTCGGTCCGGGCCGGCCTGAGATGCGCCGCTGCGCCCGCCGAGCATCTGCATCTCGTTCACGACAATCTCGGTGCTGTAGCGGTCGTGCCCGTCGCCGTCCTGCCACTTGCGCGTGCGCAGGCGTCCCTCCACGTAAACCTGCGCCCCTTTACGCAGGTACTGGCCAGCGATCTCGGCGAGCCGGCCGAAGAGGGCGAGGCGATGCCACTCCGTGCGCTCCTGCTGCTCCCCTGTGTTCTTGTCCCGCCACTGCTCATTGGTGGCGAGACTCAGATTCGCGACGCTCGAGCCCGAAGGCATCGCGCGCACCTCGGGGTCTTGGCCGAGGTGGCCGACCAGGATCACTTTGTTCACGCCGCGCATGGTCAGACTCCGTCAAAAATGGGTACCGTTCGAAGGTTCTCTCCCGCCCGGGCCCCTGCAGGGGGATGTTAAGCATGCCAGACATCGAAGGTCAAGCATGCCATACATTGACTGGCTGAATCAGAGGTTCGATGTAGCGCCGTCACGACGTTGCCTGTCGGTGCCCGCGGCAGGGTCCTTGGCCAAGTAACGCTCGACCAGGCGCCGCAAGTGGCTCTCGTCACTCTCGGCGATGTGCACACCGAGATGGGGGTCCACGATCTGCGTGGCCTCGCTTTTCTTGATCCCGAGCACGTCCATAATGGGCGGATCCGAGCCATCGTCCGTGACGAGGAGGAAGCACGTGACCGGGTTCTTCTGACCTTCGCGGTCGAGGCGCCAGAGAATCTGCTGGTGGATGCCGGGCGACCAGTCGAGCTCCCCGAGAATCACGACGGAGGAGCGGTGCTGAAGCCCATCCACGCCCGCTCCGGAGCGCAGCGACATGATCAGGATGTCGGTATCGCCCTCGAGGAACCGCCGCTTCTCGGCTTCCTTGCGCGCCGCAGTCTCGGAGCCGGTATACATCGCGGGCTTTAAGTCGGCGAGCGCCTCGAGCCAGATTCGATACACCTCGCGGTGCCAGCCGACGAGCAGCACCGGCTCGCCGGCTTCCACCATGAGTCGCGCGAACTGCGCGACGGTTTTGG
>DAHXNE010000116.1 GCA_027366635.1 Gammaproteobacteria bacterium | reverse complement strand
AGACCGCCGTGAGGGGCTCGGACCCGAAAAATATAGTTGTCGCCGCCCCCGCAGCCGGCTCCGCCGACGTCAATTACCCGACGTCAATTACGACAGCCGTCGGAGGCTAGCACCCGAAAGTTCTAATTGTCGCCGGCCACGCGCGTGTCGCCGTTGAGGAGTTTCTGGTTCGAACCAAGGATGGCATCGCGGAGGGCAATGGCGCGAACTGCAATGAGCAGGATTCGTCCACGGAGCCTCCGGTCAAACCCGAGGCGCCCAAATAGCGGGCAACGCATGATCATCGAAAGCCCGCAGTTGCGTTTCTGGAGGCTTCAGCGCATGGTAATGGCCATCGTATCTGGAGCCTCCGCGAAGAAGCTGTGAAGGCCGCCGTCTACTCCCGGTTCAGCACCGATCGGCAGAACGAGTCCTCGATCGCCGACCAGGTGTGCGTGTGCGCCGAATACGCTTCGCGCCAAGGCTGGCACGTCGTTGAGTACTTCGAGGACCAGGGGATCAGCGGAGCGGCGCTCGGAAACCGGCCCGGTGTTCTGCGCCTTCAGGACTCCGCATTCGCCCGCCGCGTCGATGCCGTTCTGGTCACCGATCTATCACGCCTATCCCGCTCCCAGGGCGACCTCTCGAAGATGATTGACCGGCTGGTCGCGAAGGGAGTTCGCGTAGTCGGCGTCAGGACGGCTACGACAGCGCACGGCGTGGTCACAAGCTGCAAGCGGGCCTGTCGGGAATCATCGGCGAGGCGTTCCGCGAGATGGTGAAGGATCGCACGTACGCGGCGCTGGAATCGCGGGCGAGGGAGAAGAGGGCGACCGGAGGCCGCGCCTACGGATATCGCGACGGCAAGGTGGACAAGGGCGAGGCATACGTTGTCCGCGAGATATTCGGACGTTTCGCCGACGGCGCGAGTTGCCGGACGATCGCCGCCGACTTGAACGCGCGGCGTATTCCGTCGCCGGGTGCGACGTGGAATCGGACGGAGCGTCGAGCGGCCGGCTGGATGGGCTCAGGGATTCGCGTGATCGTGCGCAACGAGCGCTACCGTGGGGCCGTGCACTGGAACGCCTCCGAGTGGCGCAAGGACCCCGACACGGGCAAACGCAGGCGCATCATGCGGCCGCGGTCGGAATGGATCAGCTACGTCGATGAGTCGTTGCGAATCATTTCCGATGATCTGTGGGAGCGGGCGCAACGGCGGACTCGGCCTGCGAAGGACGAGGCGCGTCTGCGCACAGGCGGCAAGCCGAAGTACCTACTTTCCGGCCTGCTTCGGTGCGACGTGTGTGATGCGCATTACACGATCACGGACGCGGTCAGCTATGGATGTTCGAGCTATCACGATGGACACGCCTGCTCGAACTCGATTCGAGTGAGGCGCGATCGTGTCGAGCACATCCTGCTCGGTCCGATCCGTGACGATTTGTTCGCGCCCGAGCGGGTCGCGCGGATGGTCAAGGAAATGCGGGACCATTACGTAGACCGCGTGCGGGCCACGCAGGAGCGAGCGGTAGCAGCGCCGCGAGAGCTGCAAGAACTCGCGGTGCGCATCGAACGGCTGCGGGAGCGCTTGCAGCACGGCGATCCGGACATGACGCCCGACGAACTCCAGGCCGCCATCGATAGGGCGGAGGAAAAGCGCCGCGAGCTTCAAGGGCTAGAGGACAGCGCCGGCTTGCCGGCCAAGGCGCTTGCGATTCTGCCTCGCGCCGCAGAACTCTACCGCCGCCAGGTGGCACTCGGCCTCGACGGCCACCCGGACGCGATCCTGAAGGCGCGCCTGTTCTTGCGAGAGTGGTTCGGCGGGAAGATTCGCCTGGAGCCGCTGCCGGACGGCGGGCTCATGGCCCATTGGGATCAGAACGTTGGCGCGCTCTGCAAGGGCCTAGGGTCAAGTGGTAGCGGGGGCAGGATTTGAACCTGCGACCTTCGGGTTATGAGCCCGACGAGCTGCCAGACTGCTCCACCCCGCACCAGGAGGGGGCGCATTGTACGGAGCGAATGCCATTCCAGCAAGTGATTTGAGAGCGCGTAATTTCGCCTGGTATATGCGCCGATCTACCGTGAATATGCTCCGATCTGGTCGCGGAGAATGTCATTTGATGGCGGCCCGTATCTGCTCTGCCACGCGTGCGCCATCGGCTGGATCAAGAGGACGCATTGGCCAGCCGATTCCGAGCCCCTCGGTGTGATTGGGCTTGGGAATGATGTGGAAGTGCACGTGCTCGATTGCTTGGTGCGCACCGCCGCCATTGTTTTCCAGGACGTTGTATTCCGTAACCCCGGTTGCGTGGATTACTGCGCGGCACAGGCGCGGCAGGGCGCGCCCGATCGCCGCCGCGGACTCGTCCGAAAGCGCATCCAGGGTGCGGGCGGCCTCCTTGGGGACCACCAGCGTGTGTCCAGCGCTGAGCGGGTTGACGTCGAGGAAGGCCAGAACGCGTTCGTCCTCGTATACCTTGTGACACGGAATCTCGCCGCGGATGATCTTGCTGAAGACCGTTTCCGACATAGGGGCTCTCCAGAGGTGGACTGCTCCAATTCTCGCTCGAGCGCGGCCAGGAGAGAACCCGACGGGATGAACGGCGTCACCGCGTGCCCTCGCGTGGGTCAGGCGAGAGCGGTACCCTCCGGCGAGAATACCGGAGGGTACGCCTGGCTCAGTTCGTGACTACGTCGATACGCTGCGTGTAGAACGTGTTGCTCGCCGAGTCGTACGTTCCGATCGCTACGAGTTCGCTGATCCCGGTCGAGCCATCCAGCGTGCTCGTGAGGCTCGAGAGGAAGCTGGAAACCGAATCGAACACCGAAATGCCCGCCGAGCCGTTTCCGATGCCGAATTCCGCGTTGCCGCAGGTGCCGCTGGCGCATCCGAACGCGATGGTCGGACTGGCGGAGAGGCTGGAAAGCTGCACGGTCTGCGGTCCGGTCTGCATGTCGGCGGCCTCGATGCTCGAGTTGCCGAGGTTAACGACCAGACCGGAGCTGCCCGAGGACGTGAACGGCGCGGTCGTGCCGCCATTCCACTGTACGATCAGGTCGGTCGGTCCCGCACTGGCCGGCGTTACGCTCGAAGCTGAGAAATCCGGCGGCGCCGAGCCGAAGGGCGTGACGAAGCCCGTGGCCGAAAGCACCGTCCCCGCGGTGGTGCCGCTCTCGTCCACCGAGCCGGTATCGACCGCATAGCTGGCCGGATTGGCGTCCTCGCTGCCGGTCACGCCGGTGCCCGTGAAGTCAAACGTGCTGGGCGCAGCGAGGTCGATTTGCTGCAGATCGAGCGTGGCGCTGCCGCTGGCGCCGGATACCAGGGTGCCCCAAATCGTCGTGGGCTGCATTCGAACCTGGCCGCTGGTCGCATTCAGTGTGCCCGGCATGAGACTGCTGCCGCTCGCTCCCGTCCCCGAGGCGCTGATCCGCTGGCCGACCGATATGGATTGAACGCCAAGCCCACTGGCCGCTGTGCCGTCTTCGGTGACGATTGTCGAGGGGCCGACCGTGACGGTGGCCGTCGGGTAGTAGGTGATGGTGGCGTTGGCCGTGCAGTAGTTCTCCGGGCAGACGGACTGCGCCTGCTCCAATGTGAGCGTGTCGCCACTGCGTGCCGAGACCGTGCCGCGAATCACCGCGGTGCCCTGGGTACTTACGCTGGTTCCGGCATATACCTGCGTTGCGTTGAATTGCGGGGTAATCGTCGCGAGGCTGCCCAGAGTGCCGTACGCCGTCATCACCGTGCCGTTTTGGGCAGCGGCGAGCGCCTTGAGGCCCGCCGAACCCATGTAAACCTGTCCGTTGACATCGAAATACGTGCTGGAGCTGGTGTTGACGGTCAGGGCGCCCACGCCGGGGTCGCCGTAGTAGGTGTCATCGAACGGACGGATGTTCTCCACCACGTCGCTCTTGCCGGGTTGCGACAGGACCAGCTGGCCGCGGGCCCGCAATGGGCTCGTGTCGACCGGCTCGACGGTCGCTACGACATACGGACTGACCGTGACGGTATTGGTTGCGGCGTCGATCGCGTTCGAGGCCGCCAGGTCGATGTCGATGGCGAAGGGCGTCGATGTGTTCAGGCCGATGACCAGCGGATGATTCGGCGCGAACGTCACCTTCACCGGGATGAGCGTTGATCCGGAAGCGGTCTTGACGGTCGCCGCCTTCGCCGCACCCTGCAGATAGATCGCCGGGTTCGAGTAGTCGAAGTAGATCGTCATGCTGGTATACGTGCCGGTCGGAATACCCGGGGCACCGAACAGCTCGGTGAGATTGACGCGGCGCGTCAGATTGACCTGCTCGTCGTTCGACTGCGCGGGATAGACATAGCCGTTCTTCTGGGTCAGCTCGATAGTGTCGATGCCGACGATATAGGTGCTGAAGGCCCCGGCCGCGTCGGCCGTCAAGGTGAGTGCCGGGGTGCCGTTGTAGACGCGCGTGCTGGCGCTGCAGCCGGCCAGCCCGATCGCGAGTGCTCCGGCCAGTACGAATAGTGCGATGCGCACAGTGGCCAAAGCGCCCGGTTTTGCGCGAGCGCAATCGAATCTCATCAATATACCCCTTCACTCGGAATGGCTTGGAAATTGGCGGGCGGCTCAGGGTAAGCGACCAGCGAGCTGCCAGTGTATCGTTTTGAGCGCGCCGCGTCGCCAGGGTTCCGGATTCCGGCTCGTGGGCCACCACAGGCATGCGCTGCCCTGGGCTGGTCGGGGCCGCTCGTGCGGTGTACCCCCGCGTGCGGTGGCGCCGCCGGACCCGTCATGGCACCGGGTCATCCTGGAACAGCTCTCCGCTGGGCGCGGAGGTGCTGCCGAACATGAACATGGTGTATACGTCACCCGAAGCGAGCGTCGCGTAGTTCGTGTCGGCGGCAGTGGGTTCCGAGTAAAGCGTCTGCCCGGTGATGTCATCGGTCACGATCACGGTTCCGGTCGATGTGGCCGTCACCTGGGTGTCGTAGGGTGAGGTGCCGCTGGCGCTGCCGCTCGGCAGGTCGCTTCCCAGTGGAATGTCGGTCGCGATCGGCAGGAAGTCGATGGACAGGGAGATCGGATCGGTGGACCCGGACATGGCGTTGACCAGCCGAACGCTGGAGTAGCCGCTGAGCGGCGGGACGTTGCTGTCGGCGAGTAGACTTTCCTGCACCGCTCCAGGAGTGCCATAGACGAGGAAGGTGTAATCCTGGCCGGGGCTCAACGTCTGGCTGGGTACGGAGACCGAAGCGCCATTCACCGTCAGCGTCACCGGATCGCTGCCGGCGGGCACGAGTTCATAGGGGCCGATCACGCCTTGCGGCGCGGTGCTTACCAGTGGGGTGGAGCCCACCGACACCGACACACTGCCGTTCAAGCCGATCACTGCCCGCACGCGCGCGTCGGGATTGGGGTAAGTGGTGAGCGAGCCCTTTTGGGGCAAGGCCATGACGTTGACCAGGTAGCCGCCGGGGGTCTCGGTGATGATCAGCGAGAGCGTCTTCAAGTTGCCGAGCGTGATGCTCGGGAGCTCGAAGCGCAGGTCCGATTTCTCGCCTGCCCCGGTGATGCGCAGCTCGTAGGTCCCGGACTTGATCTCGGTGAAACCGGTGGAGTCGCCGCCTTTGACGGCGCTGAAGTTCGGCGAGGCGTCGTTCAAAGACAACCCAGGGCTGGTCAGGTACACATCGAGGCTGCCGGCGTCCGGGTCGGCGTTGAGCACCTCTACGTTGGTGTAGCCGCCGCTCGGGGCGGGTTGGTCCTCGCGGATGGCCAGGTCGGCGAACTCGCCGCTGTCACCGTACGCGACGTAAGTCGTCGTCTGGTTGGTGGAAAATGCTTGGCTCGTGCTTGAGAGCGCATTCGCCGGCGCCACGCCGTGACTCGTGAAGTAGACGGTATAGGACTTCGGGGCAATGTGCGCGTAGCTGCTGACGGTACCGGAGGTGACATCGCTGATCTGCGGTTTGCCGAACGTGCCGCCCAACTCGAAGTACATATCGAGTGCGGGATAGCCGGCGCTCGCGTTGAGCAACCGGATGCTGGCATCCTCGCTCGTGCCACAACCGGCCAGAGCCAGGGACAGCAGCACGGCCAGGACCGCGCCGCACCGTGCCTTGGACATGGATACGTACCCTTTTTAAGAAGCCAGAGCGGATTGCCCGCAGCGCGCGCATTCGGTGCGCCGGCCCTAGGATAGCGAATCGCCCGGCGGATTGCCCCTGCCGGCGTCCATTGCCCCGACTTAAGGATCGGACGGCAGACCGTCGATCCAGGTTTTCAGGACGTTGATCCGCTCATCGGCGAGCACAAGATTGGCACGGTAGCCGGGCTCGATACGGCCCAGCTCATGAGCGAGGCCCAGGAACTCCGCCGGATACAGGCTCGCCATGTGCACTGCCTCGTGCAGCGGCAGGCCGAGCATCTCGATCACGTTGCGCACGCATGTGGCGAGGTCGGCATTCGATCCGGCGAGGCGACCGTCCTCGTCGTAACAGACCAAGCCATCGACCGTGATGCGCCTGCCCTGCAACTGGAACGAGCGAATATCGGTCCCGAGCGGCGGCATCGCATCGGTGACCAGCATGAAGCGCTCGTGCGGCTTGCACCGCAGCGCCAAACGCAGCACAGGTGGTGCGATGTGCTCGCCGTCGACGATGATCCCGCACCAGCTGGATCGATCCTCGAGCGCTGCCCCGACCACGCCCGGTTCGCGGCTGGTGAGCTGCGACATGGCGTTGAACAAGTGCGTGAAGCCGCGCAGCCCGTTGCGCAGCGCTGCGCTGACTTCGGCGTATGTGGCGTTGGTGTGGCCGGCGGAGACGATTATGCCCGAATCGGTGAGGCGTCTGATGATCTGCGGGGTCGTCATTTCCGGGGCCAGCGTCACCACGGTGCGTCCGGCGCCCAACGAGGTGAGCAGTCCGAGCGCGCTGTCGTCGAGTTCACGCAGTTTGGCCGGGTCGTGAACCCCTTTGCGCTCCATGCTGAGGAACGGGCCTTCGATGTGGATTCCCAGCACTCCGGGCACCCCGGCGGTCATGGCGGCGCGGGCCGCCTCGATGGCTTGGGACACGATTTCCAGGTCGGTACTGATCAGGGTCGGCAGGAATCCCGTGGTGCCGAAGCGCCGGTGCGCTTTCCCAATCTGGCGAATGGCCTGCACCGACGGTGAGTCATTGAAGAGCACGCCCCCGCCGCCGTTGACCTGGACGTCGATGAACCCAGGCAGCAGCAGCGCGCCGCCAAGATCGACCTGCTCGAGCCCGCGGCAGCGGGCATCCTCGGCCGGCAGGATGTCCTGGATGCGACCCTCGCCGATGAGCACACACTGTCCCGAAACGAGTGACGTGCCGCGCAGCACCCGTCCGTTTATGAGAGCGATGGGCATCAGACCGTCTCGGTAACCTTGCGCAGATGAGGGGGATGGTCCGGATCCAGCCCCCGCGCGATCGCGAGCGCGTTTGCCAGACGGTAGAACGATTGAATCAGCAGAATCGGCTCGATTGCCGGATGAGCCGGCTCGGCGGACAAATTCAGCGCTCTCGGGCAGTGCGATCCGGCGATCATCACAGCCGCGTCGCGCGTGGCGAGTTCCATCGCCAGCTGCTCGATTCCAGCACGAGCCTCGTCATTCTGGGAGAACATCAGCACCGGAAACCCGGTGCCGACGAGCGCCATCGGACCGTGGCGCAGCTCCGCGGCGCTGATTGCTTCGGCGTGCAGTCCACAGGTTTCCTTCAGCTTCAGCGCCGCCTCCTGGGCGACGCCGAGGCCGATTCCGCGGCCGATGACATACAGATCGCTGGCGCTGGCGAGCGTCGCCAGCGCCGCGCTCCAATCCTGGCTCCAGGCACGCTCGAGCTGCTTCGGCGCCTTGCGCAGAGCCTCGGAAAGCTCGCGGTCGGGCATCCAGGCGCCGATCAGATGCGTCACGGCCGAAAGCGAGGCGATGAAGGATTTGGTGGCCGCGACGCTGGTCTCGGAACCGGCTGCAAGCGGCACGAGATGATCGGCAAGTTCCGCGAGTGGGGTGTTTTCCGCATTGACGAGTGCCACCACGATCGCGCCGGATTCACGTGCCTTGCGCACCGTGGTGAGCAGGTCGGGGCTGGATCCGGATTGGGAGATTGCCAGGCATAAGGCGCCCTGGAAGCGCGGACGGGCATCGTAGACGGAGCTCACCGACGGTGCCGCGGAACTCGTCGGGACGCCGAGCCGCGTTTCGATGAGGTATTTGGCGAAGGTTGCCGCATGATCGGAACTGCCGCGCGCGCAAGTGACAACGACCGACGGGGCGAGCGCCCGCAGGCGCTCGCCCAGGCGCTCCATGAGATCCGCGTTGGCGAGGAGCTGGTCGTGGACCACCTGGGCCGCTTGCGCGGCCTCTTTGTACATCAGGGTGGATGCTTCGGTTGGGCGCGGGCTCATAGGTCGCTCAGTTCGGCCACGAAATCATAGATGTCGCCACGGAAGAAGGATTGCGTGAACTCCACCGCCTGACCGTCCTTGAGAAAACCAACTCGCTCGACGAGAAGTCCAGCGTCTCGCTCGTGAGTCTGCAGGAGCTTGGCCTGTTCGGCGCTGAACAGTACCGCGCGCAGCCGTTGCAGGGCGCGCACCGGACGGCTGCCCGCGAGTTCCAGCGCTTCGTAAAGCGAAGTTTCCACGGCGTCGATCGACGGCAGGCAGGAGGCGAGCACTGTTGCGTATTCGACGCACATGGGCGCGTCGTCGGCAAAACGGATCCGTTGGAACCGGAAGACCGGTGTTCCCGGACTGGAGCGCAGCGTGAGCGCCTCCTCCGGTGTTACGCTGCCCTCGGACTTGCGCAGCCAGACGCTGTGCGGCGTGCGGCCTCGCGCCCGCATGTCTTCGGAGAAAGAGGTGAGCTTGGAGAAGTTTTTCTCCACCCGCGCGCAGACGTAGGTCCCGGCGCCCTGGCGGCGGACCAGCAGCCCTTCGCTGACCAGCCCGTCGATTGCCTTGCGCACCGTGATGCGCGAGATGTGCAGTTCGTCGGCAATCTCGCGCTCTGGGGGCAGCGCATCGTCCGGACCGATCTGGCGTGACTCGATGGCTTGGCGCAGCGCTCTTTGCAGTTGCTGGTACAGAGGCAGCGGGCTTGCCTCATCGAGTTTTGCCAGCGTGTGCGACAACGTCAACGGAGTGCCCCCGAAGGCTGATCGAGATTGGTGTAAGAATACCAGTACAATACCACTTAACGCGAAAATATTTTGAGAGACAATATTAACCTTCTGTTTATCTTCATAATAAGCTCTATGAGACCAAGTGGTCTTTCTGTGGTATGGATTTTTTAAAATATTGGTATTACACTGGACTTGCCATGGTACCAATGTGGTTATTACGCAACATAGACGGCGGAACGGTTGGGGCGCAAATACGACATGGCGCGCGTGACCGGCGGGGTTGCTGCGAGTGCCGGACCACGGAGTAGCCGGATTGACCGGCGCTGACGCGGCTTACGGCATGGGCGTTCTCGGTAAACGACAACATCATCGGGGTGAGAGGATTTTATGAGAATCGCAAAACCTACACTGATCGGCACTGCGGTCGCGGTAGCGCTGTTTGGCGCAAACGCATTTGCGCAGCCGGGTCCGGCGGCGACCAACAGTCAGAGCGTGGCGGACAATGGCTCGGTGCCGACCCTCCAAGAGGTGGTCGTCACCGGCATCAAATATTCCGTGCGCAAGTCGCTGTCCCTTCAGCGTGCCGCGACGGATGCCGTACAGGTGGTAACCGCCACGGACGTCGGCAGGTTGCCTGCGCAAAACATCGCGGACGTCCTGCAGACCATGCCGGGCGTCGATACCCAGTCCTCGGTGGCCGGTGAAGGCGGTTTCGCCATCAATGACCGGGTCAGTCTGTTCGGTGCGCCCGCGAGCCTGACCCAGACCACGATCGACGGGCACTTCGTCTCGACGGGCGACTGGTTCATCGAGGACATGTACGAGACCGTCGGCCGCAGCACCAATCTCGCGCTGTTTCCAAGCACGATGATCTCGCAAATGCAGGTGTACGAGAGTCAGGATGCCAGCATGATCGCCGGCGGCACCGCCGGATCGGTCAATGTCGTCACGCCGAGGCCGTTCGATTACAAGAGCGGCTTCTCGGGGTTCGTCAACGCCGGGGCGAATTACTGGGATCTGCCGAGCAAGGCCAACCCGCAGGGCAGCATCCAGTTGAGTTGGCATAATCGAAAATTCGGTGTTTTGGGGCAGATTTTCTACCAGAAGTACGGTATCCGCCGCGACGGCCAGGAGGAGCTCGGCTACGGCGCGGTGTCCGCCGCGACCGCCGCGGCCTGGCAAAAGGCCAACCCGAGCCTGCCGAATGCCACCGGAGCGCTCTATCCGGATCTGCTCGGACAGGTCCTCTTCAAGCAGTCCATGGAGAACTCCGGCGGCTTGATCGACTTTCAGTTCAAGCCCACTCACAGGCTGGAGTTCAATCTGACCGGCTACTACGCCCGGCAGCTGGCG
The DNA here is from genome assembly GCA_027366635.1 of Gammaproteobacteria bacterium. Lineage (GTDB taxonomy): Bacteria > Pseudomonadota > Gammaproteobacteria > Steroidobacterales > Steroidobacteraceae > 13-2-20CM-66-19. The sequence goes on along the minus strand of DAHXNE010000116.1, from coordinate 22,545 downwards.
TCCAATCTCAACGACAACTTCATGATGTGGGGGAGCAATTTCGTCTCCCCGACCTATGTGCCGACATCGCTCACCGTGCGCAACGACACCATCGTGGCCGGCACTTGGCCAAGTGAAGCCGGTGCGCCGGCCTCGATCGTTTACGACCAGATCATGCGTCCGGATGCCTCCGACTCCAGCTCGTTCGTCAATCTGGATGCCCGGTGGGACGCCAGCCGCGACCTGAGCTTCGACGGACAGATTGGATTTACCTACGGCGACGGCGATCAGCCGCGTCAGCCGGCGTACGAATACGATGGCGGCGACGGCGTCTCCTATCAGCTGAACGGCATCAATAGCCTGGCGACGGTGCAGTACCCCGGGGTCGCGACCAACAATCCGGCGGGCTACGGCGTCAGTTGGGCGTGGAATGACATCGTCCACACGATCGACAAGGAGTCCTACGGCAAGTTGGGTGCCACGCTGAAGATCGATGACGGGGCGATCAAGGACCTCAGGATGGGCGTGCGGTTCGCGCACCACGAGCGCGAGACGATGTTCGCCCAGGATCAGGGACTGAATTGCTCCGGCGGCGCCCCCAAATGTGCGCCGGTCTACTCCGGCGGAGAATATCCGGGCAACTTCCAGGACACGCTGCCCGGCGGCGGCGCCTGGGCCGACAACATCTTCATGGACTCCGAGAGCGCGATCGAGGCGTTCGATGCCACGAATCTCAGCACCGGGCCGAGTCGTTATTACTGGCTGCAGTCCTATGACGTGCGCGAGAACGACTTCGCCGGCTATCTCATGGCCGACATCGGCGGTCGCCGCTGGAGCGGTAACATCGGCGTGCGCTTCGTCAACACGCTGGAGGAGGTGCTGACTAATCTCGAGGGCGGCGCGCACCCGCAGACCTTCTCGGCGTTCGGAGCGTTCACGCCCACCGAGATCGATCATCAGTATTTCAGTGCTCTGCCGAGCGCGAACCTGAAGTTCGATCTTACCCGGCGGCTGGTGGCGCGGTTCGATGCGGCGGAGACCATGACGCTGCCGGACTACAGCGCGCTCGGCGGCTCGATTCTGCTCACGGACACCAATCTCACCGGCGCGGGTGGTAATCCGAACCTGAAGCCGATCAAGGGCACTGTCTTCAGCACGGACCTCGAGTACTACTATGGACCGGAGTCCATGCTGGAGGCCAAGCTGTTTGACATGAACATGGAAAACTACGTCGACTTCGGCTCGGCGCAGGGCGTGTACTACGACTCGACGACGAAGCAGGATGCGACGTTCACGATTACCTCGCCGTTCAATATAAACGCGCAAATCAAGGGCGTCGTGCTTGCCTGGGATCAGGCGCTGCCGTATGGCTTCGGGTTGCAGACCAACTTCATGGTGGCTGACGGCACTTCCAGTGACGGCAATCCGGTGCTCGATAACTCCAAGTACACGTATAACATTGGCGGGTATTACCAGCGCGGCCCGATCAGCGCCAACGTGGATTATAACTACCGCTCGCACTATTACGCGGCGGTGAGCGAGTCTTCGTCGGAGTATGTGGCCGGCACCGGCGCTCTGAATCTTCAGGTGACCTACAGCCTTATGCATAACCTGAGCGTCACGTTCTCGGCACGCAATCTGGCGGACGCGCTCGTCAAGGAGTATGGCAATAACCTGACGCAGCCGGTCGCGATCTACAACAACGGCCGGCAGTATTATTTGACTGCGGAGTACAAGTTCTAGCTCTGGAAGCGAGCGGACGGAGGATGCGAATCCTCATGCGGCGCACGGCGCGCCGGCAGGATGCCTGACCGGGTATGTTCCGGTGCCGGGGTCGTCGCGGACACTCCCCCCGTTCGCGATGACCCTGGTTTGGCGGCGGCCGGCCCCGGGAATGGGGCCGGCCGCCGGCCGCGGCCCGAAGGTGTGCGTTGCGCCGCGGGCGGGCTGCGGCCGCGTGGGACGCGGATGGGGCGGCGCTGGAGGTTGCGGTCCGCCGATCTGCGCGCCACAGTTCCGAGGCGTTGCACATCAATGGGGTAACCGTGACATTCAATTCAGGGTCGGTGAGAAGCCCCTCGGGCTTGCGCCCGTGGTTCGCGGGGTTGGTGGCGCTGGTCGCGCTGGCGATCGGGGCGCCGGTCAGGGCGGCGGTTCCGCAGGTGGTCGCATACTACGATGGCGGCATGCCGGTCGCGGATATTCCCGCTGCCGATTTGAACGCGATCATCTACTCGCTCGGCGAGCCAACGAGCGGGGATGTCTGCGACACACCCGGGGCACCGCAGTTGCAAGCCCTGCGTGCCTTGCGCGAGCTGCGCCGGCGGCACCCGGGGCTACAGCTTCTCGTGTCCATCGGCGGTTGGGACACCACGCCACAGTTCTCCGATATCGCGCTCACGCCCGCCTCTCGGGCCAAGTTCGCGCGCAGTTGCATCCGCCTGTTCATCCAGCAGCAGCGTGTCAACGGCATCGATCTCGACTGGGAGTTTCCTGTCCGCGGCGGATTGATCCCATCGCGCCCGCAGGACCGTGCGGATGCGACCGCGCTGGTGCGGCAGCTGCGCGAGCAGCTCGACGTGGTCGGACGACGCACCCACCAGCACTATCTGCTCACCGTGGCGACACCTGCGGGCACGTGGCAGGAGGGCGGAGCATACTCGGTGAGCGACAGCTACGATCTGGCCGCGCTCGTGCCGTACGTCAGTTGGCTTAACGTCATGACCTACGACATGAACACGATCTTTAGCCCCTACAGCGGCTTCAATACCCCGATGAGCGCCGATCGGCGCGATCCGACGCCGGAGCCGCAGCGCGCCTGGGACAACCTCACCGGAGCGGTGCGCTACTATGAGGCGCACGGAGTGCCGGCGGACAAGATCATGCTCGGCATGGCATTTTACGGACGCGGGTTCACCGGGGTGAGCGCCCGGTACGAAGGCCGGTATTCCAGGTTCACCGGTGTCATGGCGGAGACACCCTGGAAGACCATCGAGTCGCGGATGCTCACCGACCCGCACTGGGTGCGCTATTGGAGCTCAACCGCCGAGGCACCCTGGCTTTACGACGCGCGCCGGCATGCGTTCTTTACGTACGATGATCCGCAGTCGCTGGCGCTCAAGGGAGCGTTCGTCCGCCGGGCGCATCTGCGCGGAGCGATGATCTGGGTGCTCGGGGACGATGACGCCCGCAATTCGCTTCTGCACGGGCTGCTCTCGGGTCTGAGGCCGCGGGCATCCCGATGAGAGCGCTGGTGTTGCGCTCGCCGCTGGCGGGGTGGAGCACGCCCCTCGAGGAGGTGCCCGATCCGGTGTTTGCGGGACGAATGCTCGGCGACGGTGTGGCGATCGATCCTCTGGGCTCGACGTTGTATGCGCCGTGTGAGGGTGAGGTGGTGCTGCTTCCCGAGACGCGCCACGCCATCACGTTGCGCACGGCTCAGGGGCTTGAAGTGCTGCTGCACCTCGGCGTCGACACCGTCGGCCTCGGCGGGGAGGGTTTCGAGGCGTTGGTTTCGCTCGGCCAGAGGGTAGGCACCGGCGATGCCCTGATCCGTTTTGATCTGGACCTGCTGGCGCGCCGGGCGCGCAGCGTGCTGACGCCGGTACTCGTGGTCGGCGGCGGAGGTACCTTGACACGCCGTGTCCAGAGCTGTGCTGTGACCGTGGGCGAGGTGCTGCTCGAGTGGGCGCCCCGGAGCGCCGCCGCGGATGGCCCCTCGGGGCGGGCCGCGGCGGGCGAGGCGCATCGCCGTACGGTGCGCGTTGCGCTCGAGCACGGCATTCATGCCCGGCCCGCCGCGCGCTTGGCGGCGGCGATCGCGGGGTTTCGAGCTGAAGTCAGCCTGCACGCCGCGGGGCGCCAAGCCAATGCGCGCAGCGCGGTCGCGCTGATGACCTTGGGGGTGCGCAGCGGCGGTCAAGTGGAAATTCGCGCGGCAGGCCCGGATGCGGCCGTCGCGATCGAAGCGATCGAGGCGGTCCTTTCGGCCGCGGAGCCGGCGACGGCTTCATCCGTGTCGTCGGCTGCTCCGACGCCCGCTCCAGCGCTGCCCCCGCGCGTGCAGCCGGAATCAGTGGGGTCCGGCGCGGTCCTGCGCGGCGTGGTGGCGAGCCGGGGGTTTGCGGTCGGACGAGCCGCCGTGCTGCGCGTGCGAGAGGTTGCTCTGCGGGAGGCGGGTGCCGGCACCGACCATGAAACGCGGGAACTCGATCGGGCGCAGGCTCTGGTGCGCGCCGCGCTCGAGCAGGCTCGGTCCGGCGCTGCCGGTCCGGCCGCCGAGGTGATCGAGGCGCATCTGGGACTGCTTGCCGACCCGCACCTTCAGGTGCAGGCCCTGGATTGGATCGCGCGAGGCAAGAGCGCGGGCTACGCGTGGCGCGCAGCCATTCGCGCGAGTGTCGAGGCGCTGTGCGCGCTTGACGATCCGCGCATGGCCGAGCGGGCCGACGACCTGATCGATCTCGAGCGGCAAGTCCTGGTCGCCCTCGGCGGCGAGCAGGCTCCGCCGGTTTCTGCGCTGCCGTCCGGAGCCATTCTCATCGCGCAGCAACTCCTGCCCTCGCAGCTGGTGAGCCTCGACGCGGAGCGGCTCGCGGGGATCTGTCTCGCGGCGGGCGGGGCGACCTCGCACGTGTCGATCCTGGCCGCCGCCGCGGGCATTCCGGCCCTGGTGGCGCTTGGGCCGACTGTGGTTGAGATCGCCGAGGACACCACGCTCATCCTCGATGCCGAAGCCGGTGAGCTGCTCATCGATCCTGACGAGCGGCGCGTGGAAGCGGCGCGAGCCCGCATGTCGCGCAATGCGCAGCGGCGCGCCCGCGAGCGCCAGGCCGCGCAGCGCGAGTGCCGTACGGCCGATGGTACCCGCATCGATGTGCTCGCCAATCTCGGCTCGCTGGCCGACGCCGAGGCGGCGATGCGCAACGGTGCCGAAGGTTGCGGGCTGCTGCGTACGGAGTTTCTTTTCCTCGAGCGCCGGCAGGCGCCGAGCGAGGCGGAGCAGCATGACGAATATCAGCGCATTGCCCGGGCGTTGGCTGGCAAGCCGCTGACGATTCGGACGCTCGACATCGGCGGCGACAAGCCGATCGATTATCTGCCGCTGCCGGAGGAGGAAAATCCGGCGCTCGGGCTGCGCGGCGTACGCACCAGCCTCTGGCGTGAGGACTTACTCGATGAGCAGTTGCGCGCCGTGCTTACCGTGCAGCCCACGGGCCAGTGCCGCATCCTCTTGCCGATGATCACGGACGTCGCGGAGTTGCGTACGGTGCGCGCGCACATCATCGAGGCGAGCCGACGGGTGGGGCGCACAGCGCCGATCGAGCTAGGGGTCATGATCGAGACGCCGGCTTCGGCTTTGATCGCCGACGTGCTGGCCCGCGAAGCCGACTTCTTTTCCATCGGCACCAACGATCTGACCCAGTACACCCTGGCCATGGACCGGGGACATCCGCAGCTCGCCGCGCGGCTCGACGCGCTGCACCCGGCCGTGTTGAGCCTGATCGCACGCACGGCCGAGGCGGCGCACAGGCATGGCAGGGGCGTTGCGGTGTGCGGTGGACTGGCGTCCGATCCGGTCGCGGCGCCGATTCTCATCGGCCTGGGCGTGCATGAGCTGTCATGCGCGCCGGCGGCCATTCCGAGCGTCAAGGCCCTGATCGGCGAGCTGACGCTCGAGCAGTGCAAACGTTGGGCACGCGAGGCGCTGGAGCAGGAGTCGGCCGAAGCGGTTCGCGCACTGTCGGCGGCGCCAGCCGGTAAGACCGGCGAGCCGGCCTCGGCCGGCGCCCGAGCGCCTTCCCTGGGGGAAATCTGATGAAACGGATGCTGAACGCTCTGCAGAAACTCGGCGGCGCCTTGATGCTGCCCATCGCGGTGCTGCCGGTGGCCGGCCTGCTGCTGCGGCTCGGACAGCCCGACCTGCTCAATATCCCGGTCATGGCGCATGCCGGCCAGGCCATCTTTACCAACCTGGGGCTGCTGTTCGCGGTCGGCGTGGCGATCGGTCTGGCCCGCGACAACCATGGGGCCGCTGGACTGGCGGCCGTGGTGGGCTACCTGGTGATCCTCAAGGGCGCGGTGGTGTTTCTTACGGCACCGGCGGCGGTGCTCGCGGGCGTCCCCGCGCACGCGCAGGCGCTCGTGGCGGCGGCATCCGCCGACAAGGCGCTGCAACAGCTCACCGTACCGGTGGGGATGGTCTCGGGATTGATGGGCGGGGCGCTCTACAACCGCTTTCATCGCATCCGGCTGCCGAGCTACCTGGCGTTCTTCGGCGGCCGCCGTTTCGTGCCGATCCTGACCGGCTTCGCGGCACTGCCGCTGGCCATCCTGTTGGGTCTGGAGCTGCCGCATATGGAGAGCGGCATGGCCACGCTCAGCGGCACCGTGCGGGCCGCAGGGCCGTGGGGGCCGTTCATCTACGGCGTGCTGAACCGCCTGCTCATCGTCACCGGGCTGCACAACATCCTCAACAGCTACGTGTGGTTCATCCTCGGCAATTACCACGGCGTCACCGGGGACATGAACCGTTTCTTCGCCGGCGATCCGACGGCCGGAAGCTTCATGTCGGGGTTCTTTCCGGTCATGATGTTTGGTCTGCCGGCGGCGTGCCTCGCCATGTACCATACGGCGCTGCCGGCGAGGCGCCGGGCAGTGGCTGGGCTGTTGCTCTCGATCGCGCTCACCTCGTTTCTCACCGGAGTGACCGAGCCGGTGGAATTTACCTTCATGTTCGTCGCTCCGGGCCTGTATCTGGTGCACGCCCTGCTGACGGGTCTGGCGTTCATCATCATGAATGCCCTCGATGTGAAGCTCGGCTTCACGTTTTCGGCAGGCCTTTTCGATTACGTGCTCAACTTCAATCACGACACCCATCCGCTGCTGCTGTTGCCGGTCGGGGCGCTGTACTTCGGTCTGTATTACGGCATTTTCCGCTTTGCCATCATCAAGTTTGATTTGAAGACTCCCGGCAGAGAAGACGCTGACCCATCAGCGGCCGAGCAGCCGGTCGCTGGCGGGCTCGAGGCGGCGCCGGCAGCCGCCGCCGCAACGGCGGTCGCGACCGCGCAATCCTTCATTGCCGCGCTGGGCGGGTCTGACAATCTCGACGTGGTCAACGCCTGCACGACGCGCCTGCGCCTGACTGTGAGGTCTCATGAGATCGTGGATCCGGCGGCTCTGAAGCGCCTGGGGGCGATCGCCGTCATGCGCACTTCGGCGGATGGTTTGCAGGTAATCGTGGGCCCTACCGCGGAACTGCTTGCCGGGGAAATGCGTGAAACGCTGGCAAGTCTGCCCAGCGGCCAGAAAATATCGGCCTCGGGAGCCAAGGCCCAAGTGCCCGAGCTGGCCGTGTCGCCGGCGCCGCCGCCGCCGGCGACCGCCGCACTGAACAAGTCGATCCTCGAGAAGCTGCTGGCGGCGCTCGGCGGCGCCGCCAATGTGCGGGCGGTGGAGCCGGCTGATTCCCGGTTGCGGATCGCGGTGGCGGATGCCGGTGACGTGAATCATGAGGCGCTGAGGCGTCTCGGGCTGCGTGGCAGTGCTCTGGTGGCGCCGAACTGCGTTCACGTCATTGTCGGCCCGGCCGCGCAATCGGCATCGAGCGCGCTGCGGGATCTACTGGGTGCGGCCGGCGCCCACTGAGCCGTTCGGAAGCATGGCTGCATCCGGGTTTGGCAGTGATCAACATTTGAAGGATACTCAGGAATTCATAGGGTCTCAAGCTGCGGTTAGAGTGTCTTCAAAGTGGAAGGGATATGCTCAGGAATATCCAGGTCACCGACGATGAGGTGGATCATGTCGGCGAGGTTGTGCAAACCGCGAAAGCCGGAGGCGCGATTCTTGGCGATCTTGACGACGCGGCTGATGCCTTCAGCGACCGCGTTGGTGAGCGAGCGCTCGATGTAGGTGATGACGTTTTCGTAATGATCGCGCAAGGTAGCAACGAAGGTGCGCAGGGAAGGCAGGCGGCTTCTCAACGCCGCGGTCATCCGGCGCTTGAGGAAGGCCTCGGCGCTGGCCAGATAGCTGTAGCTCCAGAACTTCTCGAACTCGTCCTTCAGCACCCAGGCTGGATAGATGCGACGGTTGCCGCGGACGAGACGGTTGCGCGCGAGTGTGCGCCTTGGTGCGCGTGGCCGAGCCCATGCCGAGCAGCCAGCGCAGGCGCTTAACGGACTGGCGCTGCTCGGGAGCGAGTTTGCCCCACTGCTCCTTGCGCACCTCGTCGACTGCTTCGTTGAGCGTCTTGATCAGGTGGAAGCGATCGATCACGAGGGTGGCGTTTGGGCAGTGCGCCTTGATGGCTTCGGTGTAAGCGCGACTCATGTCGCTGCTGGCCCAAAGAATGCGTTGCTTCTGGCCGGGGCTCAATACCTCGGTGAAGAATCGATCGATTGACTCCCGTCCCTCCCCGACCCACGCCACGCAGGCACGGTTACTAAGCTAGAGTCAAACGGAGCCGGCGCCGCACACGCGGCGCCGTCTGGAGCGATCGGCCGATCACCGGTTATGGAGGGCATACCGGCCATGCGGCGTCGTGCGTGCCGCCGGTCCGTCAGGGGTGGGACTCACGAGCAATGTGTGCCGCCGACCAGGACCGCAGCAGGTGCCCGAGCAGTTCCAGGTCATTGGCGAGAGCGAGCGGGTCGCGCTCCAGAGCGGAACGTAGCGTATCTTTTAGCCAGTCGCTCAATGCCGGGTGCGCGAGTGCACTTTGAATGCGCTGTTCGGCGATGAGCAGATCGATGTCATGGTTTTCCAGGGCCATAGTCGACTCTCCTCGCGGGATATCAGAAATAGCCGTCGCGCTTTTGCTGCTCGAGCGAGTCGCCAGCGTCGCGGTCGGCGAGCCGGCCGCTGCGTTCCGAGCGGCGCGAGCGCAGGGTCTGGGCAAGCACCTCGGCGAGTGTTTCGGCGTCGGATTCTTCCGCCGCGGTCACCGGCCAACACCCCAGGGTGCGAAAGCGCACCTTCCGTACCTGGACAACCTCGCCGCATCGCAACGGCATGCGCTGGCGGTCGTCGACGACGATAAGTTGGCCGTCGCGCGCAACTACTGAACGAGGGCGCGCCAGATAAAGGGGCGCGAGCTCGACGCTGCGCGATACCGCATATGCGAGCACGTCGACTTCCGTCCAATTCGATAGCGGAAAGACGCGCGCGCTCTCCTGAGGGCCGAGATGGAAATTGAATAAATTCCACAGCTCCGGCCGCTGCCGGCGAGGATCCCAGCTGTGGTGGCGGTTGCGTATGGAAACGACGCGCTCTTTGGCGCGCGAGCGCTCCTCGTCGCGTCGCGCGCCGCCTAGGATGATGTCGTAACCCCCGGCATCCAACGCACTTTTCAGTGCATCGGTGCGCATCACGGTTGTGTAGTGGTCACCATGTTCGAACGGATTGATGCCCGCGGCCCGTCCCGCCTCGTTGTGATGCACGCGTAGGTCAAAGCCGTTATGCCGCGCGAACCAGTCACGAAACTGAAGCAGTTCGCGGAATTCCCACGTCGAATCAATGTGTAACAATGGTAAGGGCGGCCGGGAGGGATGAAACGCGCGACAGGCTAAATGGGCAAGTACGGTAGAGTCCTTTCCGCCTGAGAACAGCAACACGGGATTGCGCGCTTCGGCGATGGCATCGCGCAGCACGTAGATCGCCTCCGCTTCGAGTTGCGCTAGCGCGGCGCGCCGGCTCTCAGACAGCGAATGATTCGGACGCGGAGCGGGCGCGGGCTCAATTGTCACGTCGGGACCCCCAATGTCGTGCGGACGCCTCCGGGCGGTGCAATATCTTGCATATGCCGCGGACAAAACATGCGCTCCGGTCCGGAGTCCTGCAGACGGTAAAGGTGCAGCCATTGGTGCTCGACCAGCTGCAGTATGTCGGGCTGTGCCTGGACGATCCGTTCAATCCGCTCGCGTGGCGCGTCGATGAGCACCGTCAGTCGCAGTGGTGCGTGTCGCCAACGCGAACCATCATGTACCGACTGACGGGCCAGTCCGATTCGTAGATCCCCACTGTGTCCCTCCAAGACTCCAATGCGACCGCCGACTACGTTATGCAACTGTTTATTACCGCTGCCGAAGCGTTCTGGATCCACGGTAGATCCGTAGTATTGCAGGTTAATCCAGTGTGCCACGATCAACGGGCCGGCGAGCAGTTGTCCGAGCAACGCGCCGTCTGGGTCCTGCGGCCAGTGGTACTCGTGCAGAAATACCCGACCGTCAAGATCGATGCCGCGGGTCCTCGCGCGCGGCGCTAGGATGAACGCGGCGTTTCCTGCGAGACCCCACTCGGGCCGAACTTCCGCCCAGTCGCGCGTGCGTCGCCGCAGGCGCCGCAACAGCGCCGCATCACGTCCGACGAGGTGCGCCAGACCAAGGTCCGGAGCACGCTCGCGGCGTGCCAGCGCGCCAGCGCGTCGCAGAGTATCGCGCAACCGCGCGAAATCGGCCGCGTGATCCTGGGAGAGGGACTGCGGCTCAAACAGTTCCACGGTGTCGGTCACTGTATCGTGCAGTCCGGCGATGACCACTGTCTGCTCGGGGAGGTTCACGCCATGCTGAGTGAGCGCGCGGCGCATGAGCGGGTCGTTCAACAGATCGGCGAGGATCCGGGCGTTGACGTCACCGCTGTGCCCACCGCAGGCGCCGCAGGCGAGCGCAGCCGCCTGCGGATTATTGGTGGTGCGTGCGCCGTGCCCGATGAGCACGAGCAGGCGCGCAAAGGGCCGCTCAAGCCCCATGGCGTGGATGATCTGTGCAGTGAGCTGCGCCTGTTCGGCAAGCGATTCCGGACCACTGCGGGTCAGGTACGGACGCAGCGTAGTGTGCGATGCGCGCTCGAGCCCGATGTGCCTCGAGTTGTCCGGCGCGTGGCCGAAAGCACGGGCTAGAAGTCTCGGTAGATAGGTGAGACCGAAGATCTCGACGGTGCTGAAGGCGCCGGTTGGCATGCGCGCGAAGGGTTGCAGGCTGGTCTCGCGCAGCAGCGCTTGCCGGCGCCGCCGCGCGAGGCATTCATCCTCGAGTGCGTTCCCGCTCGTGTCGCTCGCCGATAGCGTCGGTTCAAACAGTGCAGGCAACTGGCAGCGTTCGAGCGAAGTGCCAAGCGGGGTGTAGCGTATAGGTAGTCCAAAGAAGCCGGCAAACCCATAAGTGCGCACGCGGTGATCGGTATGTTCGACGGCGCGACGCATACGCTCCGAGCGCACGTCGATGCAGAAGACCAGTTGTGTGGCCGGTACAGTGGATTGCGCGCTAGATCGCGTGTCGCAAGACGCGTACAGGGCGCTGAACAGCCGCTGCTGATAGGCGATCTCGTGCGCGCGCTGCCAGAGCAGGTCGACCGCCAACGATGCGGGAGCCTCGGCGCTCGCGCCAGCATTCCACTGTGCGAGCCAATCCCCCCACGCCGACTGCTCATCGTGCCCACCGTCATGCAGCAGCGCCTCCCAGCTAAGACGAATCACCAACAGCTGCCCCAGGTTCGCGTCGTCAGCGCCAGCGAGTGCCGCCTCCCAGCGCAAGTAGGCGCACCACGCTCCCCATCCGCTGATACGACCGGCGATCACCTCGAGCAGATCCATCAGGTGCTCATCCCGCACCGCCAGTCGCTCGAGCGCCCAGTCGAGTGCCGCTTCGGCCGTTGCAGGCAGTTGGGCAGTGCGAGTTCGTAGTTGCGCGAACCGGCGATCTTCGAGCAGTGCTGCGCGCCACCCTTCGTATAGTCCAGATCGGCGCCCGGGCGACCAGTCAGCCTGCAGACGATCGAAGTGGGTTGCGCAGTACTCGCTGATCTGTTGCGTGATGCGCAGACGCCAGGGCACCGCGCCGCGTCGGCGCGGGTTAGTGTCGAGACGGTCGCTGAGCAGCGGCAGTCCGGCCGCTTCGGGCGCCGGCTGCTCAAGGGCGCGCACCGCGGTCGGGACGTCCGGTACGGTCGATTGTTCGCGCAGGGCTTGTTCAAGGTGACCGCGCTGGATCTCACCCTGTTGCCAAGCATGCAGATACTGCGCGCGCGCCAAAGTCATGGGAGCACCCCAGAGGCGCTGCAGCCGCTCGGCCGCCGTGCCGAAGCGCACCGCTCGATATCCCCAATAGGGGCTGACCGCGACCTGTCGATCGAGCGGCCAAGCAGGCGCGATGGTACGGCAGGCGGCCTCCAGCGCCGTGCGGCGCGAAGCCGGTGTGCTCCGCTTTTTCGGCGATGCGACCGCGCCGCTCAAACGGCACCGCCTTCGCGCTGGGCCAGCAATTGGCCGAGGTGCCCATGCATGTCGCGGACAATTCGCGAAGGCCATCGCGATGTGACGAGTCGAGTGAGTGGCTCGTCGAGGAAGTACCCGGCGGCCGACCAGACGTACAGACGCGAACGTCGGTGCGCGAAACCAGTGCGCCGGACGTGCGCCTGTATCGAGTACAATCCGAGTAGACTGAGCGCAACGTACAGCGCGAGCAACGGCGCGGGATGTGCCGAGAAAATTCCGATACCCCGCGTCATCGTCAGGTGCCACAGCAGATACAGCTGCACAGCGAAGGCAACGGCGAGCAGGTTGCGAGTCCAAGTGGCGAGATCCGCCTTCACATCCCACAGGAGCGTCGCCACGCCTAACGAGCACAGCAGCAATGCGATCCCCGGGACCGCCGGGGTATCCGTCATGGTCCGCCATAGCCATGCCGAGGCGGTCACTACGCTGCTCGCAACCACTAGGCCGAGCAGCGGCGCAAGACGAGCGTGCGGGCGCGAGGCAGGGCGCATGCGCGCCACATCGCTCGCGCTTACCGCCTCGCCGGAGCAGAGAAATGCGTGCGCTTTGTACAGCGCGTGCCCGACCAGGTGTAGTAGCGCTAAGCCGTACAGCCCCAAACCGCATTCCACGGCCATCAGTCCCATCTGCGAACAGGTCGACCAAGCAAGCCGAACCTTCAGCGACGGACAGGTCATCAGGGTCAGACCAGCGAGCGTCGCGGTGGTGGTGCCGACGATCACCAGAAGTCCCTGGGCCGGCAGCGAGGCGCATATGAGCGGTGCGAGGCGGATCAGCACATAGCCGCCGAGGTTGACGACGCCGGCGTGCATAAGCGCCGAGACGCTGGTGGGCGCCTCCATGACCTGCAGCAGCCAGCCGTGCACGGGCAGCTGGGCGGACTTCAGCAGCACCGCCGCGGCAAGCAGTAGCGCGGCGCACTGCAAGGTGGCACCGGCGGCGCCGTGCGCCGTGATCAGCCGGTCCAGCGCCGTAATATCGAGCGTATGCCATCGGCGATAGAGGAGTATCGCTGCGCCGAACAGGCTCGCCTCGGCGAGCCGGCTCACAAAAAATTTCTTACGTGCGGCGATGCGCGCCGCCGGCCGCTCGCGGTAATGTGTGAGCAGCGGGTGAAGCGCGGCGCTGCTGGCGGCCCAGGCGAGTATCAGCACGACAAGATTGCCCGCCGCTACTACCGCGCTCACGCCTGATAGCGTCAGCAGCAGCGCGCACACGAAGCGCCGCTCGCCTGTTTCTCCGGCGAGATTGCCCCGCGAGTAGCGGGCTATAACCCAGCCGAGACCGGCGACCAGGGTGACCATGATCGCGGCCGCACCGTTGCGAAGGCCGAATGCCAGTTCCGGCACCAAGCGGCTGAGATCACTCGTGAGTGCCGCCACGAACGCGACGCCCGCGACGCACTCGAGCACCGACCAGAGTGCGCGCCGGGACAGTGCGGCAGCGGCGGCACCAAGCAGGTAGAACAGCGGTATGAGCCAAGCGGTCCAGTGAGGGTAATGCGGCATAGTTGCTCCAACGGTCCGGCGACGCGGACAAGTATCCCGAGAAGGCGGCAACCTGTAAAATAGAATTACTGAAACAAAACGTTCCATAAAATAGAACATGCGAAACCTAAACTTCCGTCATCTAATGTATTTCTGGACCGTCGCGCAGCGCGGACATCTAACTAAGGCCGCCGTGGAGCTCCGCCTGTCTCAGTCCGCGTTGTCGGCGCAGATTCGTCAGCTCGAGACGTATCTCGGTCGGCCACTGTTCGAGCGTTCGGGCCGCTCGTTGCACTTGACGGATTTCGGCGCTTTGGTGCTCGATTACGCAAACAGTATCTTCGGTCTCGGCCAGGAGCTGATGGCGACAGTTCGCGGCGGACACGGACAACGCCAGCAGCACCTGCGCGTCGGTGCGGTCGCCACGCTGTCACGAAACTTCACGGAAAACCTGTTGCGTCCGCTGTTTAGCCAGCCGGAGGTCCGTCTGACCCTGCGATCCGGAAGTCTCACAGAACTGCTTGAGCAACTGCGTGTGCACAATCTGGATGTGTTGCTCTCGAACCGGCCGGTGGTTGCCGACAGCGAGCGGCCGTGGCGCTGCGTGCCGCTCTCGCGCCAGTCGGTGTGCCTGATCGGTCCGCCGCGTACCGGTCGCCGCTTGCGGCTGCCAAAGGATCTGGCCGGCATGCGCTTGGTATTACCCGGGCCAAGCAGCGACGCGCGCGCGCAATTTGACTTGTGGTGCGAACGCGCACGTATTAGGGTCGAGGTTGCGGCAGAAGTCGATGACATGGCAATGCTGCGGCTGTTTGCGCGCGACTCCGGCGCCATCGCTGTATTGCCCGAAGTGGTGGTTCAAGATGAACTGCGCGACGGCAAACTGCAGCGCTATTGCGCGATTCCCGGAGTATTTGAGCACTTCTACGCCATCACTGCCTTCCGGCATCGCTCGTCACCCGCGGTGGAAAACCTTCTTGCCGGTGTGCGCGGGAAATAGGCCATAAAACGCGCAGTGTGAGACGTCCGGGTCTGTAGCTGTTCGCCAACAATTGGTTTGAGTGTTGGCGGCGGCGAGAAACTGCCTGATTCTGGTGGTGAGACGCGGGTTTCCGAAGCGCCGCCAGTAGCCGAGGGTGACACCTCCCTCCAGGGGCTCACGGCTGCCCCCAGACGCAGGCGCAGTGGAATCAAGAAGTTGTTTGGCGAGCTGGATAGGGAGGTCTGCGGAACAAGCAAGCAGCGTGCCAGGAAATCGCAAAAACGCGTCGATCACCAGAAAGACGCGGATTTCAATCCCCATCAACGGTTTGAGCGGCTTTCGGTGGCAATCCGCTCAAGATGGTCGGGGGGGGGCTCTGTTATACGCCGGGGCCCATGCTGCTCGTTTCGCTTGCGCGGCCGCAGCGGCCCGGTATTTCCGGCGCCAGACTGGCGGCCGGCTTCGGACGTTGACTACGTGTATAACTATGTTGTTGTTTTTGATGCCAAAGTGTCATTGAGAATTTCGGAGAGAGCCGGAGACATCAGGCGCGCAGAGCCCCCTCCGTCGCACCGCGGCGGAGATCCGGGACGTCCGTCTCGGACGTTACTCCGAACAAATGCTTACAGCGCTTACACGGACGGTCGTCCGTGCATGTGTCTATCTCTACTCGATGGCGTGATTCAGGACGTTTGCAAGTCCGTCGAGTTGTGCGGTTTCTATAGCGGCTGTCTTCGACGATGCAACAGATCCGGAAAATCTCGCAACGGGGGCGCCGACAAATGGTCGATTCGCCCACGAGACGTTGACCGAGATCAAAGGCTGTATATAATAACAGCCGCATTGACGTGCGCTCCGTCATCTTGGTCACCAGGTGAGTCGCTTTTTGGCGCTGCATCACGATGAGGCGGGCGGGACGGAGCCCTGTACCCCCCAAGACTCATCGGTGAGGCGTGAGAGACGGTGCGAAGTCGGGTCTCGGCAAGAGTCTAGTACAAAGGAGACCCCCGGCTTTGCCGGGTGATTGTTACTGAGTAATGCATCCAGCAAGCGATCCTGTGGAGTGCGCGGAGGCCTCTCCATCCGAGCGGCCGGGTCGCCCGGAACATCAGGTCGCTGGCGGTGAGCCGGGCAAAAAAAGGGTGGGCGTGTTGCCAATCAATCTGTTGTGTCATTCGGGGCCGATTGCGTTTCCCGATCTCCCTGCTTGCGCGTTTGTGCATCAAGTGGTGTCCCAGTGAGCGCTCGGTCGGCCGAGGCATCGAGACCGCACGCCGGCGCGGCGGAGCCTCTGCCGGATTTTGCCGGACCGGTAGAGCGTGCATTGCGTGCGCGGGCGCTGGCGGACGTTGCGCGCAAGCACCATGGCTCGCTGCTGCGGTTTCTGACCCAACGGACCGGTTCGGTCGAGGAAGCCAAGGAAATTGCCCAGGAGGCGTACGTCAAGGTGCTGGCCGTCGAGCGCCGCGAGGGGATCGCATCGCTTACCGGCTACCTGTGGCGCAGTGCGCTCAACCTGGTGACCGATCGGGCGCGTCGTCGAGCGGTACGGGAGCGTTTCATCCGCGAGGTCAGGTGCGAAACCGAGCCCCTCGCGCCTTCGGCGGAGACCGTGGTGGACGCCCGACAGCGCCTCGAGGTGATTGAGCGCGCCATCGGGCAACTACCGCCGCGCTGCCTGGATGCGTTCTTACTGCGCATCGTTCAAGGCCGGCCGTTCGACGAAGTGGGACGTGAGATGGGTATCAGCGCACGCATGGCGAAGGTCTATGTGGCGCGCGCGCTGGCGTCATTGCACAGGCGTCTGGAAGAGAGCGACTCCGCGCAGATTGCTCGGAACCGACCCCGCCGCCCGGATGGCGCTCAGCCCGCGCGGGTCTGCACGCCGGAACGGAACGACCGCCGCGGATGCGGCCAGGTCGAACGTGCGGCGGGGGAGTGAACGGTGCGACTGACCGAATATCCGGATCTGCGGGCCGGCGCGGTCGCTGCGAGGGAGAGGCGGTGGTCGGCGTCGGCGGGGGCGCTGACGGAGCGCGGCGGCACGACTACCCCAAATGGACGCCGGTGTGGTACAGATTAGGGCCACCGAGCGCCATGCCGGCCGAAGGGGCGGGGAGGAGCAGTGGAAACGGGCGACGACCCGGATGACGACGGACCGTATTGGCTTGCGGCACACGTCTATCTCGGACTGTGTGATCGTCATGCGGTCTTGATGGATTTGCGGCGCGACCGCTATCACGCCGTGCAGTCTGCCGAGGCGCTGGCCGGGTGGGTGCAGGGGTGGCCGCTGCCGGGGACACGTCGACGACCAGCGCCGCGTATCGTGCGGCGCCTGCTCGCGCACGGTCTGCTTGTCAGGGACGCTCGCCGAGGGCGACTGGCGATTCCGGTGCCGCCGCGGGAGCCGTCCCACACGCTCCTGGAGTTCGACTTCGGCATGCGCCCGACGGGCGGTGTGCGTGCCGCCGCAGATCTGGCGCGGGCCTGGATGGCTGCGCGCCTTTCGCTGACATTGTCTTCCATGCAGACCGTGGTCGCTCGGGTGGGCGCGCGTTGCGCCGCGCGACGGCCGTCCTGCGCGGCTTGGGATCGGGATAAATCTCATGAGTTGGTGATGACCTTCGCGCACCTGCGGCCCCTGTTCTATACCGCGCGGGACGCATGCCTGCTCGATTCGCTGACTCTATTGAATTTTCTCGCGCTGCACGACGTGTATCCCGAATGGGTGTTCGGCGTGCGGACCGCGCCGTTTCACGCTCATTGCTGGGTGCAGCAGGAGGCTGTGCTCTACAACGACATGCCGGACCGGGTGCGGCAATACACACCGATTCTGCGGATCTAGGCGTGTTTCGCTACATCGCGTTCATCTGGAACGAACATGAGCCCGGCGCGCGCCGCGCCGCACACGCGCTGGCGGCCCGTCTCGGGACGGAATTTCGACCCTGGCGCAGTGTTTTCAGTGCCGATGGCGCGGAGGTCCACTGTGCCGGCGAATTCTCGGGACAGAGTGAGGTCCGCCGGCTCGCAGGCGGCCTAGGCGTGATTCTCGGCACGCTGTTCGTGCGCGATGAGGCGGACGGGTCGGCCGCGGCGCCACCAGTCCTCGCGCCCGCGCAAAGTGCCGCCATCGTCTCGTCCGGCGGCCGTGGGCTCGTCGAATCGTATTGGGGCCGTTACGTGGCCTTCTGGCGCGATCCGCAATCCGGCGCACTCGCAGTGCTACGTGACCCATCCGCGGGACTGCCCTGTTACGCGTTGCGTATCGGACCGATCGAGGTGTTCTGCGCCCGTATCGAGGACGTCGCCGATCTGTGTCCCCGGCCGCTGCGACCGGACTGGTCGTACATCTTGGCCTGTCTGGCTCTGGTTCGTGAGCACAGCGGACCGACGGGCCTGCGCGAAGTGCGGCAGTTGGTCGGCGGGGAGTGCATGCGATATTGCGCGGGCGCATTGGTCCGCGGCCACGTGTGGGATCCGCTGCAGATCGCCGCACGGCAAGTGATAGAAGACCCGCGGGCGGCGTCCGCGAAGCTCGGACACTGTGTGCGCGACGTAGTACGCGCGTGGGGCGCTGGCGCGGGTCGGGTGCTGCTGTCGCTTTCGGGGGGGCTCGATTCGTCGATCGTGCTGGCGTCGCTCGCGCCGGGGCGTGAATCGGCATTGATCGGCTATCACTATTATCCGTTGCAGGCCGATCTCGACGAGCGGCAATTCGCGCGACTGGCCGCGGCGCGAGCCGGTATTCGGCTGATCGAACGGCCGCGTTCCCGAGGGTTCGATCTGCGCCCGTTGCTGTCCATCCCCGCCACGGCCGAGCCCACCAATTATCCCTACTATCTCGAGCACAGCCGCCGTGAAGCGGCGCTTGCGGCCGAATGCGGCGCCGCGAGCGTGTTCATCGGCTACGGCGGCGATCAGCTGTTCTACCAGGAGCGAGCCCAATGGGCGCCGGGAGACTTCCTGCATCGGCGCGGCCCAAGGCCCGGATTGCTGCGCGTGCTGCTCGATTCCGCGCGCATGGATCAACTGTCGCTATGGCGGGTGCTCGGTCTCACGGCGCGCGAGACGCTCGGTGTGCGGCGCTGGAGCCCCGTGCGCGAGGCCGGGCGTGCGCGCGGGCTGCTCACCGAGGGTGTCGTAGCGACGGCAGTGCGGCAGAGGTACTGTCTGCACCCGTTATTGCATCGCGGCCGAGACGTTCCGAGCGGGAAGCTGTGGCACGCCCATCAAATACTCGCGCCGTTCGATTTCTACGATCCGCTCGGAGCGCCCGGGGATCCTGAGCGGTTGGCGCCGCTGCTTTCACAACCGCTGATGGAGTTGTGTCTGCGCATACCGGTCGATGTGCTGACCATGGACGGCTGGGATCGCGCGCTGGCACGGCGCGCCTTCTTCGATGCGTTGCCGCCGCAGATCCGCAACCGGCGCAACAAAGGCGGAATAGAGACGCACATGCGCCTGACCGTGGAGCGCAATCGCGTGCTGCTGCGTGAGCTGCTGCTCGATGGGACGCTGGTGGCGAACGGCCTGCTGGACCGGTCGGGACTGGAGCGAGCGCTCGCCGGTCGGGCGGAAGTCGAGACTCAGTCTGGCGAGTTGGTCGAATACGCTTGCATCGAGTCGTGGCTCGAGCGGTGGCACGGTCGGGACTCGTCGCGGCGCCCCCGTGTATGGCAGACTGTCAGTTGAGCGACAGGGATCATGGATCAGAGCAACCAAGAAGCCGGAGACGGGAATCTGGGGCGTCGCGGCGGGCGGCGGGCGGCGGGGGCGTTCTGCGTGGCGTTGGCGCTGCTGTGCGCACGGCCGTACGCGCGGGCGGAGGGCCCGGTCGCCGAATTCAATTTGCCGGCCCGGCCGCTGCCTCAGGCGGTGCTCGAATTCTATCGTCAGTCGGGTGTACGGGCCATCTACGCTGCGACGCCGCAAGTGCTCAAGCTGCGCACGCACGCGGTTCACGGCTTGCTGACGAGTTCAGCGGCGCTCGGGCGCATGCTGCGAGGCACGGGTCTGACGTTCACGTTCGACTCGCAGCAGTCGGTCATCATCCGCCCGGCGCCGCCGACCGTTGCGGCGCGTCGGCGCGGCGCGCGCGTGGTGCGCGCCGGCTCACGTCGGATGGATCCGGGAACGGATCGGACAGATGCCCTGCTTCGGCCGGTCGATGTCACCGGCAGCTTGATCCGCGGCGTGCGTTCGGCCACCGCGGCCATCATCAACGTGGGTCGTGCGCAGATGGAGCAGGCCGATTACCCGAGCGTCGAGGATGCACTGTACGCGCTGCCATTGATCTCACTGAATGGGCCGCGCGAGGACTTGAGCATCGACAGTAACGTCGAGGACGGCGCCGGCATTAATTTGCGCGGTCTCGGCGTGGGCGCGACGTTGGTTCTGATGGACGGTCACCGCCAGCCCCTCGGCGGGCTGACCGGCGGGTTCGTCGATGTATCGACCATCCCATGGATCGCCGTGAAGCGCATCGAAGTGCTGCCCGACGGTGCCTCGGCGCTTTACGGCGCGGACGCTGTGGCGGGGGTCGTGAATATCATGATGCGCAACGGCTTCGACGGTGCGGAAACACGGGTGCGCTACGGAAGCGCGATCGGCGGTCGCGGCGAGTCGATGTTCGGGCAGTTGTTTGGCACGCGCTGGCGGGGCGGGCACGGCATGATCGCCTATGAGTATACCGATGCCACGCCGCTGGCCGCGAGCGCCCGAACCTATGCCGCCAGCGCCGATAAGACGCCCTTTGGCGGCGCGAACTATGAGAGCTATTACAGCGATCCGGGCAATATCCTCGATCCGCTGACGCTCGAACCGGTGTACGGCATCCCGAGCGGACAGAACGGTACGGCGCTCGCTCCGGCCGATCTGAGCACACGGATCAACCTGCAGAACCCGTTCGTCGACTACCAGATCTTTCCGGAGCGGGTCGCCAACGAGGTGTACGGCTCGGCGAGCCAGCGCGTGAGCGCCAGGATGAGGCTGTTTGTCCAGGTCCGCTACGCCCAGCGCGACATCGATCAGGGCGCCATGCCCAACGATGCGGTACTGCAGGTGCCCGCGAGCAACCCGTACTTCGTCAATCCATACCCATCCGTCCCCTACACGCTCGTCGCGTACAGCTTTCTCGACGATCTCGGACCGACACGGTTCGCCGCCCTTTCGCGTGTGTACGACGGAACGATCGGGGTCACGGCGCAACTCGATCGGGGCTGGCAGTTGACCGCGAGCGAGTCGGACGGCAAGCAGTACCTGCTCGCCGACGAGTACGGGGTCGCCAGTCCGGCGCGCCTCGCCGCGGCACTGGCCGATGCCAACCCGGCCACCGCCTTCAATGCGTTCGGCTCGGGATCGGACAACAGCCCGGCGACATTGGCGGCGATCAGCCAGGATTATCGCCGCCACTCGACCTCGACGCTGGAAACGAGCGATCTGGTCGCCAACGGGCCGCTGCTGCGTTTGCCTGCCGGGGAGGCCAAGCTTGCTGTCGGGCTGGAATGGCGCGCCGACGCTCTGGCGCTCGAGGTGCCGCAGCTCAGCAGTTCAAGCGGGACGCTCGTTTCCGAGCGCTACGGACGGCAGGTATTTTCGGCATATTCACAGCTGCACGTGCCGTTGCTCGCCGCCAGCCGCGGCAGCGAGGACTCGCCGCCGCGGCTGGCGCTCGATCTTGCCGGCCGTTACGATCATTACAGCGACTTCGGTGGCACATTCGATCCAATGGCGCGGCTGGAGTGGATCGCGTCCAACTGGCTGCGGCTGCGGGCCAGCTGGGGCCGCTCATACCGCGCGCCGACGCTCGACGATTTGTACGACACGTCGCAGAACGTGTCGGGGTTGACGGTCGTGCCGGACCCGCTGTCCTCAACCGGCAGGTCATTGGTGCTCGCCGAGCAGGGCTCCAATCCCAATCTCGCCAACGAAACCGCGCGTACCTGGACCGCGGGTTTCGATTTGACGCCCTGGAGCGGGGCACAGTTGTCGCTCACGTTCTACGGCATCGACTACCGGAACCGGATCGAGCAGCCTGCGGCCGGCGCGCCGTTCGCGGTTTTGCAGGACGGCAACGAGTGGGCAGCGGTGATCAACCGCGCGCCCACACCGGCGGAAATCGATGCCATCTGCGAGAGCCGGCAGTTCGTCGGCCCCGTCGCGACCTGTCTAGCGAGCCATCCGGTCGCGATCGTGGATCTGCGCCTGGCCAATCTTTCGTCGACTCGAACCAGCGGCTTTGACATCGCGGCCCGCGAGCGGTTCGTGAACCCGTGGGGGCATTTTCACTTCGGACTGCGAGGCACCGATGTGCTGCGGTTCGATCAGGCGCTGACGCCCACCTCTCCTTCGGTGAGTATCCTGAATACCGTCGGCAACCCGCTGTCACTGCGGTTGCGCGGCACGGCTGGCTGGCGCGCGCATGGCCGCGATGCGCCCGGCCCGGCCATCGATCTGGCCGTCAACTACACCGGCTCGTATCGCAATCCGGCCAGCACACTCGTGCCGGTGGTACGAGCCTGGACCACGTTCGACGTGTTCGCGAGCGAGAGGTTGCGACCGGGTCGCTTCGGGCAGACTACCCTCCGGCTCAACGCGGTGAATGTCTTCAACCAGTCTCCGCCGTTCGTCGACAGCGAATTCGGCTATGACATCGGCAACGTTCAGGCACTCGGCCGCGTGCTGAGCGTACAGCTCACGCAGCGCTGGTGAATAGTTCCGGAACGTCGGCCGTCACCAGTTGTCCATCGACTGGCGGTCGATCCCGAGTCACGAAACGGCCCGGCAAGGTCACAGGCACAAGGAGGTGCCCCGCCGCCGCAGGT
>DAHXNE010000078.1 GCA_027366635.1 Gammaproteobacteria bacterium | reverse complement strand
TGGCCTCGAGAAAATCCATCCCGCGGTATAGGTGCTGCAGCTTCAGCGCCTGCGTCCCCTCGATGTGAACGGCCGCGCCCAGCCATTGCTCGTAGCAGTAGAGCTTGGAGGACGGGGCGAGCGCCCGATTGGCGACCATCGCAAACAGCGCGCGCTCCACATCGAAGTCGAACTTGCGCGCACCGAGCACCTCGCGGATGACCTCCCCGATGCCCACGCGCCGCCAGAGCTGCTCGAGCACGTACAGATCCCCGTAGGGGAAGGACTGCAGGAGCCGCCACGCGGGATTCTCCGCGACGATCTCCTCCGGGGCACAGCGGCGCAGGATGCTGCGCGCGAGCCGGCACACCGCTCCGGCCGCCGGGAATCCGGCTCTGCCCACAGAGTCGGTCACACGCACTTCGATGAGCTTGCCGGCCTGGCCGGCTTGCGCCAGCGCGCTGCTCGGCGGTGGCATAATCCCTCTGTCCGACAGCTGTAGTTGCACCCTGGACAGCATCCGTAGGCTCAGTCCATGGGCGAGGTAGTATAGTCCTTCAGGGACACCCCTACGCTCTGCGCCTCGCGTACCCGCTCCAGGAACCGCCGCTCACCCAGCGTGAGCTCCGCTTGCTTCTGCTCAGTCATCGTTCGCCCTCGGCATGCGGCCATTCGCCGCGGCCCAAAGCATCGGCCGCTCAGATCAAAGGCGGAAGAACGCGGTTCCTGGCGTGCTTACAATTGTGCTGCGAAGTCACCTGTTGCGATGCTCAGGATGCTCGAGTTGATGTTTCACAAGGCCGCACCCTGGCATGGGCGCTCATATGCCAGCGTCGCCCACGGCAAGGTGTTATCGAGCCTCTACAGCCTGAACTCCCGCGGCGGCCGATCCCAGTCGAATGCGTCCGAGAGGTCGTAGGCCTCGCGATCGCGATGGTTCAGCGGAGCAACGCCAAAGCGGGTCTCAATGAGTTTGAGGATGCTGGCGGTGCTGGCGGTGTGGTGGTCGACCAATCCGGCGCGTGCCCAGGGACTGACCAGCAGCGCGGGGATGCGGGTGCCGAAGCCGTAGTCGTCTACGACCCGCGGCGGGACCGAGTCCCAGAAGCCGCCGCCCTCGTCGTAGGTGATGAAGATCGCCGTCTTCTCCCAGGCCGGTCCGGCGGCCACCGCCCGCACGAACTTCTCCACCCAGCTCATCCCGTAGTACGGGGCGCTGGCCGCCGGGTGCTCGCTGTGCGCGGCGCTCGCTTTGATGAAGGACACGCCGGGGAGCCTGCCCTGGCGCGCGTCCTCGCGAAAATCCTCCGTATCGCGGATGTGCCCCTGCTTTACGTAGTCGAACCAGCCGGGGTAATACTGGAACGGATTGTGATGGGCCTCATAGATGCGGCCGCTGTCGATGACGGCCGAGCCGTCGCCCGGCCCGAAGGCGCTCTTCAGCGCCCAGGGCTTGACCAGATTCCAGTTCTCGTTGTACCAGGCCCAGTCCACGTGCGCGCCGCTCAGCCGATCGCCGATGTTGGGATAGCGCTGCGCTTGCGGCGGCGGAGAGATCCGCAGCTGCGGATTGTCGGATCCCGTGGGACCCTGAACCGGCGATAGATCATTGACCATGATCCGGCGATGATCATACGGCCGGTCGAAGAAGGCGTGTTTCAGGCCGGCTTGCCGCGGGTCGTAGGGGGCCATATGGGGCGCGGTGATGCCGGGATTGACGCACGAGCGGCACGCCACCAGATAGAGCGCATTGCCCGTGCTGCCGCCGCTCATCGCCTGGTAGAAGCGATCGAAGAGCACATAGCGATGCGCCAGCTGATGATAGAAGGGGATGTCCTCGGCCTGGTAGTAACCCAACACCGGGCCGCTGGGGGCGGCCAGGTCGAAGCCCAGCTCCTCCGGTCCGAGCTTCTCCAACTGCGCGGTGCTCAGCTTCGATCGCCGCCCCATGGCCAGGGCCACGAACCGGTCCATCTTGCCGTTGTTGACCTCGGCCATCATGCGGAAGAAGCGATGCTCCGGATCCCAGTGCACGTTGCTGTCGGCCGGCAGGTACGGCGCCAGGTGAAACGGCAGGTTGGGCAGCTCGACAGCGTCGAATCCGGGGATCCGGTCGTAGGGCAGCGGCAGGGTGGGGTAGGGGATGCCGGCGGGATTTTTTTGCAGCCCGAGGAACTTCGCGTCTATCCGCCCGGCTCGGTCGAGGAGATTCGTGACGCGCTGGCCGTTGGTCGGCTTGAACGCGCCGAAATAGTGATCGAAGCTGCGGTTCTCTTGGAAGATCACCACGATGTGCTCGATCTTGTGTCGCAGCTGCTGCCGAAACGACAGACCGCCCGCCCGCGCGATTGCGACGATATGCGGCGCCGCAAGCGCCGTGCCCGCGGCCAGGCCGATGCCGCGCAGGAAGGTTCTCCGATCCATATCAGACATGAGCTCGCCCCTTTGACACGAACATGAGCCGATCGGAAGCATTATCCGCGCGCCGCGCAGATCCTGCCACCGGCGCAGGGGCGAGCTGCCGGCGGTGCGTCGGCGGCATCGCCCACGTGTTGGGAATCGGCCTCAGTCGGCCGCCGGGGTGGACGCGGGCAGGGTGGCGCCGGCGCGGGCCGCCTCGCTCTTGAACAGAAACAAAGCCACCAGCAGCAGTGTCATCGGCACCAGCGAGAAGTAGAACGCGCGAATGCCGCCGTAGCTTGCGAAGACGATGGCGGTGATGCGTGAGCCGATCGTGCCGCCGAGCGCCGAGAACACCAGGATCAGCCCGGTCATGGCCGCATGAGCCGGTTTGGGCAGGGCGGTGAGGATGACTGAGTTGATCACCGGGTAGATCGGGGCCATCAACAGGCCGATCAGCGGGATCAGGTAGGCCGCGGTCGGAGCGTGTGCCCAGCCGAGATGCTCGGCCGTGACGCCGCGCGCCAGCGGCAACGTCAGCACGATCAGCAGTCCCATGCCGATCACGCAGGTGTTGAGCAATGTGTACCAGGAGATCCGGCGCAGCAGTTGACCGGCCACGACGCGGCCGAGGGCGATCGAGGCGGCGAACATGCTCGCCATCTGCACGCTCACGGCGTCGGGCAGCTTCAATACCTCGTAGTTGAACGTCGGCAGCCAGGTGCCGAAGCTCTGCTCGATCAGCACGTACAGGAACGTGGTGGCGAGGAAGGCGTAGACCATGGAGCGCATCGACAGCCGGCGGATCTGAGCGAGGGACTCGCGGAAGGGGCGCGCCGCGGCGCGCGCCGCGGACTCGTCCAGACGTGCGCCGGCCAGCAGCGCCATCGCGAGCACGCAGGCGCCGACCAGCACCCAGTAGGCGTGCAGCCACGCGGCGTGACCGCCGCGGCCCGAGGGAATGAAGGCGCTGAACAGCCATCCGGAAATCACCACCCCCACCATGAATAGTCCCTCGATCGTATTGGTGAGGCGGCTATGCTCGGTCTTGCTCGACGTCAGCAGCCCGATCGAGCCGTAGACCGACACCTTGGTCAGCGCGAAGGCGATGCCGACGCAGACAAACAGCACCTCGGTGGTGTGCCAGCTCGGGAACAGCGGCATGAGCGTGCAGGCCACCGCGACCACGCCGAGGGCGATGAGCATCGCGCGCCGATAGCCCAGGATCGGCAGGAACGAGGCGAGCGCAAACGAGGTGATCACGATCGGCAGGTCCTTGAACAGCTCGAGCAGGCTCGCCTGAGGCTTGTCGACCCCGAAGGTATGGATGACCTGCAGGATGACGGTGCCGACGCTGTTCAGCAGGATCGCAAAGATCATGAAGCTCAGTGCCAGGGCGCCGATCACCCGGTAGCGGTTGAGAATGTCCGACATCAAGCGGCCTTTACGCGCACCGTGCGCCAGGGGATGATATCGATATCTTCTCGGGTGCGAAGCAGCGGTGACGGAACGTAAGAAAAAGGGTCCCGTTGGGCGCGCCAGCCTCACCATGGCTGACCTGGCCGGGCTCGCCGGTGTGTCGACCATCACGGTCTCGCGGGCCTTGAGCGGCAGTTCGCTGGTCAGCCCCGAGACCCGCGAGCGGGTTCAGCAGCTGGCCCGCAAGCACGGCTACAAGTTGAACGTGAGCGCCCGCAATCTGCGCCTGCGCCGCAGCCATGCGGTGGCGGTGATCGTGGAGATGACGCCGACGCCCGAGCGCACCATGTGGGATCCCTATCCCCTGGCGCTGCTCGGCGGCATCTCCCAGGAGCTGACCTCGGCCCAGTACAACGTGCTGCTCACCACTCGCCAGGCCGCCGGTGATGTGGCGGTACAGGCGGCGGACGGCCTGATCCTGCTCGGACAGGGCGCCCACCAGGACGCCGTGCGCGCTTATGACCGGATGGGTCTGCCCATGGTGGTCTGGGGTGCCGCCGGGGTGGGCGGCGACCAGCATGTCGTGGTCGGCAGCGACAATCGGCAGGGCGGGATCAGCGTGGCGGAGCGGTTCGTGTCGATCGGGCGGCGCCACCCGGTGTTCATCGGTAATCCCGACCATCCGGAGATGGCCCAGCGCCTGTTCGGCTTCGTCGATGAGCTCGGCCGCCACGGTATCAAGCCGCTGCTGATGCGGCACGCGGATTTTACGCTGGAGAGCGGCGTGCAGGCGGTTCGCTCACTGCACAACCGCCACGTGCAGTTCGATGCGATCTTCGCCTGCAGCGACCTGGTGGCGATGGGTGCGATCCGGGCGCTCATCGAGCTCGGCCTGTCCGTGCCCGAGGATGTCTCGGTGATCGGTTACGACGACACGCCGCAGGGGGCGACCTTCCTGCCGCCGCTGTCGAGCGTGCGGCAGAACTGGCAGGAAGGCGGCGTGCTGCTCGCCCGCAAGGTCCTCGGCATGATCCGCGGCGAGGCCGTCGAATCGCAGATGATGCCCGCCGCTCTCGTGCTGCGCGCGACCTGAGCGCCGCCTCGGGCGGCAGCTCGGATCTGCGTGTCACGTCTTGACGGTGTGATCTCACACGCGCCCCATGTCCTGCCCACCGGCACTACCCCGGGGGCATTCGGCGTGATGCCCACACGCCGGGCTGCCGCCAGCGACAGGATCGATTCACGTGCGCCGCATTCGTGGGCCGATCGGCGGAGGTACACTCTGGGTCATGGCCACTTCCCTCGCCGCGGATGCCGAGCTGTACGCGCTGGCTGAGCGTACCGGCCAAGCTCTGCAGGCGGCGCGCTGGCGGCTGGCCACCGCCGAATCGTGTACCGCCGGGTGGATCGCCAAGGCGCTTACCGACGTCCCCGGCAGCTCGCAGTGGTTCGAGTGCGGGTACGTCACGTATTCCAATGCGGCGAAGATGCGCGACCTCGGAGTCTGCGAACAGACGCTGACGGAGCAGGGTGCCGTCAGCGAGGCCACCGTGCGGGAGATGGTCGATGGCGCACTCGCACGCTCCGGCACGGAGATCGCGGTCGCCGTCAGCGGTATCGCCGGTCCGGAGGGCGGCACGCCCGATAAGCCGGTCGGCACCGTATGGCTCGCCGTGGCGATGCGTACTCGGCCGGAGCGGTTTTGCGAGCGCTGCGACTTCGAGGGTGACCGCGATGCCGTCCGCCGCCAGACGGTGGCTCACGCCTTGCGCAGGACCCTGGAGATGCTCGAGGCGCATGCCGCGGCGGCCCGACCGGATCGCTCATGAAGATCAGGAGGCTGGACGAGTGAGCGATGAGGCGCCTCGCTCGCCGGCTCCTGCGCGGCAGCGGACGCGCCGGCTGTTCCTTGGGCTCTGGCCCGATGCCTCGATGCGCGAGCAGCTCGCGCATGCGGTGCGCAAGGGCGTGCGCGCCAGTGGCGGGCGGCGCGTGCCCAAGGCCAACTACCACATCACCCTGGCGTTCATCGGGGCGGTGCCCGAGGGCCGCGTGGCCGACCTCGGCGCCGTCGTGCGCGCTGTGGCCGGTGCGGGTCCGATCGAGGTGCCGCTGCGGGAGTTGGCGTACTGGCCCGGTCCCCAAGTGCTGTGCGCGGTGCCGCCGGTGCCGCCCGCGGGATGGGCCGGCTGGGTCGGCCGGTTGCTCGAGGCGCTGGCGGCCGCCGCTTTTGCTCCGGATCTCAAGCCCTTCCGGCCACATGTCACTGTGGCACGCAAGGTGATGCGGCCAAGTGCTTCTGCGGTACTGCATCCGGTGCTGTGGCGGTTCGATGAGTTTGCCCTCATCGAGAGCCGAGCGCTCGCAGCCGGTCCTGTATACAGTGTTATGGAGATCTATCCACTGTCCAGCGGCACATTGGCGGCAAAATAACACGTTGTGCGCACAAACAGAGATGTGGTGAGCCGGCGTTTTGTGGGATAATTTATCCAGTACGTGGGTCACCACCTTTTCCGGGAAAGCCAGATGGAAGAGAATCGCAAAAAAGCGCTCGTCGCCGCGCTCGGTCAGATCGAGAAGCAATTCGGCAAGGGCTCGGTCATGCGTCTGGGCGATGCCGCCGCGGCCTACGACGTCGAATCGGTGTCGACGGGTTCTCTGGGCCTGGATATCGCGCTGGGCGTCGGCGGCTTGCCGCGCGGACGGGTGGTGGAGATCTACGGTCCGGAATCATCGGGCAAGACGACGCTGACCCTGCAAGTGATCGCCGAGGTGCAGCGCACTGGCGGGACCGCCGCGTTCGTCGATGCCGAGCACGCCCTCGATCCGGCCTACGCCGAGAAGCTCGGCGTGAACATCGCCGAGCTGCTGGTCTCGCAGCCCGACACTGGCGAGCAGGCGCTGGAGATCACCGACATGCTGGTGCGCTCCAACGCGGTCGATATCGTGGTGGTCGATTCGGTGGCCGCGCTGACCCCCAAGGCGGAGATCGAAGGCGAGATGGGCGAGATGCAGGTCGGATTGCACGCGCGCCTGATGTCGCAGGCGCTGCGCAAATTGACCGGCAACATCAAACGCTCGAACGCCATCGTGATCTTCATCAACCAGATGCGCATGAAGATCGGCGTGATGTTCGGCAATCCCGAGACCACCACCGGCGGTAACGCGTTGAAGTTCTACGCCTCGGTGCGGCTGGACATCCGCCGCATCGGCGCGATCAAGAACGGCGACGAAGTGGTCGGCAACATGACGCGCGTCAAGGTGGTCAAGAACAAGGTGGCTCCGCCGTTCCGCGAGGCGGAGTTCGAGATCATGTACGGACTTGGAATCTCACGCGAAGGGGAGATCATCGATCTGGCGAGCGCCCAGCAGATCATCGAGAAGTCCGGCGCCTGGTACTCGTACAAGGGCAACCGCATCGGGCAGGGCAAGGACAATGCGCGCGTCTTCCTGCAGAGCAACCCGGAAGTGGCGCGGGAGATCGAGGCGGAGGTGCGCGCCCGGCTGCTGCCGGTCCGCCCGCCGCGCAGCAGTGGCGAAGCTGCCGCTTCGGCCTGAATCGAGCGCCGACCCGAAGAGCATCCGGGCTGCGGCGGTGGCCCTGCTGGCGCGGCGTGACTACTTGCGGGCCGAGCTCGGGGAGAAGCTGCGCGCCCGGGGATTCGAGGCTGCGGCCACGGCGGAGGTTCTCCTGGCGCTCACCGCCGAGCGCCTGCTCGACGATGCGCGCTGCGCCGAGCGCTTCGTCGCCTATCGCGCGGAGCGCGGCCATGGGCCGCTGCGCATCGGCCGCGATCTGAGGGCGCAGGGAGCGGCGCCTGCGCTCATCGATGCGGTGCTCGCGGCGGGTCCGGATTGGCGGGCATTGGCCGGCCAAGTGCGCCGGCGGAAGTTCGGCGCCGCGCCCCCGGTCGACTGGGCCGAGAAGGCCCGCCAAGCCCGTTTTTTGCAGTATCGGGGCTTTTCATCGGATGATATCCGGGCGGCCACTGGCGCCGAACTCGAACTGGACTGACACCCTTGACGCGACCCCCCTATCTTGGCGCGGCTGATGTGCGCCGCGCATTCCTCGAATTTTTTCGCAACCGCGGCCACGCCATCGTGCCCTCGAGCTCGCTCGTGCCGGGCAATGATCCGACGCTGCTGTTCACCAATGCCGGCATGGTGCAGTTCAAGGACGTCTTCCTCGGCAAGGAGCAGCGCGATTTCACGCGCGCCGCGAGCAGCCAGCGCTGCGTGCGCGCTGGCGGCAAGCACAATGACCTCGAGAACGTCGGCTACACGGCTCGGCATCACACGTTCTTCGAGATGCTGGGGAATTTCTCCTTCGGCGACTACTTCAAGCGCGAGGCCATCGGTTTCGCGTGGGCGTTTCTCACCGAGACGCTGCAGCTCGATCCAGCCCGGCTGTGGGTGACGGTGTACCGCGAAGACGACGAGGCGGCCGATATTTGGCTGCGGGAGATCGGGGTGCCGGCCGAGCGCTTCGCGCGCATGGGCGAGAAATCCAATTTCTGGGCCATGGGCGATACCGGGCCCTGCGGTCCGTGCAGCGAGATCTTCTACGACCACGGGGCCGGGATCCCCGGGGGGCCGCCCGGGTCGGCCGATGAGGACGGCGACCGATTCGTCGAGATCTGGAACCTGGTGTTCATGCAGTTCGATCGGGCCGCGGACGGCACGCTCAGCCCGTTACCCAAGCCCTCGGTCGACACCGGCATGGGGCTGGAGCGGATCGCGGCGGTGCTGCAGGGCGTGCATTCCAACTACGACATCGATCTGTTTCGCAGCCTGATCGCGGCGGCGGCAAAACTCGCGGGCACCTCGGATCTGAGCTCGAGCTCGCTGCGGGTCATCGCCGACCACATTCGGGCGTGTACCTTCCTGGTGATCGATGGCGTGCTGCCCTCCAACGAGGGCCGAGGCTATGTGCTGCGGCGAATTATTCGTCGCGCCGTCCGCCACGGCTACAAGCTCGGCATCGAGGAGCCGTTTTTTTACAAGCTGGTGGCGGTGCTCGAGCAGGAAATGGGCGGGGCGTATCCGGAGCTCACCGCGGGCCGGGCCCAGGCCGAGCGGGTGCTCGCCCGCGAGGAGGAGCGCTTTGCCGAAACCTTGGTCAAGGGCATGGCACTGCTCGATGAGGTGATCGCGGGACTGTCCGCCGGCGCTGCCGCCGGAGCCGCAGTGGTGATCCCGGGCGAGGTGGTCTTCAAGCTCTACGACACGTACGGCTTCCCGGCCGATCTGACCGCGGACATTGCGCGCGAGCGGGGTCTCGCCCTCGATCAGGCCGGATTCGATGCCGCCATGGAGACTCAGCGGCGCCGCTCCCAGGAGGCAAGCAAGTTCGGCGTCGATCTGCGCGGCGTCGCGGCCATCGACACACGTACGACGTTTGAAGGCTATGCGACGCTCACGGCCGAGGGGCGTGTCGTGGCGCTGCTGAAGGATGGTGCGTCGGTGGAGCAGATCACGGCCGGCGATCGCGCCGAGGTGGTGCTCGATCGTACGCCGTTCTACGCCGAGTCGGGCGGCCAGGTCGGCGATACGGGCTCGCTGACAGCCACCGACGTGCGCTTCGACGTGGAGGATACGATCAAACACGGTGCCGGCTACGCGCATGTCGGCCGCCTCAACGAGGGCCGTATCCGGGTGGGAGACACGCTTGATGCCGCGGTGGACGGCGCTCGTCGGCACGCCACGGCGCTCAATCACTCCGCGACCCACCTGCTGCACGCGGCGCTGCGCAAGACGCTCGGCACGCATGTCCAGCAGAAGGGCTCGCTGGTCGCGCCCGACCGGTTGCGATTCGATTTCTCGCATCCGCAGCCGGTGACGGGTGCGCAACTCGCGGCCATCGAGCGGTTGGTGAATGCGCAGATCCGGGCCAATGCGCCGGCGGAAACCCGGGTGATGGACTATGAGAAAGCGCTCGCCACGGGGGCGATGGCCCTGTTCGGGGAGAAATACGACAAGGACGTGCGAGTACTGCGAATCGGCGACTTCTCGATCGAGCTGTGCGGCGGCACTCACGTGCAGCGCGCCGGCGACATCGGCTTGTTCAAGATCGTCAGCGAAAGCGGCGTTGCCTCGGGCGTGCGCCGAATCGAGGCGATCACCGGAGAGGGCGCCATCGAGTTCGTGGAGCAGAACGACACGTTGCTGAAGGAGCTCGCACAGCTAGTGCGCGGCTCGCGCGAGGATCTGAAGGACCGGGTGCGTGAGTCGCTCGAGCGGATCCGGCAGGTGGAGCGCGAGGTCCGCACGCTCAAGGACCGGTTGGCGAGCGGCCAGGGCGCCGATCTGGCCGCGGGCGCGCAGGACGTGCAGGGCATCAAGGTTCTCGCCGCGCAGATCCCCGACGCCGACGCCGTCACGTTGCGGGGCGCGGTCGATCGGCTCAAGGAAGCGCTCAAATCCGCCGTGATCGTTCTGGCCTCGGTGCAAGGCCCGGAGAAGGTCGTGCTGGTGGCGGGCGTCACCGCTGACCAGACGGGGCGCCTGAAGGCTGGTGAGCTCGTGGGGGAGATCGCGAGCCGCCTGGGCGGCCGGGGCGGTGGTCGTGCCGATTTTGCCCAGGCCGGGGGTACCAATGCGGCTGCGTTGGAGTCAGCGCTGGCCGACGTCCCCGACTGGGTGAGCCGTCGGCTGAGCAGCTCGAAAACGGCTTGACATTCCGGTCCGATCTGTTTCAAAGGGTGTAGAGTGGCTTGGGAGGAGGAGGTCGGGCCATGCTCATTTTGACCAGGCGAGTGGGGGAGACGCTGATGATCGGCGACGAGGTGTCGGTCACCGTGCTCGGCGTCAAGGGCAATCAGGTTCGGGTCGGAATCCAGGCGCCGAAGAGCGTTGCGGTTCACCGAGAGGAGATCTTCCGGCGCATCCAGCGAGAGAAGCAGCAGTCCGCCGCGGGGCACCATCCGGGCCAGGACCCGCAGCGCGAGCCCGCTGAAAGCGAGGCGGGCTCGACCGTGAAGGACGTGGTGCTCTGAGCCCGGCTGGTGTCCGGCCAACCCATGCCTCGGTGCGCGCGCAAGGGCGCATCGGGATGCGCGCACCCGGCGGTTTAAATTGCCGCGCAGCGGGGCGTTGGCCGGTACCTACGATTTTGTCCGGACGATGCATCGGGTCGCGAAGCCCGATAAAATAGTAGCGGGGCGAAAGCCTCTGCCGCCGAAAGGGCGGAACGTAAAGCGCGTGGAGCGGATCTGCGACGCCGCTCGCGCGGCCGAGAGACCCGTCCGGCCGTAAAGATTGCGCGAACCGGAGAACGTCCTGCGGGACCGAGGTCCTGCGTGTGCGGTCAGGAACCGCTCGACGCAGGGCCAACTCTGGTCTAATTCGGTATCATGCGCTCCTCCTGGCGGGGCCCAACCACGCCGGGACGTTCTGGGTTCGCGTCCAACTCGGGACGAATGGGCACCGGCCTCACGGGAGTCGTGCCTGGGCGGGATCGAATGAAACGAACGCGGAGAGATGGCCGAGTGGTCGAAGGCGCACCCCTGCTAAGGGTGTAAGGGTCAAAAGCCCTTCGAGGGTTCGAATCCCTCTCTCTCCGCCACTGGCCTTCTTGGGGTCCTGTCTGCGGGGCCCCAAGAAGGCCAGCGGAGCAGGGAAGCGTGGACGAACCCTCAGGTTCGACAAAATCGCCTGGAGCGATTTTGAACGCGGCGTAGCCGCGGCCCCGCAGGGGCGAGGCCCAGGAGGGCCGAGTAATCCCTCTCTCTCCGCCACTCCAGTCCCTGAGTGGGCACTGAGTTCACGCTACCGTTCGCCACAAGCGCCTGGAGCAACCGAGACTTCGATCCCATGATGCGGACCTCGCCATCGGCGACCTCGACACGCTGGGCGAGCGCGCGAAGATGGTCACGGCAGTAGCCGCCTCCTTCAAGCCTGATACGCTGGCGCGCGGCGCGGGCAAACTTACTGAGCATCTGCGGCGTGACCGCCTTGCCCCCTGAGTTCTGGAGCATGGCCTGGGCGCGCTCGGCGTCGGCCTTCGCCTGATCGCGGATGGCCTTGAGGCCGTTGATGCGGTCCTTGAGCGGCCGGGTCGTCCAGATCAGCGATGCCCGATTCGATGGCGTCGTAGAGGCGCTTGAGGCGGGCTTCCGACTCCGCCGCGCGCCTGTTCAGCTCGGCGATATGCTCGTGCTGGCGCTCGGATCGCTCCTGCCTCCTGTCGAGCACCGTGGCTAGGATGGTCTCAAGCCGCTCGGGCTGGAGCAGACGCTCCTCCAGGTGGCTGGCGACAAGATCGTCCAGCTTGTCCATCGGCACCGCCATGCCCTCGCAAGCCGTCGGCCCCTGGCGGGCTTTCATGGAGCAGGCGTAGTAACGATAGCGTCCACCCTTGCCGGTGCGGATGGTCATGGCCCCGCCGCACTTGGCGCAGTGGATCAGGCCGGTAAGAAGGGTCGGGCCGCTGATGACGGCGGATGGCGTCACCCTGGGATGACGGGCCTTGAGCAGCGCCTGTACCGCGTCGAAGGTCTCGCTGTCGATGATCGGCGGCACCGGCACGACGACGATCTCGCTGACTGGCTTCAACTCTTTGGACTTGGACCGCTTGTTGAACTCATGCTCGCCCATGTAGGTGCGGCGGGTCAGGATGCGGTGGACCTGGCCGATGCC